>JAWVZH010000057.1:0-16588 GCA_033722295.1 Saprospiraceae bacterium
ACCCCGGAAACTACACATTATTAGAGACTTAGGGAACACCAAATATCCTTCAAACCGTGCGGTTTCGGTGTTTAACGAAGATGCTGTTTCGAGTGTCTTCGTTAACCCGAACACCAAAAGAAATTGATAGTACCTTGATGTGAATAAGAAAGGACACAGCTTCCTCCTTCTCAGTTCACCTTGTATTAATATAATGCGGTGGCCTTGAGTGAACCAACAAATTTCAGGGATAAGGTTCTAGTGCAGCTTTTAGTTGTGTAGAAAAAAGGCTCCGGATCCGGAGCCTTTTTATTTTCGATATGTCATCATGCACAATTAAAAAAGTCCCAGAGGCCTAACACCTCTGGAACTCCCCAATTAAATCCAATCAATCTAATCCAATTATAGCATCGTTTTCGGACTGACATAATCTGTAGTCTCGAACAGTTCACTTTCCTTAAGTGCATCAAATCCACCATCTACATTGATGAAGTTGTCATAACCTTTGGACTTGAGGATAGAGGAAAATATCATAGAACGGTACCCTCCTTTGCAGTGTACAAAGTATTTTTTATCGGGATCTACCTCTGAAAGATTCTTCTCTATATAGTCAAGAGGAGTATTCTGTGCATCTACCACATGCTCGCTGTCGTATTCACTGTTACGTCTGACATCCAGGACCTTCCAGTCATTTTCAGATTTCATTTTCTTCTTCATTTCAGCAGGTTTCATCGACTTGATCTCTTCTGTATCAAATCCTGCCTTTTCCCATGCTTTAATACCACCCTCCAGGTAACCCTTCACGTTGTCAAATCCTACACGGGCAAACCTGGTTACAGCCTCTTCTTCTTTACCCTCTTCACTCACGAAGACTATCTTCTGATTGACATCCTTGAGCAGGGTGCCTACCCATGGGGCGAAATCCCCATCCAACCCAACATTCCAACTTCCGGGAACGAATGCTTTTTCAAATACTTCAGGATCTCGGGTATCGATAATAGCGACATCATCTTGCTCAGCAAGAGTTCTGAATTGTTGAGGAGGTAATGGTGTCGTACCTTCCTCGATCACCTCATCCAAATGTTCGTATCCCTTGATGTTCATCAGCACGTTTTGAGGGAAATAACCGGGAGGAGGTGTGAGACCGGTCAGGAGTTCTTCGATGAATTCAGCCTTCGTCATATCAGGTTTCAGCGCATAATTCGTGCGTTTTTGATGGCCAAGTGTATCGGTCGTATCACTACTCATCATTTTGCCACACGCACTACCTTGACCATGTCCTGGATAGACTATAATATCATCATCCAGTGGCATGATCTTATTTCTCAGGCTATCATAAAGGTGGGCGGCAAGTTTTTCCTCGGTGAGTTCTTCTATCACCTTTTGAGCAAGGTCGGGCCTTCCCACATCGCCTATGAACAACGTATCACCTGTAAATAAGCCTCTCTTCTTCCCATCTTTATCAATCAGCAGGTAACAGCTACTCTCCATTGTATGTCCTGGAGTATGTAACAGCCTTAAGGTGAGATCACCGATCTTAAATTCCTCATTGTCCTTGGCTATATAAGCATCAAAGCCTGTCTCCATTGTGGTTGGACCATAGACGATGGTTGCTCCTGTTTTATCCGCCAAATCAACATGACCCGAAACGAAATCAGCATGAAAGTGCGTCTCAAACACATACTTGATCTTAGCACCTCGTTCCTTTGCCATTTCAATGTATGGATCCACTTCCCTCAGTGGGTCTATAATTGCAGCTTCACCATTACTTTCGATATAGTAGGCGGCTTCCGCCAGGCAACCGGTATACATTTGTTTGACGTACATAATCTATCTTTTTTAGTTCATTAATATGAATATATGACACTAATATCATACATATATGTGCGGTTGTCAGTGATTTCGATCACACTCAAGAATGATCTGCATGAAAATCCATCCGTTGATCCTGGATCATAATTTACTTTAAAACCTACCAGGCATGGACCTTGGAGATATGAACTTGAACTAATAATTGATGTGGAAGGAAGCAAAAAGATCAGATTGCAGATTCGGGTCAAGCGAGCCGAACATTAAGGACCTCGGAGCCATTAATCTGACAGAACATTCTGCCTATCGGTAATATAAAAAAAGGGATAACCATCTCTGATTATCCCTTGGCGGTGACGGGGGGATTCGAACCCCCGGTACCCGTTTCCGAGTACGCCGGTTTAGCAAACCGGTGGTTTAAGCCACTCACCCACGTCACCGTTTAAGCTTCTGGCTCCTTGCTTCTGGCTTTTTCATTTTTGCTCTGAAGTCGAAATTCGGCAAGACTTCAGGATTTTTTCTTTCAACAAACTCATTTGCCGTTTAGCATCCCGACATTTATTGTCGGGATAAGCCACTCACCCACGTCACTGTTTAAGCTTCTGGCTTTTGGCATTCGGCTATTGAAAATCAAGTTCTGCCAACCACATTTTCAACGGCCGACAAATATAAAGGTTTGTTCAGAAACCGGGTCAAATTCAGATAAAATAACATGTGGTTTTGAGCTGTATTCGGGTTCCTCAGGCATTCAGGCTCATGCTGATCTTTTTTTCCAGATCAGTAACGGTTTCACGTATGAAAGTATCCGTATCGATCAGATCCTGCACAGCCTTACAGGAGTAGATGACCGTACTATGATCCCGTCCTCCAAAATTTTCACCAATGGTCTTGAGTGATTTGTTGGTCATATTTTTAGCCAGATACATGGACAACTGCCTTGCAATGACTATCGATCGCTTTCGTGTTTTGCCTTGTAGCTTTTCTATCGGAACATCAAAATGCTCGGCAACCAGCCTCTTTATATTCTCGACGGTAACTTCTTTATTGATCTGCTTCACAAAATTGCGAACCACTTCCTTGGCGAGAGTAACATTGACCTCCTTGCTGTTGAGAGTGCTTTGCGCGATCAATGAGATGAGCACGCCTTCCAGCTCCCTGATATTACTATGGATATTATAGCAGATGAACTCCACAACATCTCCAGGAAGATCAATCCCTTCCTTGGACATCTTGGATTCCAGGATAGCGATCCTGGTCTCAAGGTCAGGTGTATGCAGATCTGCACTAAGTCCCCATTTAAATCGGGAGATCAGCCTTTCCTCCATGCCATCAAGCTGTTTGGCCGGACGATCTGAAGTGATCACGATCTGTCTTCCGCTTTGGTGCAGCTGATTAAAAATATGGAAGAATATATCCTGTGTTTTATGCCGGTTGGCAAGAAACTGAATGTCATCTATGATCAGTACATCTATATTTTGATAGAAATGTACAAAGTCATCGATAGCATTATTCTTAAGTGACTGGATGAACTGGTTTGTGAATTTCTCCGATGAAACGTACAATACAGCGCGATCCTTATTGTTCTCCAAAACAGCATTACCGATGGCCTGTGCAAGGTGGGTCTTTCCCAATCCAACATCTCCAAAAACAAACAGAGGATTGAATGCAGATTTGCCGGCGCTCTTGGCCACAGCAATACCTGCTGACCTTGCCAATCTGTTGCAATCCCCTTCGATAAAGGTATCAAAAGTGTAATTGATGTTGAGCTGAGGATCTATCTTGTCCTTCCTGATGCCAGGTATTACGAAAGGATTCTTGATCTGCTCGGCTTTTAACTTGCCAAAATCCTCTTGTTCCTTCTGTTTCAGTTCGCCGGGTCGAGTGATCTTCCTGTGATCGTCAACAAGGATCTGGTACTCCAGACCGCCTTGTTCACCGATCTCCTGACGTATGGCCTTTCTAAGAAGTCCAATGTAATGCTCCTCAATCCATTCATAGAAAAACTTGTTAGGCACCTGGATGGTGAGGACATCGTCCTCCAATCGCACTGCTCTGATCGGCTCGAACCACGTTTTGAAACTACTCGGATTGGTGTTCTTTCGAATGATCTCAAGACAATTGTTCCATACGGTCTTTACATCTCTCATGCAGCAATAGCGATTACAGCGGTTAAACAAACCAATTCTTCAAAAAAATGCCAACTTTTATCGGTTAAACCGGTCAGGGAAAGGTATCACTAAACAAAGTGCGTAGATCAATCCGCGGGATAACAAAGGTGAAAAAATTTTATGAATTCATATGACTAATCCGGCCTGTGATTTTATCTTTTTTCGGGAATCAAACCGGTGCGCCACCCTTCATTTTTTTTAGTTCGTCTCTCTCAACTTGGAATATATATAAAAATATTATATAAAATATATCTGTCATGTGAAAATTACCAAAAATTTAGCTCACAAGATGTGCTTCGCACGTGACACATCGTGATTTGTAATTGCGCTCGAAGACAACATCGACCCTACCCAGGAGTATGCCAGCCCAACCGACCTGGTGGATCACCACTTCTTCCCCTTTCCTGTTCAACTGTATGTCAGGTCCTTCCATAAAAGTATGGGTGTGACCACCCAAGATCAGATCAACATGCTCCGACTCTTTGGCTAGAATGACGTCTGACACCTTGTCACTTCGGTATCTGTAACCAAGATGAGACAGACAGATGACGTAATGACAACCCAGATCATTTTTAAGCTTACTGGCTGTATTGTTGACATTTCCGATAGGATCCAAATAACGGGTATTGCCATACAAGTTGCTCGCGACCAAACCATCCAGCTCAATCCCCGCACCACAAATGCCGATTTTTACTCCGCCTTTTTCAATTACCTGGTATGACAGAACTTTGTCAGCCATTGGGGTATCTCCAAAGTCATAGTTCGACGAGATCATTTGAAAAGAGGCATGCTGCATCTGATGTGCAAGGTTATCGATCCCTCCATCAAAGTCGTGATTGCCTATGGTTGCGGCATCATACTTCATCTGACTCATCAACTTGAACTCCAGTTCTCCCAGGAACTTGTTGAAATAAGGCGTACCTTGAAATACATCACCCGCATCAAGCAGCAAGACCTGATCCTCCTCCTTCCTTATCCTGTCAATAATCGCTGCTCTGCGTGCGGCACCGCCAAGTCCTGCATTACGACTTCCATCCATAGGGAATGGCTCGATCCGGCTGTGGGTATCATTGGTATGCAATATGGTCAGTTTTGCGAAGTCCTCGCTTCCGCGTGGCCAGCGGTGAAAGGGCGTTATAGCCAGAAATGCAGAAGCATTCAATCCCTTCCTTATAAATTCTCTCCTGATCATGGCTTAGGACTGTATTGTTATTCTGCCATCGAGTGAAACATCATCGATGGTCTCTTTCATTTCAAGGTACCGGATGACCGCATCTCTGATCAAAACCCCTTTTTGGACACGATCTATATCTATCAGAAATTTGAGGCCATCACCTCCGTTGGCGATATAATCCGGCATGACCACGCCATATTTTTTGTCTGCCACCAGTGGCTCACCCCTTATCGTGATATTGACCGCCTTCTTGTCCTTGATCTGAAATCGCAACTCACGACTCACTGGCCATCCACCTACACTTGCCATTCGGTCTAATAGATGCCTGACCTCACTGCCCGACATACTTAAAAGAACCATCTCGTTGTCAAAAGGCATCAGTTCAAATACATTCCCCACTGTTACATTTCCAGCTCCCAACTGCGTTCGCCTAATTCCGCCATAATTCTGTATGGCAAAGGCTACAGGCTCGTCAAAAACCTCTTCGGCCTGGTTCATGATGACATCGGAAAACCAGTTCGTCAACGTTGATTCCGGCTTCCCTTTTTCGAGCATGGTTGTATTATAGGCCAGAACACGATCCATCTCGGCATCGAGCTCAATCTTATAGGGTTGAATCGTCGCCCATACCGATGAGTCAGCATCTATGCTCTCGTTTATCCGGGTCGATGATACTTCTTCACGAGCAACATGATAAGTTTTGCAGCCTTGAAGCAGGAGTGCGTAAAAAGCGATGAAAAAATATATCCTGTAGTGCTTCATTCTAATCTTCTAGATATAAAAGGTCGCTTCTTTTCTGATGGCGCTCAGCGCCTGATCCACGGGATCCACCTTTCGCGACTGTACTTTCTTTGTCAACGCAACAAAAAAGTCCAGGTCTTCATTCAGGCTATCATCAATGATGGAGAGAACCTCATCCTTGGCCAGCACAATGATCTTCCAAAGGTTATCACTTACGAAGATCTGCTGAGAAAGGTTGTGTTCGAATTCTTTCTGAATAGAGATCATCATGGCTTTGGCCAGGTCTTCCCGGGTAATGGACTTCTGATTCAGTCTGTAGAACAGGTTGGCCGGCCGTATCCGCTCACAGAACAGGGCCAGTCTTTCATAGGCTTGAAGTCTCAGCGGCAAGTTGCGTTCTGCCTTTTTATGTTGGTAATCCATTTCCTTGAGCCGGTATTGACCCTCCAGGAACTGTTTGAACATGAAGTAAACAGTCAGAAAAACGATCAGCGCCGGAACGACATATTTTAAGATCTCCAGAAAGGTTTGCATCAATACAAATTTATTCTGTCCAAAAATATCAATTCACAATCACAATACGACTGAAGCTATGATTAATTGCCCATCAAATATTAAATATCTCTAATATTTAGGATATTTTGGCTTCGATGAAACTTTTCATCCTGTAAACTGTATTTTAGTAATAGAAATTGAAAGGAGAATATGAGTGTTCAGGATACCATACCTATAAGTGTTACAGAGAAAGCAATTAAAGAGCTTAACCGAATCCGACAGGAACAGAATATTTCTGAAGAGCATGGATTACGTGTCGGGGTCAAAGGAGGCGGATGTAGCGGCTTTACCTATGTACTGGGTTTTGACATCAAAAGGGAAGACGATGAGGAGTTCGACCTGGACGGTTTAAGAGTACTGATGAAAAAGGCTCATGGTCTTTATCTTACAGGGATGGAGATCGATTGGGTGGAAGGTTTGAACAACAGAGGCTTTTCATTCAATAACCCCAATGCTTCGGAGACATGTGGTTGCGGAACTTCTTTTTCAGCTTGATCCCACCACTTCCGAATTTCCCGTTTTTACTTCGTTATTAATTAGAAGATCTTAGGGCGAGCAAGAGTTCTTCCTTGTCAAGATTGGACCTTCCTTCTATCTGTTGAACCTGTGCAAGTTCGTATAGTTCTTCGTAAGTGGTATCCTCAATATCCTCTTGTTGGATCTTCTGCCATGTCTCAAAATGGCGTACTTCCTCAGAAAGTGTCAGAAACAGCCACGCCAATAAGCTCACGTCATCGAGAAAACCTACCAAAGGAATCACATCAGGGATCACATCCAGAGGAGTCAAGAAGTAGAACAAGGCTGCCATGATCATGATCGCATTCCGTGTAGAGAGACCTCTATAATCCCCGCTGAACCAGGAAGTGATCATACTATAGAATAATCTGCCGTATCTCAAAAGGTCAGAGACCAGCCCTCTGGAACTTCTCGGAGCATCCAGTTTTCTTTGCACAGAAATTAATAGGTCTTTGATCCTGTGAGGATTTGACAGAAAACCACCTACTCTTATCAAAAGTTGCCTGTAGAGCAGGGTTTTAGATACTATCAGACCCCGTTTGACTAAACTGTTTCTATTTTTCTTCATGTATTTAACAACTATTTACACTTATATGACAAGGAATAGTTATTGAATTGTTGGGTAGTCAAAACCTAATACCTGCCGAGATAAAGGCTGAGATAAGCCATCCCGAATCACCATATCGACGAAAATCATGTTCGAGATCGCCATTAAGTAGAACTCCGTCCGTAATATTTCTGCCGGAGTCAAGTAGAGATATAAATTTACCCCCATTAATACCATGAGTAACATATAGTCCTTTCCACAGGTGAACTCTAAATCCATATCCTACATTGAGGGCCAAGAAATGCTCCAGAGAACTGCTGGCAACGCTAACGTATCCATCGTCCTCAGAAAAATAGTTAGCTGTCCAAATATTGTCATAAAACTGATAGGTCAAATCACTTTTGCCGAAAAATGACAACCAATGAATACTGGATGGAACTGAATAGGAGTAGCCAACCCCTATTCCAGAGATTTTGGGAGAAGGAGTGCTTTCCGGATGATTGGTCTTCAGGTTCAAGATAATCCGCGAATTGAATGAATGCCTGGACCTTGTTATCCCAAAATTCAAACTGGATTGTAACCTAAAAGTACTCTTGAGTTTTACGAGTTCAAGGTCTTGAGATAAGGAATATGAGCCGCCCCGATCAGATTGAGCTGTAGCCATCACGGTCGACATCAGTACTAAAAGAAATATAAGGGTGTATTTATTCATATTCTGTCATTTTTGGTTATTGGAATATTTCGGTCATTACTCTTCCGGAAGCCCATGAAGAACGGAATCCGAGGATCTCACCTACTGTAGGAAGGATATCGATCGTTTCTGCGCTTTTGTCGCAAATGGTATTAGACCGGAAGTCCGGGCCATAAGCCATAAAATTGATATGGGTACATCCCCTGCAATGATCTCCATGGCTGACATATCCATCTTTAATGCCATCCAGATGCCTACCATGGTCATTGGTCATGAACACTGCAGTTCTGTCACTATAATGAACCGAAGCATCCAAATAACGGATCAGGTCAAACATCAATTTGTCGGTTTCCTCAATTGCCTTGATATAACCTTCCCAATCCTTGGCATGGGCGCGTATATCTGGACTTTGGAAATGCACCATTAACAATCTGGGTTGATGAGTTTCGAGTACATTGATAGCTTTTCTTAGAACTTCTTTATCATTAAGACTTCGAGTGTACATGCCAGGACGAAACGAATTCCTGAAGGCTATGGATTCGCAATCTCCGAGCACCTCCAGCTTACCCTTGGCCGAGACCAGGTAGGCATTCGTACTGGCCATTCCGGAGCAGGATAGCATCGACTGAAAGAGTGAAGGATTTTCAGGGTATTGGGTGCCATCATTTTCTTTGAATTCATAAGATCCAGTGGTAATGGAAATATGTCCAGGCACAGTATAAGTATTGCCCATGTTATAAAACTCTGTCTTTATCAGCGCATTTGGCGACAGGCTATCTCTCAGATAAGGTATATGTGCCTTTTGTGGATGTTCCCAGGTTTCCGACAACCTTGGGCCGTCGATCACTATGATCACAACATTCTCAGCCTGATACTTCATTTTCTCACACTCAATATCTGTAACCCCAGTCGGTGATTCTACTATGCATGAGGTATGAAGGAGCATGAGAAATATAAAGCTGAGTGCTAAATGACTTCTTATGAGCCATCCAATTGCAAATACCAATATATTAGGGAATATCATAATATGTCCTGCGTTAAACTACTTTTATTAAACAAAATTTCGGTGAATAGTCCAAAATATAGGACGATGGACTTAATTGTCGGCAGATCAGATATTTATAAAACGACCAAAATGCCATAAGAATTGTATCGACCTATGAGTCATGGCTGGATCAATACCGTATCTTGTCTTCCTTATCTTCCCAGGCTTTCAAAACAGCATAGGCTTCAGGCAGATCCAGTTGAATGAATGGAATATTTTTCCTGTCGTGTGAGCGCCCGATCTCCTCATAGATGAAGTGATCATCAAACTCTATGTTAGCTGCATCCTGTCGATCGCATCCAAAATATACCGCCTGGGGTCTGGACCAGTATATCGCGCCAAGGCACATCGGACAAGGCTCACATGAGGAGTAAATTATACAGTCTGTCAACTGAAAGTCTCCTAACTCTTGACAGGCCCTCCTAATGGCAATGATCTCGGCATGTGCAGTTGGATCGCAATTAGCAATGACCTCATTATACCCCTGAGCAATCAATTGATCCTGTTTTACGATTACCGCACCGAATGGTCCACCGGCATTTCTGTTCATACCTGTCTTTGCCATATCGATGGCCCGCTGCATCCAGTATTTGTGATCCATAATAATCGTTGATTATTTTCAGTAAAAAGGGATTGGGGGAATTGAGAGCTTTGTCACCGATTGTCTAATAATAGCGTAGGATACTTTATTTAGAATATAATGATCGTCTTAATCCTCACCTGACCTTTGTTTTCAGCTTTAAAAATATAGGAGCCCGAGGATAAATGAGACAGGTCCAGGATCCTGAACTCCTGGTCTATGACGTAGCTGGCCACCAGCGACCCGGTCATATCATAAATTCTCAACTGGTATTCTGGTAACCATTCCGGGCGCACGACCAGCTGAACAAAATCCTGAACAGGATTTGGAGTAATAGTAATATCAGTAGTGTAGAGATCAGTTACGTCTATTTCATCTATCCACTTGGCCAATGAGTCAACATACACCTGGTCGACGAGATTACTGGCAAGAGGAGGCATTCTGTTCTCTTCGAGACTCTGATCCCTCACCCAAAGCTCAGATACAGAATGATCACCGGGTTTTATGATCAGATCATTTGAGGAGGCCAGGCTCTTGGTCTCATAGTTAAGTATATTCTGACCCAACAAGGGTATCTGAAGGCGCAGGTCCATATCGCTTGTTGAAACAGAGCCTCCGCTCCTGTGACAAAAGGCACAGTTCGCATCCAGATATGATCGGATCCGTAATTCCAGCGGAGCTTTGTTATCCTTCAAATCATAGCTCTTTATGTATCTGCCCGGTTCAGAAATATCCTTATTAAACACTCCCAGGGAATTGAGATGGGACAACTGATTCATAGAAAAGCCAAGATCCGGATAATAGAGATCTCTATTCAGTTGATGAGTATTGACTCCCAGAACAGAGCCCGCCTGGGTGTTGTGACAGGTCATGCAATCACTACGACTGGGATAATCCCATGTTTGCGTAAAAGCACTCATTCCGTTTGACGAGATATCAAAATCCTGGGTTGATCTGCCGATCTGTAAAACTGCATCTGTCCCTGCGGCATTCCATTTATACGTCAATCCATACACTTCCTTTTTTTCACCTACGATAATGAATCGCGTCTCCAGAGGAAGAACCACAGTGCTGTCAACTTCATCCAGAGGCAGATCAAAATGCTTCATGAAAACAGTCCCTTCCGGGAAATCCCAGAAGCCAAAGGAATTGAAATCAACCTTCTCATTCCCATGATCAAAATGACCGTCATTTGGAATAGCGATGAATCTTGATTTGAGAGCCCTGTCTGACCAAAGCGGAGAATTCACATCATATGGTATAAACCCTTGAGCAGGTTCTCTTGAGTTCATGTCCTCAAATACCTCAAGCTCTGACAAGCGGGATGGAGGGTCAGGGACAACTTCTTTATTCTTAAGCGCCAGAATATTTCCTGGCTCGAAAAAATCATGTGATATGACACAGATGAGTACCAATCCGTTGTCTAAAACATTAACCGCACCCACACCAGATTCTGCAGGCAGATCCAGGCCAAAATTTCGCACATTATCAATAAGCACTTCGGCCTCTTCGAGATCTTCCTGGAGAGCCAGTATCTTATTGGAGGTGAAATCAGAGAAGATCAGTCTATTATTGAGCTGCGGAAATTGCTTTCCCCTATATATCCCACCACAAATTATCGAGCTGCCGATAGATCGGGTATAGAAATATACCGGCGTTTTTTCATTCCCGATCAAAGAGTCCGGTTCTGCATATTCATCCGACATCAGATCGCCTTCCATATAAGGCCATTGGCAGTTGTCTCCCTTACCGACTACATTGATCTCCTCCAGTTTAACAGAGCCGACATCAGCTGACCAAATTCTGTCATGCTTTCTGTCATAGAAAACGGAATAAGGGTTTCTAAGGCCTATGGCATAAAACTCTTCGAGATGATCACCCGTCGAACTTTGCCATGGATTATCATCCGGGATCGTATATCCTTGAGAATAAGTTCTCCCCCATCCCGATGGCGGGTCATCCAGTGGTATGGGTTGACGTCGAATAGGATGACTTCTCGAACTGTCATTATCAACATCAATTCTCAAAATACCGCTAAAAAAACCCTGATCTATACGTTGTGTTGACTCATTCAGATCCAACTCCCGAGGATCCCCTTCATCTCCGACTCCCAGGTAAAGGTAGCCGTCATTACCGAAAAACATGCCACCGCCATTGTGCCATGTACTGCGATCATATTGTTGAAACAGAACCTCCTCAGAAAGCAGGTCGAATGTCGCTGAAGAATGGTCATACTTGAATCTAGAAAGCCTGTTGAACCCCATCTCTGACCACTCATCAGGTTGAGGTTTGGTCCTGTAGTAAACAAAAAGATAATCAAAGGGCTCACCCTCTTCAAATCTGGGGTGTAAAGCAATACCCACAGCTCCGGCTTCTCCCAGTTTAAAGCTCCTGTCCTTGAAATCCAGAACGATCTGCTGTTCCTTGGATTCAAGATTCATACGCCAAACCTCTCCTATCTTCGACAGGATCAGCACCTCATTAGAATCCGGAGTTTCAATGATTTTCAATGGTGAGGCGATAACATTGTCGGGAGCGAAATCGTATACCTCCCACGCACCTTGTGCTCCGGGAGTAGTGGAAGGAAATGTGTTGTTGAAGTACGGATCAACCGGCTCAACTGGTGGAGGTAATATTTCGTCAGCTGCTAGCAGACATATACCAACAACAAGAATTATCCAGGCAGAATAATTTTTTATAATCATGGAAGCAACCCCATTCCTAATGGTTATACGGATTCAAGCAAGACCAGGTAACTTTGACTGCTGCAAACTCTCCTGGTGGTCATCGATCCGGTAAATTTATTTTCAGCAAGATAATTAACGTGTCCTCCAAATCAGGAATCCAAGGCTGTCTTTAACAGACTCATATCTTCCCCATCGGTTTTTTTCACACAGTCCTGGAATAGAACTCTTCTTTTGGAGATATCAGAGTGGTCAATTCTACTGTGTGACCATCAGGATCCTCGGTATATATAGAATGAAAATGAATGTGATCGCTGAATCGGTATGAAAGGCCCAGGTGATCATAGTGATCCCGTGCCTTGTTGAAATCCTCATTGCTTACGTTGAACGCAAAATGGTCGATCTTGATCGTTTTTCTCCCACGGTTCCGATCCTCGCCCTCAGGAGCAGGGAACAAAGCTATACCGGTGTGACCGGAAAGAAGGAATATGGGATATTCTCCCCATTCAGGAATGTCGCATCTTTCAAGCCCCAACACTTGACTGTACCAATCAGCCGACCTCTCCAGGTCGACTACCCGAATGGCGACATGATCAAGATGACTGATCTGGAAATCACTCATGATTATTCAGGCATTTATTCAGTCACAAAATACACAATCCACAAGCCTCATTCTGACCTCTTGACAACTTAGTTGCCCTCAAATCCTGAAAGAGTCATTTATTCATATCTTAAAGGTTCATTAGAGCGGAGCCTGAATCCAAAAGTAAAAACTGAAGCGTATTGACAGAGACTCATCACATGCATGAGCCTCCGGCCAAGGGTTGGAAGGGACTGAAACAAAATTGGAGGTCAGACTTCCTGGCGGCTGTAAGTGTATCACTCGTTGCCATGCCACTTTGCCTGGGCATTGCGGTGGCTTCGGGAGCCCCCCCTATTTCCGGATTGATATCGTCTATAATAGGTGGCGTCGTCGTCACATTGTTCAGAGGTAGTCACATTGCAGTTAACGGACCTTCGGCCGGTTTTATCGCCATTATTCTTTCTGCCATACACGGTCTACAGGACGGCAGTGGTCTTGCCTTTCAGTATGTTCTTGCCGCCATCTGCGTGGCCGGTGCGATCCAGGTCATTATGGGACTATTCAATTTGGGTTATATCGCTGAGGTCATTCCCTCATCTGTCATAGAAGGTTTGATGGTCGCAATCGGCATCATCATATTTACGACACAGCTTTATGTCGCTCTGGGGATTCCTGCCAGCGACAGTTCAACCCTGAACCAATTATTGAATGTATTCGGAATGCTCGGCGATGCCAATCTCGTGATCGTCCTGATCTCCGTGGTAGGCCTGGCCATTATGATCATCACGCCCAAGATCAAATCAAGACTCCTTCAGTTCTTTCCTTCATCACTGTGGGTCCTCATACTATCCATACCGATGGTATATGCATTTGACTTCTTCAACACTCATGAGGTGGAAATATTAGGGCAGGCCTATCACGTAGGACCCGAATTCCTTATCGATCTCCCGGACAACCTGTCCAATATGATCCTGTTGCCAAATTTCAGCAAGATCCACACCCTGGAGTTCTGGATCGCTGTGATGTCCCTGACGCTCATTACTTCGATAGAGTCTTTGGCTATGACCAAAGCTGTGGACAAACTCGATCCGTATAAAAGAAAAAGTGACCTGAACAAGGATCTCATCGGGATCGGGCTCGGTTCGATGGTCTCAGGGGCTATTGGAGGTTTACCGGTCATCACGGTTGTGGTCAGAAGTACCGTCAATATCACAAATAATGCAAAAACGCAATGGTCCAATTTCTATCATGGCGTACTAATATTGATATTTCTCTTTCTCCTGGCTCCCGTTATCGAGTCGGTTCCGCTGGCAGCATTGGCAGCTATACTGGTGTATATAGGGTTTCGACTGGCATCGCCCAAGGTATTCAAAAAAACCTATGAAGCGGGAATAGAACAGTTGCTGTTCCTGGTGGCTACAATTATTATTACCCTGGCAACAGATCTTCTCTGGGGTATTATTGGCGGGACGATATTTGCGCTCCTCTTACATATTCTGCTGGCGAGATTACCGCTTGGCAAGTTCCTCAGGTTGTCTATCAAGCCACAAAGCCAGGTGATCCGAAAACCGGATGGTTCATCTGAACTAAAGATCGCAGGCATAGGTAATTTTTTATCCATTCCAATGATGAACCGATTGATCGATCAGATACCGGAAGGATCTCATACGACGATCGACCTGGCACGCACGAGACTTGTTGATATGACGTTCCTGGAAAAGATCCAGGAGTTCTCTACTCGACAGGAAGATCAGGGTGGTCAGGTCAATATCATCGGCCTGGACAACCACGTATCATCATCCAATCATAAGAAGGCACTACAAATATACCTGCACCCGATATCTCAAAAACTGTCACCCAGGCAGCACAGGTTGAAAAAGCTGGCTGAAGAGAATGACTGGTCATTCGATAGTCACGTTGACTGGAACACCTCATATTTAAGGCACTTTCAGTTTTTCGAGATCAGACCTATAGAGCGGAAGTCGAACTGCATAAGAGGTGCGTTCAATGAAAAACGGGTACAATGGGAGATCGCTGATGTAACCTTCAATGAAGGAGCTGCCTTTACAGCAGAAGTGTACAATTCGACGGTAATGACTCTGCGACTACCCATAACACTACCCAAATTTGTCATGGAAAAAGAAGGATTATTCGATAAGCTGCTCGACCGATTCATGGCATTCTCAGGGTACAAGGATATTGACTTCGACCTGTATACAGACTTTTCGAAGAAGATACTGCTGATGGGCGAAGATGAAACTGCCATTCGGGAATTTTTCAAACCTGAATTGATCAGATTTTTTGAAAAAGAACATGTCCAGCACATCGAATGCAACGGAGAGGCGCTGCTCATATTTAACAAGCTCAAGCCGGCGAGAACGGATGAAACTCAGGAGATCATCCGATTTGCTGACAGGTTAACTGATCATATCATTGATAAGAATGAAATCGAGGATAAAGGAGACCATAACACACCGTAAAACGATGCCTTGAAATTCAGGATAGATCCAGATCCTTTTCTGAAATTATATCCTCATCTCATTCATAATTCATTTTGACATGCTGATAGAACCTGGCGACAGTCACTTGAGCAAAGGGCATCAAAAAGAAAAATCCAATACCCAATGTAAAAATGCAAAGGATACCCAATCCGAAAAAAATGAGCATCAGGTAGAAATACTGGAGTTTATAGCCATCCATCATCTCTCTACTGAGTTCCAGTGCCTCTGAAGGCTTTATCTCATCATCATCATTCAATATGTAAAAGGTCATGGAGTAAGAGATCGCCCTGATAATGCCTGGAACGATCAACAGTAGAAGAAACAGCAAGATATAGACCACCATCAATAAATAGGTGACCAGCGTCCTGCCAAAATCCTGGAAACCATCGAAGAGATATTCGATCCTCACATCCGCCTGTCTGGCAATTGACAGACTGAACTTTGCGATCCCATAGGCTATGGGACCACTGATCACTATAGTAAGTAATGGACCTATTCTGGGAATTACCTGGACGAGGCCACTGACAAGAAGAATTAGTATCATACCTGCAATGGCGATCACCCATCTGCCTGACAGAGCTTCACGTGCCTGTCTTAATAAATCGGAGTTTTGTGTTTTCATATTGGTATCAAGTTATCAGGAAAAGTAGAATGGTTCGACTTTTTTCGATGAATGAGGCACTTCGAACGATGTATCATAATGATCCAAAATCATTTACTATCAAACTTTGATAGTATTGAGTACATCCAGGCTTTCAAAGACCTCTTCTTCTGTGTTGATGATGCACGGCGTCAATCTCGGATAACTAACGCTATAAGGAGATGAACTGGCTATAACACCTTTCTCATGGAACTTTTTGACTACGCTATCCGCATCCATTCCTTTGATCTCAAAGCAATTTATTCCCGCTGACAGGTCAGGGTTTACAGGCGTATGTAAATGCACATGTTTCATCCAGGCGATGCCTTCTTTCAGTTTAGTGTTCAATTCAGTGGTCCGCTTATGTACTCTGTC
>JAWVZH010000058.1:0-16565 GCA_033722295.1 Saprospiraceae bacterium
AGCAGCCAGGATCTCTCTAATATCATCAGCTGAAGCTTTTGCCACTTTTTCGAAGGTATCCAATCCTCCATTGGCAAGTATTTCTGACATTTTAGGTCCAACTCCCTCGATCTTCTTGAGATCATCGCCTTTGGAGGCTTTTTTAGCTGACTTTGCAGGAGCCTTCTTAGCAGCCTTTTCGGTTTTTGCCTCTTTCTTAGGAGCGGCCTTTTCAGCCTTAGCTTCAGCAGATTTGCTTTCTTTCTTAGGAGCTTCCTTCGCTTTCGGAGTTGCTTTAGATTTAGGCGTTGCTTTAGCCTTTGCAGGTTTTGCCTTCACTTCAGTGGCGATCGCTTCATCAGGTATGACGGAGATGAAGGTTCTGTTGAGCCTTTTCTTCCTGAATTCTACTGTACCATCTATCAGTGAGTAGATCGTGTAATCTTTTCCCATTCCGACATTGCGTCCAGGATGGAACTTCGTGCCTCTCTGGCGAACGATTATATTTCCCGCGATGGCCTGCTGTCCACCGTAGAGCTTGACGCCTAATCGTTTACTCTTACTATCTCTTCCGTTATCGGTACTTCCTACACCCTTCTTATGAGCCATAACTAAAGATTTTAAGCTTTAATGCTGTCTATTTTGATTTTGGTCAAGGCTTGTCTATGGCCATTTTTGACCCGGTAGCCTTTTCTTCTCTTTTTCTTGAATACGATGACCTTGTCATCCTTTACGTGTTCCAAAACAGTAGCGCCCACATTAGCTGCGCTTATAGTTGGTGAGCCAATGGACACCTTTCCATTGTTATCCACCAAAAGGACACGATCGAATTTGATCTTGTCGCCTTCTTCGGCCTTGAGCCTGTGGACAAAGAGTTCATTTCCCTCTTCCACCTTGATCTGTTGACCGGCGATATCTACTATTGCAAACATGATTAAGCTTTTCTAACTTAAAAACGGAGTGCAAAGATATAACTATCTGCTGTGATAGGCAAATAAAATGTCGCACTGTAGAGTGCCGGTCGGCACATTGTGTGATCAACCGAAAATCAGATAAGATCGTCGAGGTAGAACACCCTTTTCAATTTCTTATCCTGACGCCGGATCTTCAGCTTGATGCGTTTGCCCTTCTCTTTCTGAAACTGCCTAGCAAGCCAGCTCATCGTGAAGAAACCCACATAGAGGCCATTGACGGATAAGATTCTGTCTCCCGCTTTAAGTCCTGCTCTGGCGGCCGGGGAATTTGGAAGGACGTCCTGAATATAGTAGTGATTAAGATTGGGGCCTGACGCAATGAGGAAGATACCGCTCTTGTCTACTCTGAACTCCTCATAATAATTGGAATTTGGCGTCAGATAAAGTATCTGTTTTGTATAGTCTATGGCTATGTCGAACCGTCTCATGATCTGATTTCCGATAATTCCATGTCGGATGATCTCGGCCTTTGCCAGATAGGTACTGTCCAGGGCCTGGAAGCTGGAGATGACATTTTCGAACCCGTATGGACCTAACCTGAATTCCTTTATCCTTCCAATATATCCCTTTATATACCCACCGAGACCGGACCCCAGGTTACCGCTGATGACGTTCTCTGGTACCTGGATGGAAGGATGGGTGTTGTTGTGGAGCATGGTAGTGACTCCGGCGCCGGTGTCCAGCAGGAAATTCAGAGAGTCCGGAGGATTGCTGCCACATTGGGTGTAGGCTTTACAATAGGGTTTGCTCTTGTGAATGGTCAGGGGCTGTCGATAACTCGCTCTGGGAGGTTTGTACTTGTCAGGGCGTGTTATCCGTATTACCTCTTTTTGATAGTCGATGCTCAAGACCAGGCCGTTGAATATATTGGCGCCCAGTATACCGTGAATTTCGGTGCCGATGAACTGTTCAAGATGGTACAGATTTTCCTGTAATACTATAACATCGGTATGGGTATCTCCTAATCTTGGAAAGGTGAATGGTATGCGGCGAGCGATCAGGGCATTCATTTCGGTACTGAAATCCGATCCCATTATCCTGATCTCTCTCTCATACTGGGCACCTATAAGATCAATATATAACTTGTCGAAGATCAGGGTGTTCTCCGCACCGGTATCAAGCAACAGGCGCATCGGTAGTAATCCATCCAGCATGACATCTACGATTATGAAATTGTAGTAGAAAGTGAACGGGATCTTGATCTCATCCTCTTCCCCCATGAGCTGAATAGCCGGAATCTGCCCTACATTCTTATAGGTGGTTAACATCAACAAGACAAAAAGTGCCACACTTTTCATATGGATAATATCGTATTTTGCATCGACAAGTAGAGCTTTTCTATGATTTTTTTAACCCTCCTCAGGTCATAAACGAATTATGTCCGATTTATTACGCAAGATCTCCACTTTCGGATTGACGATGATTGCTGTTGGAGCGTGTATTGGGTCGGGTATATTTCTTACGCCTTCCATGATCGCAGAAAGTCTTATGAGTGAGACAGGCGTTATCGCGATCTGGGCTTTTGGTGGATTTGTAGCCCTGTGTGGCGCACTTTCCTTTGCAGAACTAGGGGTCAGATTCCCTCGCTCAGGAGGTGTATATGTTTTTCTGAGGGAATGTTATGGTGAGCTTGTGGCCTTCCTTTACGGATGGACCATCCTGACTGTGGTCACTTCCGGGGCTATAGCTGCTTTGAGCCTGGCATTTGCCAGATACATAGACTTTCTTGTGCCGCTGGGACAGAACGGCATGGTAATACTCGCCATTGCGGGTATTATCGTCGTTACGGTGATCAACGTGCGGGGAGTTGACCATGCAGAAATGTTCAGCAATATCTTCACGGTAGTTAAATTGATTGGTATTGTTGTGGTAGCGGTGTCAGGCCTGATCTGGGCTACTGAAGCCATTGACTGGCGGCCTGCGCTCAATCTATCAGATCATTCAGCTTCTGCGGCATTTTCCGGGGCAATGATCGGTATTGTATGGAGTTTTGGAGGATGGCATCATGCTTCATATGTCGCTGGTGAAGTCCGGGATCCACAACGATCGGTTCCTCGGGCCATGATCCTGGGTACCATCATCGTTACCGTCATGTATGTTTTAGCGAACCTCGCATATCTGTATCTGCTCGGAGTAGAAGGAATGGCCACATCAACGGCTGTTGCCTCTGATGCCTTGAGTGGTGTTTTTTCTTTTGGCGCGGTGCTGGTAGCAGTGCTGATCGCTATATCTACTTTTGGTTCAAAGGGTATTTACACGCTTACTGCGCCACGCATCTATTTTGCCATGGCAAAGGATGGGGTTTTCTTTAAGCAACTTGCGCAAGTCCATCCCAAATTCAATACCCCGGCGCTGGCCATTCTGCTGCAATCGGGCTGGGCGATTATACTGGTGATCTTCTGGCAGACCTTTGAAAATATCATTACCTACGTGGTATTCATGGATTGGGTTTTCATGGCATTGGCCACGATCACGATCTTCTATTTCAGAAAGAGATACGCCAGACATCCCAAATACAGTACGCCGTTATATCCGGTAACGCCGATCATATTTATTGTTATTTCAAGTGCGTTCTTGATAGTTACACTCTATCATCAGCCCTCACAGGCTCTCGCCGGATTGTTCCTTCTGACAATAGGTATACTTGTTTTCAGGATCTTTTACCGGAAAAAGCATAGGGAGCCGGACAGTACAGAGTCGTGATCCCGGTAAAATCATTGAGTTCTGAGGTTACCTTTATGTAAATTCATGCACTTTCCATTGCGGTATTCTTATTTTAAAAAATTAGACAACACTTAGGATAAAAATGGATCTGATTGCACGATGAAGTTGGACATATTATTGAAGAGTGGAGATCTCAAACACCTTTAAGG
The DNA here is from genome assembly GCA_033722295.1 of Saprospiraceae bacterium. Lineage (GTDB taxonomy): Bacteria > Bacteroidota > Bacteroidia > Chitinophagales > Saprospiraceae > JAWVZH01. The sequence continues at coordinate 3,827 of JAWVZH010000058.1, forward strand.
CAACTATCGACTGCCAGGATGGTCTTCAATGACCTCATAGGCCTTTGGACTCTGGAAGATGACATATTCCTTTCAACGGACTTCAGTAGACTGGCTTTTTTTATTCAAAAGAATAAATTAACCGGAAAAACCAAACTCGCGCTGTATACCACAAGGGCACAGATCAATCAACTCTGTGCCCAAGGAGAGAACTATAAATATCAGGAGGAATTGCTCGTTCTACTGAATGAAGTTTTCTCGTGGTTTGAAAGATTTGCCAGAGACCGAGGCCAAATAGATTTTCAGCTTAAGAACATACCTGACATTTTCCTTGATGCCAAAAAGGAGGTTGCATCTTATATTGGTCATCAGCGGCTATTGTTGATGGGGCGTGCGGAAAGGCAGCGACAGTTCTATGCAATCAATGAGAACAGGCCCGAACAGGAATTTCTTCTGGAATTGCCCGAATATGAGGATTTCACTCAAAAGGAAATGAGCGACCATCTCGGTTCGGTAATCCCCTTTCCATCTTTCATAGAGGCCTTCGAAATTGAAGTCAGAGAGGGTATTCTTTATCCATCCTATTACGTATTACTTCCTGATTATCTGGTGGATGTCACCGCAATAGCTGGTGGCTTTCAAAGTTCGGGGTTTTCGATTTGGACCTATTACACCCGGAGAGTGCTCCCTTCCCAAACAACCTTCTACATGTTGCTTGGAAATATCGTCAATCACATGCTGGATCGTATGATCGTAGATGAGGACCTTTCCCTGAACTCCTTTTATAAAGATGTTTTCAGGCTGTTTCCACTCGATCTGATACACATGGAGGACAGGGATGTTATAAAGCTGCTGGAGGCGATCCAAGTGCATTTTAGAAACCTGAAGAAAGTAGTGAATACTGATTTTCCAGCCATGAATCTGGACCCTGCCAAGTTTGAGCTGGAGCCGGCCTTTTTAAGCAGCAGATATGGCTTACAGGGAAGGTTGGATGTTCTGCACCGCAATGAAGAGACGACCATCATAGAATTGAAGAGTGGTAAGCCCTACAGGCCGAATGCCTATGGGATAAAGGTCGACCATTATGTGCAAACCTTGTTATATGATCTGATCATCAGGTCGACAGGAATCAGTCGATCGCCCAGAAATTTCATCCTTTACTCCAGGGAGAACCAAAAAGCCATGAAGTACGCTCCTCCTGTGAAAAAGATCCAGGTTGAGGCTTTGATGGCAAGAAATGAGATCGTGATCCTTGATGCCCTTTTCAGGCATGAGGATCCAAATGTGGTCTATCAGGTCTTTCAAGCTTTCGATAGAAACCCTCCGGATGATCTTGGGTCTTTTATTCAAAGAGATGTAAACATCATACGCCAGGTCTTTCATTCAGCCTCTGATATCGAAATTCAGTATTACAGGTCTTTTTTTTCCTTTATCATGCGGGAGATGGCCATTGCCAAGATCGGGAGACATGGTAGTGATAAGACCTCCGGACTTGCCTCTATGTGGTTGAAGAATGAAGATCAGAAAAACCTTGATTTCAGCATTTTGTCACATCTCAAAATGACCTCCCACAAGATCGAGAGAGGAAATGTTTTCCTGAATTTTGATTTCACCGATCAAACAGATCGGCTGGCCAATTTTAGGGTGGGAGATGTTGTCGTACTCTATCCACAAAAAGGGGAGTATCCTCCGGTTTTACACAATCAGGTACACAAATCCAGTATCGTAGATAAAAGACCGGAAGGGGTTACCATAAAGTTGCGAAGTAAGCAGTATGATGATGAATTCTTTAATTCTACCGGACTATGGTGTGTGGAACGCGATGTACTCGATTCAAGCTTCAACAGCTCATTTGACAGCTTATTTCTGTTTCTGGGAGCTCCCGAGAGTACGCGTAGGTTATTGCTGGGCTTAAAAGCACCGGTCAGGTCCAAACGAATCTTTCCAGAAAATTACGCTTTCTCAGAGCATCTACTGCCGGAGCAAATTAAGATCATCCGGCAGATCTACGCCTGTGATGATTATTTCTTGCTGTGGGGACCACCGGGGACGGGAAAGACAAGTATTATGATCCGGGAGTTAGTAAAATTGTACTTCGATTCCACTTCGACGGATATTTACCTTCTGGCTTACACCAATCGTGCAGTAGATGAACTTTGTGCTTCGATTGCTTCACTCGGAGAGGGTATTGCTGAGAAAAGCGTAAGGATTGGCAGCAGTCAGGGATGTGGAAGAGAATATAGAGATTGGTTGTTCGACAGGCAGATCGAAGATATTGGTGATCGTGAAGGTCTGAGGTCGTTCATTTCTCAAAAAAGGATCATCATCTCTACCATTGCGTCATTTTGGGGTCGCAGGCAGGTGATCAAAAATGATCAGCCCGGCATTTTGATCGTTGATGAGGCATCTCAGATCCTGGAGCCTTCCATAATCGGGCTTTTGCCTTACTTCAGAAAGTTCATACTGGTGGGAGACCATTTACAACTGCCGGCTGTAAGTACTCAGCAAGAAGATATGGCCAGGATCAGGTTTGAGGAACTTTCATCACTTGGAATAGTCAATATGAAAACCTCCTTTTTCGAACGACTGTATAACCAGCATGAGCAGAAGGGCTGGACCGATCACAGGGCTATTCTCAGATTTCAGGGCCGAATGCATGCTTCGATCATGAAATTTGTCAATAAGGAATTTTACGAGGGTGGTCTCAAGGGCATTCCTGAAATAGCCAGACTGACCGACGAGCAGGGCTTTTCCGACGAATGGTCACGAATGATTTATGTTTCGTCCAGAGCATTTCCGGAAGATCCCATGATTAAGAACAATTTAGATGAGGCCAATAAGGTTGTGCGAGCTGTTTCGCGATGGTTAAAGCTCAAGGGATCATCGATTGAGGATCTGAGCGTGGGTGAGATCGGAATTATCACCCCATTCAGAGCACAGATCGCTCTGATCAGGTATCGACTCAATGAAGCCTACGGGACGCAGGCAGACAAAATAACGGTTGACACCGTCGAAAGATATCAGGGTAGTGCCAGGGATGTTATAATCATTTCGTTATGCCTCAACAGGGCTCACCAGCTCAATATGATAGTTTCCGAGTCTGACGGGGGAGTAGATCGGAAATTCAATGTGGCCATCACAAGAGCCAGGGAAAACGTTATTGTCATCGGAAATCGTGATCTGATGTCCAGGGTGAGATCTTACAAGGCATTCATCGACCAGGCCAAAGAGGTGGAATTGTAATTCGCTCTAAGGTAGTCCGAGAACTTTATGTATCTGAACTGATAAGCGCCACTGGGGATGCTGTTGGCAGTAAGCTATGGCCTCTTTGGTATTAGAGGCCAGCTCTTCCGAATCCATGGGTTGTAGGGAGAAATGATCAAAATCCCAGTCTTCGAACATGTCGGGTGGAAAGTTCTTCTGTGGATAGACGAGTTTTAATTCATCCCCTGAGGTTATCACTATGTCGCTGCCGGCTTTGGGGCTAACACAAACCCAATCTATATTGTCGGGAGCAGGCAGGGTTCCATTGGTTTCAACTGCGATAAAGATGTTGTTATCGTGGCATGTATTAATGAGTGTTTCATCCAGTTGAAGAAGTGGTTCACCTCCGGTGAACACAACCCAAATAGGTCTTGTTGCGGAAGGCCATAGCCGGGCTGCCAGGTCCACAAATGCGGTAGCTTCATATTTTCCACCATTCTCACCATCGGTGCCGACAAAATCTGTGTCGCAAAACTGGCAAATCGCTTTCTGACGGTCTTCCTCACGACCGCTCCAAAGATTACAGCCTGTGAATCGCGCAAAAACTGCGGGCTGACCGGCGTGATGGCCTTCACCTTGAATTGTATAGAATATTTCCTTGAAGTGATACACGTTGTTATGAGCTTACGATGGCAGTGGCCTCGATCTCTACAAGAAGGGGAGGCTCGATCAGGGCAGATACCTCTACCATGGTGGTCGCAGGCATGACATCATCGAAAAACTCGCCGTGTGCCTTGCCAACCTCTTTCCAGTTGCTGATCTCAGTTACATAGATCCGCGTACGGATAATATCTTTCTTTTCCCCTCCGAGAGCTTCCACTGCAGCTATAATACGCTTGAGTATGTAATTGGTTTGCTCGTAGGCGTCATTTTCACCAACGATATTAGTGCCATCGGATGCAGTTGTCCCCGCCACTTCTATATGTTGACCTATGCGCTTGGCCCTGGCATACCCGACGATATTCTCCCATTGACTGCCGCTCAAATGAATCTGTGACATGAAAGTGATTTTCGTCAAATGTAAGTATTAATAGGATTCCAGAACTTTCATGCAGGACTTTCCTTCATTCGCTGAATTGCCGTGCAAACTGTATAAGAGATCCATAACTGGGCACACTTTTAAACCTTTCATTGTCGATCCTTTCCTCGGGGTTTTCTATGAGGATCACTTCCATCCCCAGATTTATACCGAATTCCAGATCACTTTCCTTATCGCCGATCATCAGACTGTTCTTAAAGTCGATCTCAGGAAATCGAGATTTGGCTCGAAGTGCCATTACCGGGGAGGGCTTTCGGCAATTACCGGGAACCTCAGAAAGCTCAGGGCAATGAAACACGCCATCGATCCTTCCGCCAAAGGCTTCGATACATGCTGTCATTCTTTGGTGAATATCATGGAGATCATCTTCGGTCATAAGTTTCTTGCCGATCCCCTGCTGATTAGTGACTATAATTACTCTGTCGAATTTGTCGGCGAGTACAGACATCGCCTCCAGGGCCCCCGGCAGAAAGTAGAATTCTTTCCACGATCTGGCATATCTATCCTTGGGAGGACGATTGATGACTCCATCCCTGTCGAGAAAAAGTGTAGAGCAAACATCGGTCATTATTATGTATTAGGGGCCCACTTCTCTTCGATCAGGCCACACAGTATATGGCCCAGCAGAATATGACATTCCTGTATCCTGGCGGTATCCTTACTGGGAACACGGACCAGTTGATCCAGTTTTCCTGCCAACTGGCCTCCACTCGCGCCGGTCCAGCCATATATGGTCATCTCCAACTCCTGAGCTTTCTTGACGGCTTCGAGGATATTTACGGAGTTTCCTGATGTCGACAGTACAAGGAGTACATCATTTTCCTTGCCGATCCCCTCGATCTGTCTTGAAAAGACATAATCAAAACCATAGTCGTTAGCAGCAGCAGTAAGGTGGGAAAAATTGGTGCCTAAGGCCAGGGCCGGAATAGCACCTCGTTCTTTTTTAAATCTGACAGACAGTTCGGCAGCGATGTGTTGAGCATCTGCAGCGCTGCCTCCGTTCCCACAGATCAAAAGTTTTCCATTATTCTTCATTTTGCCGGTGACCTCTTCGGCCATCGCTTTCAATTGGGCGGGTATATCGGAGTTCAGCACTTTACGCTTCACATCAATACTGTCCTGTATGATCTTCCGGATATCTTCCATTACAGCGTTTCTTCGATGATGTATGTATTTCTGTCCGGAGAGTTTCTCGCTACCAGTTCAGCAAGAAATCCTGCCAGGAAAAGTTGAGTTCCGATCACCATAGACGTGAGGGCAATATAAAACCACGACATATTCGCAATATTCTTGGCTGGCCATCCCATTTGCATATAGTAAAGTTTTGAACCTCCGATATAGGCAAAAAGCAGGAACCCCAGAACAAAGACCAGTATTCCCATGACCCCGAAGAAATGCATGGGCCTTTTTCCAAACTTTCCGACGAAGAGTATTGATAAAAGGTCGAGTGGGCCGCGGATAAAACGCTCCATTCCGAATTTACTGCTGCCATATTTACGCGCCTGGTGAGCGACAACCTTCTCTCCGATCTTGTCGTAGCCTTTCCATTTGGCCATGACAGGTATATACCTGTGCATCTCACCATAGACTTCTATATTTTTCACAACATCACGTCGGTACGCCTTCAATCCGCAGTTGAAATCATTCAATTTGATACCGGAAATCGCCCGAACTACGGCATTATAAAGCTTGGTGGGAATTGTTTTGGTAATAGGGTCATATCTTTTCTTCTTCCACCCTGAAACGATCTCGTAGTCCCCACTACGGATCATTTCATACATCGATGGGATTTCTTCAGGGCTGTCTTGAAGATCGGCATCCATGGTGACGACAACACTTCCACGCGCCTTTTCGAAGCCCTTTTGAAGAGCTGCAGACTTGCCATAGTTACGTGTGAATTTCAGTCCCTTAATAAAATCGTACTCTTCTTTCAGGGATCTTATCACAGACCAACTATTATCCCTGCTGCCATCATCCACAAGGATCATCTCGTACGAGAATGGATGGGAAGACAGAGCCTCTTTGGTCCACCTGACCAATTCTGGAAGTGAACCCTCTTCATTGAATACTGGAACAACTATGGAAATATCCATATCTATTATGACAACAACTCGTTTTCAGGATCTTTCTTCTGTACAAAAAGAGCAATAATGGCAGCAATGGGCAATCCAAAACAAAGCAATCCCCAAAACATTCCCATTATGGTATTCATTAGCGACGGCTTCGTACTTTCTTTCAGGTTTTCTATTTGTTCGTCCGTCATTTCAGTGCCGAATAGATTCATCATCTTTTCCTGCATTTCCATTGCCGTTTTCATCTGTTCTTCCGCAAGTGACGGGTCGATCAGATTGGTAAGAATATAGGAAAATAACATGGTCAGAACGAAGTAGATCAATATCGTGAGAAGAGCAGGCACCAGAGCCTGAGCCCAGGTCATATACCCTCCCTGTAATTCTCTTTCTTCCTGCGCCGCCTTCACTGCACAGTAGATCATTATTATTGTCGGTATCAAGCCTGCCACAAATCCATTGAGCATGGACGGACTGATGATATATAGAATCAGAGTGAAGGCTATACCAATACCTCCCGCTGTTAATCCCCATTTAACGAATGGCTTTTGCATAGAACGTGGGTTTTTTGTTTAGTGCTAAATTAACTATTCTACAGCGTAGATAAGGCAGGCAGGTACTAGATATCAATATTCCAATGGACTTTATCCTTTACAAAAGTACCTATCACACATCCTGAAAAGCTCTTATTAAGAAGTGATGTATTTTTTGATTTGGAATGGATCTTGTCAAAAGTCCACTCATGATCAGGGTGAAACATTGTAGCTTCAAAGACATGGCCTGATTCTATACTAGGTATTCCCAGTCCCAGCAGGTGTCTTGGGTTATGGCAAAGACACTTAACCATGGTCTCTATATCGATGTCATCATTTAGATAGGTGGCAAGCAGAGGGAAGACGGTTTGTAGACCCAGGCAACCGGGATCTGCATCAAAGAAGGCCATCTCCTTACGTTCTTCTTCAAGTGGGATGTGTTGACTGCAGATGATCTGTATGGTACCTTTTTTCAGGGCTTTGATAAGACTTTTCTGATCGCTTTTGCTTCTGAGAGGTGGTACCAACTTCAGGTTATGATCGAACGAGAGGACGTCTTCATCTGTCATACACAAATTGAATATCCCTACCGAAGAGGATATTGCCGACCCCTTCTTTTTTATTTTTTTAAGTTCTTTTACCCCTTCATTGGTGCTTATCAGATGACAGCACAGGCGTCCTCCTGTGTACTCTACGATATCCAGGTTTCGTTTGAGCCTGGCAACTTCGGATTTAACAGGTTGACCTTTAATGCCCATCATTGCGCTTGCCTTACCTTCATGTACCTGAGCTTCGGGGACGAGATTCTGGTTGAGTGGTTGATCGATGACCAGACCATCAAATCTCAGTGCATAGTTCAAGGCTCTCAGAAGAAGACCTTCATTATCGATAGGTTGTTGACCATCGGAGAACGCCACTGCTCCAGCTTCGTGCATATCCTGCAATTCAGCCAGGTCGACACCTTTACATTCTTTACTCACTGCACCTATCGGATGTATGTGTATCGGAAGGGTTGTGGATCGGTTCTTCCAATATGCTATCATGGAAGCAGAATCCATCACAGGATCTGTATTAGGAAATGGTGCCAACGCGGAATACCCGCCTGCAAGCGCTGCGCGGGATACTGATTCGAGATCTTCGCGATGCTCATAACCCGGGTCGCCAACTTGTGTTCCTATGTCCAGCCAGCCCGGAGAAAGACAAGCACCAGTTACTTCCACCGACCTGACACCAGAGGAAGGGATATTCTTACCGATCTTTTCGATCTTCCCTTTTTTGACTAAAAGGTCAACAGTCTTTCCATGATGCTTGGAGGAGGGGTCAACGATCTTTACTTTTCGAAGTAGAATCTGCATTTTAAATCTTCCAGAATCTCAGCAATAGTTGTTCTGCTGCAAGAAACAATAGTGTGAAGATAAGCAGCCATTTCCAAAGAGGCTGTCCTTCTTCGGATTCTTTAAGTACCTGGGCGAGGCTAGTCTGATTTCCGGAGTCGATGATCCTGATTTCTTCACCGAGTTTTTCCTTGATTTCGTCAGAGGTGTAGTAGCTTAATTCTGACTCAGTCCTGTCATAGTTGAATGCGATCTTCTGTACAAGCTGGTCACCCGCATACAGATCGTAAATTCCAGCCTCTTCGATCTGTTCATTGACATTGATCAAGGTATTGGGACCGATCCTGGTAATGCCGGGAATGAAATTTACGGCACCCTTGATTTCCAGGATCTTTTGCTCATAGTCCCAATCCCCCTGGACCTGGATGAGATCATCGGCACCTATGGTGTGGGACATTTCATAGGATTCTGAAGTGCTCAGCGCCATCTTGTATAACATGGGTATGAAGATCTCCGCATCGTTGGCCAGACTATTGTATGTTTTGTCAATGGGCGAAACACTTAGATACACCCGCCCTTTGTCTACCGTGAATTTACTGATGAAACTACCGCCGTCCCTGAATCTTAATAAGGTTTCCTCTCCACGGCCGGAGCGATCCAATTCAAAGGACCAGTTGGCGGACGGCAGCCGGATATTTTCATTGACACGTGTAAATACGTCATCGAAGATGAATTCACTGGTATTGATATAACTTACCTCTCTTACAGCTCTTCGGGGATCTGTCAACCGATGGACATTCAGTTTTTGCAAGAAGTTGTTGTACTCCTCGAGAACTATGTTCTGGGAAGGGAAAATGAGTAAATTTCCTCCTGACCGGATGTACTCTGAAAGCTCATTGCTCAATCCTGTCGACAGAGAGGTGAGACCTTCCAGTATGACCATATCTTGTGAGGCCAGCCTCGAATAATCCACCTGTCTTGCAGATTGAAAGGTCATATCCATATTGTCCATACTCTTCAGGGCTGTTGCCATGTATGCATCAGGCCTGGTGTCGCTGAGCACCATTGCGCTCAGTTCTTCCTGGACTTCAAATGAGAGAAAATAATGATCGTCGAACGTGACAGGATGATCTGTCAGCTTGATCTCTATATGTTGCCAACCGGGAGTGCTTATCGAGAAATTAAAAGTATCGGTTACTGTATCTCCCGCCTCAAGGTCAATGACAGACACAGGTTTTTCCTGGCCCTGGTGAAAGAACGACAGCCTGACATTCTCGGCTGGGGCATTTCCGCGGTTGGTCAGCCGAACGAAGACAGTATTGGGCTCATTCAGCCGTGCTACTGGAGAGCTCAGCCAGGCAGAATCTATACTCACATTACTCTCTTCGACACTTTGGAGGGGTAGAGCATAATTTTGAAAAGTCGTATCCTGAAGCGTTGAAAGGTCAACGATGCTTTTTTGAAAATCGGATATCCAGTAAATGTTGCGATATCGGGTGTTTGAAGAATTGAGTAACTGCTTCTGCCTGTTTTGAACGTCAGATAATAGCTTTACCGAAGGAGTGATCTCTATCTCTTCCACGAGGCTCAAGGCTTCTTCCCTGTCCACAAGCCTTTGGTGGCTGCCTTTGAAATCATGAGTGAGGACCTGAATAAGGTCATCTTCATTATGACTTGTTATCACTTCCCGTGCATAAGCCTTGGCTTTCTCGAGCAGGATCACATCTGCTGCCTTTGCCTCCATGCTAAAGGAATTGTCGATAAAAACACTGGAGGCTTTCCTGCCAATTCTGGCCTCATCACGATGTAAAAATGGCAGGGCAAAAGCCAGTACCAGACAGGTCAGCGCCAGTACCCGGGCAAGCAGCACCAACAAGTTTCTCAGTTTGCTCCTGGCAGCGGTCTCCTCCTTTATAGATTTCAGGAATCGAACATTTGTGAAATAGACCTTTTTAAATCTTCTGAAGTAGAAAAGATGTATGATCACGGGTATGGCTATGACAGCCAGGGCCCAAAGAAAATATGGATAGAGAAACTGCATATAGGATTAACGACTATTCAGTTGAACTATTGACAACAGCCGGGCAAACATATGATTTTTTATGTGGAATGTCGCCTAGCGCAAATCCTCATCCAATGGCTTACGCGGCAATTTCTCATCTCTCTGTGCGGTTTGCCAAACGAAATAGGCGATGATCGTAGCAGCCTGTTTCAGATCGTCTTCGACCAGATGATCAAAATTGTCCATAGTGCTGTGATGGGTTCGGTTGAAATATGTCATCGGTTCCTGAATAAATTGGAATGCCGGTATTCCAACCGCATCAAAAGGCAAATGATCTGTGCCACCGGTATTTTTCAATGTCAGGGTGGATGCTCCGAGTTCTTCGAAAGGGTCGAGCCATTCTCTGAATATAGGAGCTACTGATTGATTGCCCTGCAGGTATACTCCCCTTATCTTGCCTGTTCCGTTATCCATATTGTAATATGCCGAGATATTCTCCTGGGCAGGAAGTATCGATTGTGGTGTATAACCACGAGAGTCCAGGACGGCAAAGTGCTCACCGACATATTTTCTAGAACCATGGAGGCCTTGTTCTTCTCCGGTCCACAGTGCCAATCTGAGAGTCCTTCTTGGCTGTATTCCGGTTTGATCTATGACGGCCTTAAGAATACGGGCTACTTCCATCATTACTGCTGATCCTGCTCCATTATCTGTGGCGCCCGTCGCAGCATGCCATGAATCGAAATGTGCTCCGAACATTACAACCTCCTCAGCCAGGTCACTCCCCGGAATTTCGGCAATAATATTATGCTCCATTCCGTCGGGGTTAGTGTATTCAGACTCCAATTCTACTTCCAGCTTTACCGGTATACCTTTATTCATCAATCTGAAAATGCGATTGTAATGTTCTACAGACAGAGTCATTTGGGGTACGACTTCTTTATCTGGGGTCATCGCAGACTCAGAGCCTGTCCTCGCTCCCGCAACAAAGATCGTCCCATAGTCTCCCTTATAGCTTCTGTCCAGAACGGCCAACGGTTTTTCTTCTTCCAACATCTTCCAAATCTGTCGGCTCAACCGGAATGTACCGCTTCTGTTCCTCCGACGTGGTCTTGGTGTGGGTGGTCCAGCGTTGGCCAAATCCAAAAGGCTTTCCGCATCATGCCGACTTGCAAGACCCTCGAAGGGTTCATCAACGTTTCTTATCGTATCCATGAGAACGAATTTGCCTTCGAGCATTCCCCTATAGTTGTCTATCTCACTGCGTTCTTTAATGTTGAGGTAAATAACATCTCCTTCCCCTTCTACGGAAGGAGACCAGGCTTTGGGGTAAGCCAGTATTGGCCAGTAATTAGGTTCAAGGGAGTGCATTTCGAATTCCTTTAGAGTCCATCCGCGCCCGAATGGACCCCACTCATCGAGATATATATTGGAAAGTCCCCATTCATGAAGTTGTTTTAATGCCCAGTCGGTAGCTTCATCGAGTTCAGGAGAGCCGGTCAATCGAGGTCCATAGACATCGGTGATCCAACTGGCAATTTCCATCACCTGACTTTTTTCTAAACCCTGCTCCTTGATCAATGTCAGTACATCCTCATCATCTTGAGCTTGGGTATACATTGTTGTAATGACAAAAAGTAAGCTTAGCAGTAAATATCTCATAATCGAATACTTTTAAATTTTCAGTCTTACATCTGAAAGCCGTTCTCTTCTGGTATTGGTTCAGGAATATCTTTATCGTTCAGCATTTCCCTGATGTCGATCTCAATGCCTCTCGCAATAGTCGTTATAGGGACATCATTGTAGGTGCCTTCAAATGGGTTTTCCGAATAATCACCGATCTTTTCCATAAGGAAGAAGATCCAGATTATCAAAGCAGAGATCAAAGGGCAAACCCAATACATATATATGTTATCTGCATAAGACTGAAATACATCCATCGCGCCGAATGGCACCAGTGCGCAAAAAACAAAGGTGAGCCAAACTGCTGTAGAAGCATATTGACGCGGGAACGGAAAGTTCTTGATGCGCTCTGATTTGCCTTGCTCTACATAGAAATTCGTAATGAGCTGATGAAACTCCATATGTCTGAAATCCTCGAAATAGTTTTCATTCCGCAACTCCTGTAATCTTACTGCCTGTTTTTGGAGTATTTGCGCAGCCATATTGGCTTTACCGGAATATTCTTCGATCTCATCCTGAGGAATATATTTTACAAGTTCGTTGTCGAGTTTGGAATGGTAGTTCTCACAGATATTCGGTACATATTTATCTTTCAGTCTCTCGTCGACATGTTCCCAGGGCTTACTCAATCTGAGCTGGTGTCTTAATGCTGTCATCCAGGCTATATGGCGATAGATGAGTTCTTTATGAATGACATGAGCCTGTTCTCCCTGTATGAATGCCAACACAGCCGCGGCGAAGGTACGGCTGTTATTAACAATACTTCCCCAGATCTTACGCGCTTCCCAGGTTCTGTCATAACTGCTGTTATTCTTGAAACCGAGATAAAAAGCAAC
>JAWVZH010000059.1:0-16508 GCA_033722295.1 Saprospiraceae bacterium
ATGCTTCACAGTTCAGACCGCGACCGCACTTTGATCCTTGTAGGTTTTTCGGAAACGAGCGACCCCAACGGCAACTGGCATTTTTATACCATCGATGGGAACCCCTTCGATATCAATATTTTTTCTGATTACCCCATGGTCGCCATCACAAAAGACAAGTTTTACTTCACCGTAAATGCCGTCGATGTGGACTCTACCTGGCAAGACGGTTTTGTAGAGACCTACATTTGGGAGATAGATAAATTCAGCGGATACAATGGAGATTCCCTGGAGGCCGTAATGTATAACGAGATCCTTTTTGGAGGTCAGCCGATTAGAAATCTGTGTCCCATAACACCAGCTAATGAGGGACTCCTGGACAAACAATATTTTTTATCTAATCGAAATTTTGCGGTTGAAAACGACACTTTCTTCCTGGTGACGCTGGACAATGGCCTGGTCGATGTGCGCACTCTCATCGCAGATACGCCATACGGTGTGCCACCCAATGCCGTGCAGAATAACAGCCTTACTTTGCAGACCAACGATGCACGAGTTCTCGATGCCTTTTACCTGGATGGCAAGGTGCAATTTGTCAATAACTGTGTGAATCCGGTGAATGGTTTTGCCAGCATTTATCATGGCAGGATCGCAGACATAGAAAATTCTAATTCTGTATCCGGTGACGTCATAGCCTATGGAGATCTGGAATTAGGCTATCCGGACATCTCTTATGCAGGAGTTCAGCCCGGAGAAGATCATTCGATCATTGTTGTCAGTCATGTTGGAGAAGGTCGTTTCCCAGGCATCTCAGCCCTTGAATACGACGGCAGCACTTATTCAGAGCTTGTCACCCTTCACGAGGGAACGGGAGTGATCAACCAGATCGGAGGAAGTTTGCAACGCTGGGGAGATTATTCGGGCAATCAGCGTATATACAATTTACCCGGGGCCTGCTGGACGGTATCAAGTTTTGGCCGAAGTAATCGGGAATATGGAGTGGGCATCAATGAACTTTCCCGTTCCGACATAAATGTATCCTCTCGCGACGTACAACACATCCCGCACAAGATCTACCCAAATCCGGTCTCGGATTGGGTAGAGATAGAATTTGAAATTCCATCCAGGTCCCTAATAACCATCAACTTGTTTGACTTAAGGGGTCAGGGCATAAGAGAGATCGTTACAACAACCCCCAAGAAGACAGGCCAGGCGACATTCAGGTTCGCTACAGACCATCTGTCCTCGGGGACATACATAATCAGTGCATCGAGTGAAGAGGGTATCCTCTTTTCGGATAGGATCATCATTTCGAATTAAAAGATCGTGAAAACCTATCACGCACTTGGAATGATGTCGGGGACATCACTGGATGGTGTCGATCTTTGCCTGACAAAATTGATCGATTTCGATGATCACTGGGAATTTGAAATTCTTGATGCTAAAACCATCGGGTACGATGAGGTGGAAGGCAACTGGAAGGAAAAGCTTGAAAAGGCCTACAGCACGCCTCCGGAGGAGCTAGATGAAATAGATTCAGAATACGCCAGCTTCCTGGGGCAACTTGCAAAAGATTTCATCTCCCATCATCAGGTGAAGGTCGACTTTATCGCCAGTCACGGCCATACCGTCTATCATGAACCCGAAAATGGAATAACCTACCAGTTGGGCAACCATCCCGACATCGCCAGAGTATCCGGACATAAGGTTGTCGGTGATTTCCGCAGCGACGATGTTGCTCTCGACGGTGAGGGCGCACCCCTTGTGCCAATAGGTGATAAATTCCTTTTTGGACACTATGAATATTGTCTCAACCTCGGAGGAATATCAAATATTTCTTTTGACCGAGATGGTAAACGGATCGCATTCGACATTTCTCCGTGTAATATGCTGCTGAATGAGATCGCCATGATCAAAGGTCAGTCTTTCGACAGCGATGGCCATATGGCCCGAGAGGGACGCATCATTGAAGAGCTCCTCGGGCAGTGGAACAGTCTTGATTTTTACCGGGAAAAAGGACCTAAATCCCTTGGCCGTGAGTGGTATGAAGAACACTTCTCGATCACCCAAAAATTAAAAAAGAACTGGATGCCTCAAGATCTCGCACGCACCGCGACCGAGCATATTGCTATTCAGGTTGGCCTTGTCCTCTCGCATAGCGGTCAGTGTCTCACGACAGGAGGTGGCGCCAGGAATGAATATTTAATAGAACGCATTCGTCATTATTCGAAGGCCAAGATAGTTATACCCGAGTCAAGACTGGTCGATTTCAAAGAAGCTCTCATATTTGCACTCCTCGGCGCATTAAGGCTCAATGGGGAAAACAACGTGCTCTCCTCGGTCACAGGCGCCCTCAAAGATCACTCTTCTGGCAAGATATTCCTGCCCAAAACATAGAAATGGCTAGCGAAATAAATTATATTTCAAAATGCAGTAAATAGCCCTGAAGCCATCTTTCCACCCTATCTTCTTTCCTTCTTCAAAAGTGCGTCCATAATAAGATATACCTACCTCGTAAATTCGAATTCCCGGTATCCTCGATATTTTGGCGGTAACTTCAGGCTCAAATCCGAATCTTTTTTCTCGTAAATCCAAATTTTGGATGTGCTCCCTTTTGAACAGTTTATAACAGGTCTCCATATCCGTCAAATTCAAATTCGTGAACATATTGGATATATAAGTCAGGATCTTGTTACCTATGGAGTGCCAAAAGAAAAGAATTCTATGTGGGCGTCCGCCGATGAAACGAGAGCCGTAGACAACATCAGCCTGGCCATTCAATATCGGCTTGAGCAGATCATTGTATTCCTCCGGTTCATATTCAAGGTCGGCATCCTGAATGATAAGATAGTCTCCTTTCGCCTTTTGAATGCCGGTATGAAGTGCGGCGCCTTTTCCCTGATTCACTTCATGTGAAAAATATTGAATATTGAGTTCGGGGTTCTGATCCTTATAATTAAGGATAGCCGTCTCCGTGTCATCCGAACTGTAATCATTTACGATGATGACCTCTTTTTCCAAACCCCTGATCAGTTGCACATTTTTAACCTTATCCAGGATCCTGTGAATCGTGGGCCCTTCATTGAAGGCCGGAATGATTATAGAAAGTACTGAGGACATTGAGGCTTGTTTAGTGATTCAAGGTAGTTGGGGTGCGATCATTTGAAAATACAATTCGTCGCTGAGCGGTTAATGAGGTCAATGAGGTGCATGATATTAATTACAATTGACAGAGTAATTGTAAATGTGCTTCGGGAGGTCTTTCCATACCACGCGGTCCGTATCTTCCGGAATATATTTCTGGCAATCCTGATAAAGCTTGTCCAGGTTTTCGTCATAATCTTTTTTCTTCAATCTCCACGGTTTGTCATCCTCCATCTGTATGTAATATGACTTGTCAATACCCCCGGCCACCTGAAAGCCCCCAACAGATGTAGACATAGTTTCTCCAGACTGGGGATCATTGTAAACAGTAATGTATTTATTGAAATGGGGATTGAGAACCTGCATGAGGTAATATTTCTCATCGGATCTCTTGATCTGAGCCAGTTGTGATTCGAAATAACCGTATCCGTCCTTTATCAGCTTCCCCTCGAGTGACTCGTCACCCCAGCGTGTAACATTCGTCGCTTTGTCCATGCCTACCGAGAACTTCTCAAAACCACTTTGCGGTAAAAAGGCAAAATCGATATCTTCGGTGGCAAGCTCCACTTCCTCCCCGTTCTCCAGCTCAAGCCTGACCCATAGTACCTGGCCTTTCTTTCTCTTTACCTTATCCAGTTCGCCCTCTACCTTATCACCATCTTTCATGGTGACGTACGCTGTTTTATTTTTTGAAAATAGAGAAATGGGATCCACAAACCTTTGCGCATCCATCGACTGAATGGTAACGATCAACAGTGTTAATAATATCAAACGTATCATAGTTCTCATTTTATAAATTGACTTACTCTTTATTTAAGCTGTTTCATGGAGTGCCCGTCTTGAAGACCCTTCCATATCCTTATTCTTGAAAATATGGGTAAGCCCAATAACAAAGGTAATACAAATAAATAGGCGTATGGTACATGTATAAAGCTGTAAAAGACCATGAGGTAAATCTTCAAACCAAAGATCAGAAAAAGATCCTTTCTCTCAATTCTACTCCTGAGCCACCAAAACGCTGCAAAGATCAAAGAAATGGTGAGTAGTGAGGTGAGCACGTTCAACACTTGGATCATCCTCAGCTTAAATTGAATATCACCATTGATATATTCATAGATATAGATCGCAAATCCAAAGCCACGGCTCAGATGATAAGGCTTCGATCCCTCCGGTTGCCAATTTTGTACCACCCATTCACCTTCTGCCGAGAACATATAGTAGGCCATGCCCTTTTGATACACAAAAGGATCCTTGAAAAGAAATGGGATCACATAAAATATAAAGACCATCATTGCGACACCCGTCAATAAGTATATCAGCGGCCGCCATCCGTAAACCCACCAGTAAACAAAGACATAAAAGGGCAACCAGAAGCCGAAAGAGTAGCGTGACAGCAAACATAGTCCGATCCCGATCGCTGCTAACCATGGTCTTTCTGATAATATCGTTTCACACAGGATCAAATAGAAGACCGCGATCATGATCTCCGCGGTATGACCAAAGATCGTTGGATCGTAAAGCAACAATAACCAAATTATAAAGAGCGGAACTACTGATTTTATCAAATATTCTACAGGGTGCAGGTCCTTTTGAAGAAACAGTTTTATCCAATAATAGAGAGCGTAACCGACAAAGCACACCCATGGCCACCATCTGTAATCAATATCGAGCAATTCAGGCACGACAAAGGGCATCCATACCAAAGGCAAATAGTTGGGTATCACTGTCCAACCTGGAAACTCCATGGGAGCATATGCCCACTCTCCGGCCAACCACCGCCTCACATACAATTGTATGGCCGGTAAGACATCCGAATTGAGTGGGTCGATCTCGATGGTATTGATCACCTCCGATAGTAGATTGAAACTCAAATAAACGAGATACCCGTTGATCAGACAGGCAATGAGGGTCAGAGCATATCTGAGTATCTTGAGGTCTTTGGATCGGGCTTTCCATTCAGCGTCCTTACTAAGACTCAGACCCACAAAGAGGTATCCCGTAGCGATCAGAAGATAGTAGACGGGTTGCCAGTAGATGTCCGCAAATCCCAGGTAATAGGTTTGAAGGTTTATCTCAATGACGAAAAGAAAAACAAAGAGAAGTGCTGCAATATGGATGGGAGATCTGAAGCTCATATTTTACCGTGCAGCGAAATTACAGAATCCTATCAGGATCATTCTTCCAGAACCTGAAGCTTGGCAAAACGCAACATCAACTTTCGCTCAGGGTTATCAATATTTTCAAACCGAATCGTGGCCACCTTATTTTGTTCGCCACCGTCGATTTTGACGACCTCCCCTTTTCCGAACTTCAAGTGCATCACCGACTTTCCGGGCTGTATCATGTAGGATGGAGACGGCTTGAAATCTATCGGCACCTTGATGGGTTCTGACAACTTGGGCTTACGAAGCCGTACTCCCGAAATTCCCGCTCTTTGCTGGCCTGCACTTCCTCCGGTCAGCTTCGATGTTCTCCTCCCCATCGACATATCAAAGTGAGTTTCGGGAATCTCATCGAGGAACCGACTTGGGTCGTTGTATCTGATCTGTCCATATTGATAGCGGCTGTTGGCAAAAGAGAGCGTAAGAAAACTTTTCGCCCTTGTGATGGCGACATAGAAAAGCCGTCTTTCTTCATCGAGTTGATCCGGAGAGCTCATTGACATGAAGGAAGGAAATAAGTTCTCTTCCAGGCCAACAACAAATATCGATTTGAACTCCAGCCCCTTTGCAGAATGTACTGACATGAGGGTCACGTAGTCTTGCTCCGACTCTTCGGTATCGAAGTCTGTCAGCAATGCAATATTCTGAATATAGCTAGCCAGACTCTTGTCGGATTGAGCCGTTTCTTCCACCTGGTCTTCATCCACAAATTCCTTGATACCATCGAGGAGTGCCACGACATTCTCTTTCCTGTTGATACCTTCCATCGACATATCGGCATTCATCAGCTTTTGAAGACCGGAATGATGGTACATATATACGGCTGCAGTATAGGCGTCTTCCTTTTCGGCTTTTTGATGAAAAACACTGATAAGGTTCTTGAAATTCGACAAGAGGTTGGTGGCACGCTTGGGAAGTTCTATTTGGCCTATAGCCTCCATGGCGCTTATGCCATTAGCCGCCGCAAATTCCAGCACTTTGGTGACTGTCGTAGCGCCTATGCCTCGTTTGGGATGATTGACACTTCTTTTGAAGGCCTCATTATCTCGTGGATTCACCGCAAGGCGCAGATAGGCCAGGAGATCCTTCACTTCCTTCCTCTGGTAGAAACTAAGTCCACCGAAGATCTTATAAGTAATATTGGAACGCCTCAGGTGCTCCTCAAAGACCCTGGACTGGGCATTCGTCCTGTACAATATGGCGATCTCCCGGTTGGTAAGATGATGTCTGTTCTTTTGCTCAAGTATAAGGTCCGAAACCTGTCGACCTTCTTCTGTATCAGAGACCGCTTTGATCAACTTTATCTTCTCTCCTTCTCCTGAATCCGTCCAGATGGTCTTGGGAATTTGTTTTCTGTTATTTTCTATGACCTTGTTGGCCGCAGAAACAATATGATCGGTGGACCGGTAATTCTGTTCCAGCTTGAAGATCTGAACATCCGGGTAATCTCTTTCAAATTCAAGAATATTGGTAATGGTAGCACCCCTGAACGAATATATGCTTTGGGCGTCATCACCGACGATACAAACATTCTGAAGACTTCCGTCGTACAGCGTTAATTGCTTGACAATAACGTATTGCAGATAGTTGGTGTCCTGAAACTCGTCCACCAGGACATATTGGAATCGCTTTCTGTATTTGCCGAGCACATCAGGATGATTCCTGAACAATTCATACAATTTCAAAAGAAGGTCATCGAAGTCCATCGCTCCGGCTATCGCACATCTCTCGACATATCTCCGATACAATTCATACAATTTGGGGCGCCGACTCATTCTGTCCTGTTCACGAAGGTCTTTATCATTTTCGTAAAGTTTTGGAGTAATGAGATTGCTCTTGGCACTGGAGATCCTAGAATAAACACCGCCAACCTTGTAATGCGTCTTGTCGAGACCCATTTCCTTGACAAGTTCCGTAATGAGACTCCGGCTGTCATCCGCATCATAAATAGTAAAGGTCGAAGGAAACCCCAAAGCATCGGCTTCTACCCTCAAGATCCTTGCAAATATGGAGTGAAATGTGCCGGCCCATACATCGCGAGAGGTTGTATTGGTAACCCTCTCTATGCGCTCTTTCATTTCGCGGGCGGCCTTATTTGTAAATGTCAGGGCCAAAATGCTCCACGGAGGCACGCCCGAATTGAGCAAATGAGCAATCCGATAAGTAAGTACACGTGTTTTTCCGGATCCGGGACCGGCCACCACCATGACAGGCCCTTCGAGAGTTGTTACGGCCTGACGTTGTACATCGTTGAGTTGATCGAGATAATGGTTCATCGATGAGCGATTATACTAAAAAAGTTTTGATATGATGATATCCCCACTCAGGATAATGAACAAGTCCAGGGAGAGTTCTCCTTTTCCCTGGAAAACAGGTATCAGCATCGCTAAAGTGTCGCAAAAGACGACTAATTCAGGCTATTTATACTTAAAAACAATGATGCCCGTTTCAATTCGTTATTCGATACGAGTTAAACATTACATTTGTCATATAAATCTGTAAAACCGAAGATGCGATCTATCATTTACATACTTGGCATTTCAGCTTTTATACTTGCCTGCAGTGGCTCACTCGAAGAAGTGGAGGAGCGCAACGAACTGCAGAACAAACTCGAGCAATACACTGTGCTGAAAGGTACGGATACCAAACATGGTGAATACAAGAGAATGACTCTTGATGGCGAACTGCTGGAAACAGCACAATTTGAAGATGGCCTTCAGGTGGGTGAACAAAAGATCTACGAGAATGGTGAGCTTTACAGCATAGCCAATTTCAAGAATGGCCAGCATCACGGATTATACCAGACCTTTTACCGTGGTGGTCAGGTCAATGTTGAAGGTGAGTACGTCGATAATGTAATGACCGGCAAGTGGAAAAGCTATTATCCCGACGGACAGATAAAGGAAGTCGTAACTTTTGAGGACAACGAGGAGAATGGTCCTTTCGTTGAGTTTTATCCCAATGGCAATGTCAAAGCCGAAGGAGAATATCTGGATGGTGATAACGAACACGGCGAATTGATGCTATACGACATCAATGGCATTTTGATCAAAAAAATGATGTGTGACAAAGGCATTTGTCGCACGACCTGGGTCAAGGAAGGCAGAGAGAATTTTGACGTTTACAGAGGTGAAGATGGATAATCGGCTACTTCACATACTCATTCTGATCTTATTGCCTTTACCGGCTCTGTTGGCGCAGATCGGAGGGAAGCATCATTACGAGTTTTTGAATATTCCTAATTCTGCGAGAATCACAGCTCTTGGTGGTTATCTGAATACTGTCAAGGATGACGATGTTACGCTGGCCCTGACCAACCCTGCGGCCCTTAACCCTGAGATGGGTGGCGCCCTGGCCTTTCATCATAATTTCTTTATTTCCGATATCCAGAACGGCTATTTCGGATATGGTCATCAATTGAAGGAGTCAGACTACACTCTTCACGCGGCTATCAAATACATCACCTACGGTGATTTCCAGGAGACCAACGACATGGGAGACATCACCGGAGAATTCGACGCTAACGAGATCGCAATTGTTGTCGGTGCAGGGCGATCCTTAAACGAGAATTACAGCGTTGGAGTCAATCTCAAACATATTTCATCGCGATTTGAAGCATTTACTTCATCAGCCATCGCAGGCGATGTGAGCGCCATGTATTATAATCCCGATAAGGAGTGGGCCATAACCATATCTCTGACCAACTTCGGGTGGGTCTACGAAGATTATACAGATAACACAGAAGCGTCCATGCCAACTCAATTGCAGATCGGCTTTTCCAAACGCCTGGAACACCTACCCTTTCGTTACAGCATTATCGCTCATCATCTCGAAGAATGGAACATCGCCTATGACGATCCGGCAGCTCAGGATGGCACTATCCTCTTTGGTGAGGATCCCTCGTCAGATGAGGGTCCATCGTTTATCGATCAGTTGGCCAGGCACTTTGTATTCAACGGAGAATTCTTATTTGGTGAGGAAGAGAATTTCCGGATCCGTTTAGGGTATAACAATCTGAGGCGGGCAGATCTGAACCTGGTGAATCAATTTACCCTGTCAGGCTTCACCTTTGGTGTAGGCTTCAAGGTGAATCGCTTCAAAGTAGACTATGGTTTTGGCGGTTATCACTTTGCGTCCAACGCACATCACTTCTCTATTTCCACCAACATAAAATCCTTCAGATCCAAGCTCGACGAGATCTAATGGTTTATTGATCAACGTTTATCCGGGTTTCGGATGGAAAAACTTTCCTCTGCGGATAACGAGCTCTATTTCCCTCAGGTTTTTCAGATCCTGCAGGGGGTTTCCCCTTATAAGAACAAGATCTGCCAACTTTCCTTCTTCTACCGAGCCCAGTTCATTCTGTCTGTTCAGGAATCTGGACGGATTGATCGTTGCCATTCTTATGACTTCATCTACAGGAATGCCTGTTTTATGCAATAACTCCAGTTCTTCATACAATCCAACACCCGGATAGATAAAGGCCATGCCACCAAAATCACTTCCGGCCAGCATGGGAACTCCCCGCTTATATATATGATAAACGAGTTCTTGCTGCTGTCGGAAAAGTCTGGATTGTGCTTCCGGGTCGAATTCCCTAATTCGCCTTTTCTTGGTCTGCTCCCAATCGGACATGAGGTAAGGGTGGATGTACTTGTTCATTACCTGGTTGGAATAACCAGGATCATGTATATGAGCCTTCATCCAATAGACAAGGAGAGTTGGACACAGCCACGTATCATATTTGAGCATTGAGTCTATTAACGACTCCAGTCGTGAAGAATCCGATCTCCAAATCTCATCTAGTCTGTTGAGATGCTCGATACTTCGCTGGCCCATAGAAATGGATTTTTCAGGCTCAACATATTCTGACAGGTGGCCCGAAAAATGCACTTTATTGGATTTGCAGTACTTCGAGACAGCCGACAGGGCCGGCATTTTGAGAAGTGAATAGACCTTGATGAAATCAGCTCCTTTTTTAACCAGACTATCCAGTCGATCCTTTGTCCCTGCAGTATCGCTAATGATCAGGCTAAAATCCGGAATTAACGGTGGATCGCCATCCACGAATGGTCCGGGGCCATATATTTCGGGACCCTTGATTGGATCATTTTTGACTAAATTTTTAAATTGATCTTGAATTTCAAGGTCTCCTCCCATTTCCCTGATACCGGTAATCCCATAGCGAAGCAAAAGTGGCATGATCAAACTGTCGTTCGACCTCTCCCAGCACAAGTGAAAATGCATGTCCCAAAGACCAGGTAGAAGATACTTCCCTTTACCGTCGATCACTTTTATCCCATCTCTCTCTTTGCCACCCAAATCATCGCGAATGTCAAATATCCTATTCCCCTCTATATAAACGAATTGACCCGTATCAATTTTGCCATTGACAACATCAACGACATTGACTTCCGAAATGACTATATCAAACACTTCGTTTTGATCCACCTTACAGCTACACAAACAGAATATTACGCCCATCGCCAGCAAACAGGTTGACCACACTCCTGACCTGATCGTATTTTCAAGATCTCTCATCAACAAATTCAATATATCCGAAAAAACAGGAAGCTTTTAAAAGTAAAACGAAATGGAGCTACCAAATACCAAATACCAAATACCAAATACCAAATACCAAATACCAAATACCAAATACCAAATACCAAATACCAAATACCAAATTTAAAAAAGGCATCCGACCACTCAGGGTCAAATGCCTTTACTGTTAGGAATGGGACACCTTAATTTCCTCGTCCGTAATACCACCCTACTACGCCTCCAACAATGGCCGAAATAATAGTCATGGCAATGACATCCACAACAACAGATGTGGGGGTAAGGATATGCGTAGAGGCGTAATTGATCAGGTCAAACGATAGCCCAACCAGAAGACCGATCACCGCCCCGGCCTTGGCGCCGGTGGCGAATGTACTGATACTCGCCCATCGGCCATAAATGATCGCGAACAACAAACCCCAGGTAAGATGTCCGACGATCATAGGAATATGGAGCATTTCGTCATGAGCTCTCATTACTCCCGTTGCAGAGCCTGAGTTGGCTTCAAAGAAGTCCGCTAAAAGTAACCCCCAGGTTAAAAAGCCGAGAATGTAAGCGACTACCGCTCCGATGAGACCTGCCAGTAAAATTTTGTTAGTACTCATTTTAATTGGATTTAGAATGAAAAATGAATCCTTTACCGGCAATTGGAATATGAAATTCCCTTCAATTTAGTGAAAATAATGGTATTTGAATGACTGAGTTTGTGCTCGACAATTGACCAGGCTGCAATATCAAACCCATTTGATACCGGCTTTTTACAGCAATTTTACTGAGCGATTACATCCAAACTGCGCTGTTAGTCTCTATTTTAAACAGAAAATAATCATGCAGCCTGTGAGCATAATCATTCCTGATATAGGGGAAGCTGACACTTCCAGCGGCGGTGAAAAGATTAAGAGTAGACAGGTTTCGCCGGGCTTCCCATGGATTTTGAGAGAGAGAAACACCCTGAAGCCTGGAGACCCGCAGCAGCCATCGATTTTTTTCCAGGATACCACGCTCCACAAAAACATGATCGGGAGTGGCCTTCAAGTACATCGTTCTGGTATAATGACCTGCATATATCCAGATCCCTAAAAGCCACAGAGCAAGGACCAACAACCACCATGGTTGCATGGCAGTGAAGTATCCATAGACTAAGCCGATGATCGCTGGAATAACACCGATCCGAAAAAATATGACATACCTGTACCGCGGAGATGGTTTTATCGTGGTCGCACCGGTAATATCAAAATCCGGATAGACATCGTTGGTCACCAGATCTATCTGTTCATCAAAACAAAAGGGAATCTGTAAGGACTGGTCCCGTTTTGCAGAAACACTGGTGGCCTGGTAAATATTCAATCCATGCATATCAACGAGTCGCATCAGGACATTGTCACGCCAGCGGAGATACTGAACCTTGATGTTCAATGCCGAATTGGTAAAGCGGCTAAAAAGGCCGTACGCTACTCGATATCCCTCGCTGGTACGCCATAATGTGAAATTGTAGTACTGTATTATGGTTCGAATTACGGTCAGAAGAATGACCAGAAGCAAGACAGGGGGAATTATCAAAAGAAATCCACTCATTCTATCCGAGGAGTAGTACCATTGTGGCAGCCATTCTGCCAGCCACTTATCTACATCCGTCACTTCCTGAAACTGGAAATAGACACCCGCCAGAAAACCCAGGATGATACCGAAAGTCCTGAAATGATTTCTTACAAGGCTCGCACGGATCAGTTCGGAAAATGACAATCTGAATACGGGTTTCTCCGCAGTTTTTTTCTCGGCTGTTTCACTATCTATCTTTTTACCAGACAGCAGAATCTGTCTCAACCTCTCGGCCTTGTCAAGGGGTAAGGCACCGATTTCCAATTCTTCACCCTCAGCTCCTGCAGTCTCTATCCTCAGAGTGACCACTTTCAGAATGCGGTGTACGAGGTTCTGTTCAAACTCTACACGCTGGATCTTCTGACGCGGAACGCTCAGATTCCGTTTTCTCAGCAGTCCCTCAACCACGCGCAGTTGACCGTCCCTGAAAACAAAATAGAAATACAGATATCGGATCACGGCCGCCCCTATCGAGAATAATCCGGCAAACAAACTGACTGCAATAACGATCCGGGTGAAACTGTCGGCGCCTCCTCCAAAAATAAATATGATGATCAATGGCCAGATCGCCTGGCGGAAGACCGCCTGGAGATATTTCACAACTGCCACACCAATAACACCGGGCGACTGCCGCTGAACCACTGAAAACTCATCACTCTTCCTCATCAGATCCGATCTTCTCCAGAATGAACTTTTTAAGTCTATGTCCCGTATCTGTGGTGAGTCCGGGAATGGTGAGATCAGAGTGACTGCCCCCTGCCGTAAACACGTGAACTTCACAGAGGTCGAACATCCTCTGTAACGGTCCACTGCTCACCTCGCAATGCTGTATCCTATTGAAGGGTATAGTCGTTTTCCGGCGCCATATCCAACCTGATTTGTAATGGATATCCCTGTCCCTGATGGCGAAAGCCTTCTTCTTGTATGTCTTGTATACCCTGAAAATGCTGAACACCCACCAGACCAGGAGCAGCCATGGGACGATCTGCCTTATCCAGAGAGGAATGCTCTCTCTCAGAGCATAAGCCACTATAAAGTACATCAGGGTGATCCACAGCAATCTTATGAGTGCTCCGATCAATCTGGTCCAGAAATATTGCGGCGCAATGGATCTGTATTCTATCTCGTCAACGCGCGGCAAAGTCTCCAGGTCCACCGGTAGATTCTTGAATGGCTCTTGAGTTGATATCATGCTTTGACCTTATCGTAAAGTTCACTTAAAAGGGCCTCCGCTTCCTCGAAGGAACTGACATTTTCCTTTATCAAAATAAGGAACTTGCGGGATTGTTTAAGCCTGAAGCCATGGCTCTGTCCATCCGTACCAACCCAGGCAAGCAGATTTTTGAACAAAGGTGTTTCAAAATAAATGGATTGCGGGTTCGAAATGAAGTAACATCTGAGTTTATTTCCTTTGAGCGATACCCTTTCAAAACCCAGCTTTTTACTGACCCATCGCAAGACCAGACCTTCAAATAGCTCGTTGACCTCCTTGGGAATTGGGCCAAACCTGTCGATCAGGTGGCTTCTGAAAGCTTCAAGTTCCTTTTCCTCCTCTATGCTGTCCAATTCCGTATAAAGGTTCAGCCTTTCCTGGATATTGGTGACATAATCGTCCGGAATCAGCATTTCTACATCGGTCTCTACCTGGACGTCTCTCACATAATCCCTCTCGCCTTCCAGTTCTGATCTGAACAGGTCCTTGAATTCGGTCTCTTTCAATTCCATGATCGCCTCCTCCAGGATCTTGTGATACGTTTCATAACCGATATCGGAAATGAACCCACTCTGTTCAGCACCCAGCAAATTGCCAGCGCCTCTCAGATCGAGGTCGCGCATCGCAATCTCAAATCCGCTGCCGAGGTCCGAGAACTCTTCCACCGTTCTCAGTCGCTTTCGCGCCTCCGGTGTCAGGACACTCAACGGGGGAGTAAATAGATAGCAAAACGCCTTTGTATTTGAACGCCCTACCCTTCCCCTGAGCTGATGCAAGTCACTCAGACCATAATGGTGAGCATTATTGATGATCATGGTATTCGCATTCGGGATGTCCAGACCAGTTTCTATAATATTGGTAGACACGAGTACATCTGAATTGCCTTCTATGAACTCCAATAACGTGGTTTCCAGTTTTGATGACTCCATCTGTCCATGAGCCATGGTGAATCTCACATCTGGACAGAGTCTCCTTAGCATGGTCACCATGTCCGGCAGTGACTTTACTCTGTTATGTACAAAAAAGACCTGCCCCCCCCTGTTGATCTCGTAGTAAATGCTCTCCTTCACTATTTCCTCAGAAAAAACTCTTCTTTCAGTATGTATCGGTTGACGGTTGGGTGGAGGCGTACGGATTATGGACATATCCCTGGCCGCCATCAATGAGAATTGCAGAGTTCTGGGTATTGGCGTTGCAGTGAGTGTCAGTGTGTCCACATTGACCTTGAACTTTCGTAATTTCTCCTTCGCCGCCACACCGAACTTTTGCTCCTCATCAATGATGAGCAAGCCCAAGTCCTTGAATTTTACCTTCTTGTTTAAAAGAGCATGCGTGCCTATAACAATATCCAGTTCTCCGGCTTCGAGTTTTTTGTAAATCTCATTTTTCTGGGCTGTCGAACGAAACCTGTTGATGTAATCGATCTCAACAGGAAAATCCTTTAACCGGTCAGAGAATGTCTTGTAATGCTGCAGAGCAAGTATCGTAGTGGGTACAAGAATGGCCACCTGTTTGCCGGAGACAACAGCTTTGAAGGCCCCTCTTACAGCTACTTCTGTCTTGCCAAAACCAACATCTCCACAGATCAGGCGATCCATGGGATGTGGCGCCTCCATGTCCTGTTTCATTTCCTGTGTGGCCTTGAACTGGTCTGGCGTATCTTCAAATATGAACGACGCTTCAAGTTCATGTTGGAGGTATCCGTCAGGTTCGAATGCATGACCGTCAGCCGCCTTCCGCTGTGCGTAAAGCTGGATCAGTTCTTTGGCTATATCCTTGACCTTCCTCTTTGTTTTGTTCTTCAGCTTCTTCCAGGTATCACTGCCCAGTTTGCTGAGAGCCGGCTTTTTACCATCCTTACCGACAAACTTCGAGATCTTGTGAAGGCTGTTGATACTTACGTAGAGTATATCGTTGTTCTTATAGAGCAGCCGGACGGACTCCTGAATATGTCCGTTTATATCGATCTTTTCAAGGCCTGAATACTTGCCTACACCATGATCGATATGAGTGACAAAGTCTCCCGGTTTCAATTCACGAAGCATGCGAAGATTGAGTGCCTGCTCCCTGGAAAAACCACGTCTTAATTTATACCGGTGAAACCGGTCGAATATCTGGTGATCCGTGTAACAGGCGATGGAAAGATCTTTATCTATAAATCCCTTGTCGATATCGGCTATGACAGGATGAAATTGCGCATCCGCGCCAAGGTCTTCGAAAATATTGTAAAACCTCTCTACCTGCTTGTTGTTGGCAGCAAACAAGTAAAGTTCGATATCGTCAGATCTGAGGGTTTTAATGTTGTCGATGAGCAATGAAAAGTTCCGGTTAAAAGAAGGTTGCGGAGATCCCTCAAAGTCGACCGTCCTTGATATTTCCAGATTGCCCTCAGGATTATTCGTGGTTATGATGGCGTTCTTCCCGATAAATTCCATCACATCCTTTGGGTAAACGAAAGCCCGGTCGCTCAGCAACTCCAGCAATTCAGCCTTTTCATCGGTCTTGATGTATCTGGAGAACTCTCTGACCTTTTCAAAGCAATCCAGCAATACATCCTGCAAAAACTGCAGATCCTCTATTATCACAATGGTGTCAGATCGCAATACATCGAACAAGGGCACTTTGTCGCTCGCCTCGAACCTTCTATTGATATCAGGAACTAAGCTGACCTTGGATATTTTCTGGATGGACAACTGGTCAAGGGGGTTGAAGATCCTGATACTTTCCACCTCATCATCAAATAATTCGATCCTGTAAGGCCACTCATTACCAAATGAAAAGATATCTACGATATCACCTCTTATTGAAAACTGGCCCGGCTCGTATACAAAGTCTGTTCGCTCAAAGCCGAA
>JAWVZH010000060.1:0-16094 GCA_033722295.1 Saprospiraceae bacterium
CGAACCAGATCTTGCCATTATCTATACCGTTCAAGCCCATCTTGTAGCCATTGTCTTCCACGCGAACTCCCTTCATCAATTCATGCCGATCATTTCGAATTCGAACGATTACAGCATGGATCCCATGTTCTTCACCATTAACAAGCAATTGTCCGAAGACGACCGCATGAGTACTGTGCAAGGCATTGCCTATATACTCCTTGCCTGCATTCAAGTGAGGAGTATTGACGGTAATAGTCTTATCCGTGGCATCATATGTCAATGTCGTCTCCAATCCTTTGACATTCGATCCATGATCCGTCTCGGTCATCGCAAAGCATCCGAGCAATTCACCACTACCCAACTTTGAGAGATATTTTTCGTGATGATGCTCTGTTCCGAGGTAATATATCGCAGAGCCGAAAAGCCCGAATTGAACACCGAATTTGACCGCAAGGCTCAGATCATGATAGCCCAGCATTTCGAATACGGTAATATGATGGCCGGGATCATTTTTACCGCCAAATTCTTCAGGATAGGCATAAGATCCAAGACCCTGATCCGCCATCAGTTTTACCCAGTTCAGGATCTTCCGGCGATATTCTTCTTTGTCATGTTCATATTCGAGCTTAAAGACAGGGTCCGTCAGCAATCGACGCATTCTGTTACGTGTGTCCCGATATTGACCGTCCAGCAATTCGGTGATCTTTTCGGGCTGAACGATGTCCACACGGTCTGGTGATACCTTCCTGTTGATCCGGGAGAGAAATGCTCTCAAACTGCCCGTGTCGGTCACTCCCAGGGTCGACTCGATATCTCTCAGGGCTTCGATGGTTTCATGTGACAACCACTCATGCTCATCTTCTTTGCTTGCCATGACCCTTGCCATCTCGATGCCGATCTCCACTAACGACATTTTATCGTCAAGGGTCTGATGACTGGTCAACCGTTTCATTTCGGAAAGCCACAGCTTAAATATTTCCCTGGATGGCGGATGCTGCGGGTCTGTCCATGAAACGAGCGTTTCCCTCTCTTCATCTGTCAAAAATTCCAGTTTTCTGATCTTTTCATGTATGAGATCCATCTCACTGGGACTAAGGACGGAGTCAGACCATCCAACATAAAATAGAGGGAGAAGACTCATAACTCCGGGAGTGATCTTGGGAGGAGGGTTCGTGGTCATTGTCGCTGGTTACTTTGGTATATAACGAATGCGAATGAACTTGGGTTTGAATGACTGGGCCTTCATTAAAGCCTTTCAATCCTGTCAACTCCGGCCATTGTAAGTCAATTTGCTGATATCCCGCGCAATATGGCCGGCTTCAATACCCACTTCTCTCAACATCCCGTTGGGTGAAACATAAAACCCACAGAAATAAATTCGATCCTGGCCCAGGAGCTTTCGTTCTGCGATCGGCCGTCTTATGTCCTTAAGTCTTTCTCTGGACAGGTCGATAATTCGTTCCAGACCATGATCATAACCTGTGGCCATAATAATGGCATCAAATGATGATCTTTTATTCTTTTCAAATATGACTTCTGCGCCATTCACCTCAAGAATGTCACCGTATATCCTGACTTTCCCTTGTTTAAGAAGTTCAACTATACCAATATCCAGTACAGGTATTTGTCCATACCTCACGATTTGCACCTTTGGGCCGTAGGGAAGCTCTTCCAATCCATACCTTTTAAGGTCTCCGATCTTTGATCTGATAACTGGCGCCGTTAACCAATCGACCAACTTGGGCGGCAAAAAGTCAGTCACTATCCCGATGCCCAACGCTGGTATTCCAAAAATATCACGGGGAACAATATTGACCGGAGACCGGACAGACATAGCAGGCTTCGCCCCGTGTTCCTCGAGACACATCGCAATTTCGCAAGCGCTATTACCAAAGCCGATGACAAGCACGTTCTTATCTCTATAAGGTTTTCCATTCACATATTCAGCACTATGGATCACTTCACCCGAAAATGATTCCATTCCCGACTTGGACACAAGATGCGGATCTTTGGTATTGCCGGTGGCTATAACAACGCTTCGAGCCCTGATGCTCCCGTGATTTGTTGTAACCAGAACGCTATGATCTTCCGCCGTGACACGCTCCACTTCCGAGTTGAGATCAATTTTCAGATCATGGTGCCCGACGTATCTCTCCAGGTAACCCACTACCTGATCGCGGGAAGGATATCCTGGAAGTTCGGATTGAAATGGCAAGTATGGCAGGTTAGAAAGCTTTTTATGGGTGTGCAGATGAAGGCGATCATAGTGATGTCGCCAGGAATCGGCCACCTGAGCAGCCCTGTCCAGTATCCTGAATTCCTCTCCGATCTTTTTAAGGCAGGCACCACATGCCAGCCCTCCCGGGCCAGCGCCGATTATGATTGTGGAAACGTCAATTTGCATCGTTGCAAAATAACTAATTGGGAGAGATTTCCAGTTCCTTGTTTTTATCCAGCAAATCCAAAATGCGTATTCAGGAAATCCTAAAAAAATTCGTAACTTAAGCTTTACCCTATCATAGAAATTGAAATCTGCCCATATCCGAAAATTAATTCACCGGGTATTGCCCTTAATGGATTTCAATGTTATTTCGATTATTTACGATTCCACTGATCCTGACCCTCAGTTTTATGACGGCTAATTGCCAGGACGACTGGGAGTTTACCTTCGGTATCAGCTCTGAATTCGGCTTTAATCTGAAGAGCAAAAGTTTCTTCAACATCAGCGTAGCGATGGGGATCAAACGTTATGTACTGACCGGTGATCACGATTGGAATGATGAAGGCAGTGAACACTTCGCAGGTGAATTGGGCCGACACATATTTTTCGCTTATCAGCCTTCGATCAACCTCTACAGTCATGGACTTGGTGACAACGTCCTGGATGGACAAAAACGCGTTGAGATCGACTTTGTCAACTCACTGATGATGAATGTAGGTCAACCCAACCATGGAATTGCCGTCCGCCAGCAACTCCTCACCCCATTCAATTCCTTCACCGCCAAAGCCGTTTATGACGATTTTACCAATTCATTCGCATTTGGGACCAACTTCATTATCAATAATCATAACAGAAATCAGATCATTGGCTTTTTGAATCTTAATATCGCCCGGATCCTGCGACTGGGTTACTACAATGACGGCGTTCCATTTGGAAGGTTTGGCATAGCCGACAGATATGACAGATGGTGGACAGGTGGAGGTTTTGGTGAAATCTACCTCAACCAGGGACTCGTGAATAACCAGGCATATTTTACCAATTCTGTTATTTCTTATCAATTCGACCGCTTTACGGGTGATGTTCAGGATGCCTACAAGGTTTCCAATATATTCGGATTTCGTTATATCCCTGATGCTGACCGGATAGAATCATACTATAACAACTCAAGAAATAAATTCGCTTTTCAATTTCTGAACGATGGGTTGGAGTTCTCAGCACAATGGATGGGTCATATCAGCGATGATATACAAAACTTCATACATCGTACAATGAAACTACCCTATCACCTCACATATGCCCAGAGATATCCGGTTTTTGGAATAAAGCATGCATTTACTCAAAACATCCAATTATGAAACAATTGTTGTACCCTTTACTCTTGGGAATTGGCTGTTTGATCCTCTTTTCGTGCTGTTCCGACAAAACCTTTTCCAAGGTCTCCTATTTTTCACCCTCCTATCAAGATTCCATAAAATCGCTCTCCAGGACACCAGATATTTTGGGAAGCATCATTCCAAATGGGCAAACGGCACTTTACTACCTGATGATCCGCCGCGATCCCATATTCCTTGACGGTGAACTCACCTTCCAATTGACCGCCACCTATAACACTTCTGATCAAATATCCCAATATTCTTATTTCGTATTTGACCAGTATAATCGCGTCTATTATAATACAGCTTCGATCAATAATATTTTATCTGACAGCACACTTGAAATAAGTGTCAGTGACACAATTGTGGTAGACGAAGAGTCTAATGAATCTAATTACCATGCTCTTTTAGGTAAATACAACCTAAAAGGTGATACGGTTTTTATGGAATTGGAAAAACGCGGTAACAGTGAAACCATAAAACTTTGGGGAGAGGTCGAAAACGATCATCTTGTTCTCAACTACGTAGAAATTGAAAGAACCACATTCCCCGCTTTGAGGCAAGTGGACTTGGAAGGTAATACTGTAAGAGGCTCTGAAGAAAGGAAAAGGCGTATTTATGAATTGAGGGGCATGTTTTCAATAGATCCGTTGAAATTCAAACTGAGCACTGAACTTCAACCAATACTGACCTGCAGGGCGTACTCCTCATCTCCGTAACTTCAGCATTATCGTCAACCTCTTCTAGCCGATCTTTTCTGCAAGCCGCTCTCTGAGGATCTTCCTATTCTCTGGGTTGAGGAGGTTTAGCGCCTCTACCTCCGTCAATTTTTCTACAAGCTCCTTTGCAGCGATCGTATTCGTACAAGGTCCACTGACCAGGTCCGGATAAAAATTAAATCCGCGCATAACACCATAGACAGCATATGGATCCGCTGTACAAATAACCTTATACCTGATCAACTCCTTAATTCTATCAATAGCGATGGAACCATTATATGGCTCAAAGGGTGACGCCCCTATCTCTACCACAGCGACATCTGCAGAAATTTGAGCCATTCTGGAAAGCATATGATCCAAGGCAAGATTATAGTCATCCTCTGACACAATGGAGGAGGGAATACCTCCATCCACAAAGTCGACAACTTCCGAAGCTCCGGCATCTTTCATAGCAAGAATATCTCGATACCTTCCGGCGCCGGTCAACTTGGCGCCCAGAACTTTGTGTCCCATGCCCACGAGTTCATTAACAATGATCCTGGCCACCGTTGTTTTTCCCGCGCTCATCGAAGTTCCGGTTATCAGAATTACAGGAGTTATCAGACGTTTAGGTTCTAATTCACCCAGATAATCCCGCATATTGGTCTTTCGGCCCCCGATCATGACATGGCCTAAATACGTCACCCTGATAGGTGTAACGCTCCACGGAGACACGGATGTAACTTTACCTGCCAGGCCTGCTCCCGTCAAAAGATCCATTTCCTTATCAGGATCCGCGATCTCCCAGGTTCCAGTCGTTTCCAGTGTAGCATGCCGGACGCCCAAAGCACCGATCAACTTCTCCCCGGCTAAAGGGTCCATATGCCTGCCAGAACTCAACTCGATCTTCGCGCCATTACCCGGATCCAATATTTCCAGGACCACATAGTCGGCATTCTCCCACTCGCTCTTCGGAAGATTTTCAATTTTAAACTCCCTTTCCTTAAGATCTGTGATCCGCGTC
This sequence comes from Saprospiraceae bacterium, assembly GCA_033722295.1. Taxonomy (GTDB): domain Bacteria; phylum Bacteroidota; class Bacteroidia; order Chitinophagales; family Saprospiraceae; genus JAWVZH01. The sequence goes on from JAWVZH010000060.1 coordinate 5,299, forward strand.
AGCGATGTATGGATGAATTCATTGGTCATGACCTGTTGATTTTTCGACTGGTGGTAAAAGCAGTAGCAATGTCAGTAATGCCGTTCGTTCGTCCAAGGCCTCACGCTGGATAAACTCATGCTCTGCGTGTGCTCCATCCCCGGTCGTCCCCAAGCCGTCAAGAGTGGCTGTGTATTGGCTAGTGGTGTTAGCATCCGAGCCTCCACCTGCTGATGCTTCCTCGATCTGGATATTTAATTTTTCTGCCGCCTGTCGGGCCTTTTGCCATAAATGCTTGTTGCGATCAGTCCTTTCCATCGGTGGGCGACCGAAGGATCCCTCCACTTCGAGAGACACGTTGGGGTCGCTGGCCGATAGATCCAGTATTTTCTTCTCCACTTCCTGTGCGTCCTCGTGAGAAGGTACCCTGACATCAACCACAGCCCTGGAAACGGGGGCAACCACATTCGGTGAAACCCCTCCCTCTATCATACCCACGTTAACCGTTATCCCTTTCGACAGATCATTAAGAGCGAACAACTTCTGCACCTGATGGCTCAATTCCAGGATAGCACTTGCCCCCTTCCCGGGATCAAGTCCCGCATGCGCGGCACGACCTTTTACCGTGACGGTAAAACGTCCCAGGCCCTTCCTCGCGGTTTTCAAACGACCATCCACTCCCAGAGGCGGTTCCATAACGTAAGCACGATCCGCTATCCTTGCCAGTCTTTGAATGGCTCTCGTGCTCTCGCGACTTCCTATCTCCTCATCTGCATTTATAAGACATACCGGTGTAACAGTAAGATCCAGATCGAGGTCCTGGATAGACTGGAGCGCGAATAACATCTGCGTGAGTCCTGCCTTCATGTCAAAAACGCCTGGCCCCTTGATCTTCTCTTTCTCCGTAATTAATGGCATGCTTTCAATCGTACCCTTCTCCCATACCGTATCACAATGACCGATCAAAAGTTGAATTGACTGTCCTTTTCGCCTTTTTGCCGGATAGGTCATCAAGTAGCCCCCTGTGCTTCGCCCAGGCATCCGAAATGTTCTGTATCCCAGCTGTTGAAACTTTCTTGCTAACACTTCAAATATCTCTTCTTGTGCAGCAGGATCGCGGGATGGCGTTTCGATCGCTACCAATTCCTTGAGAAACGCCTCCATCCGGGGCTTTTTCTTTTCGAGATAATTTAAAATATTCTGAGCTGACAAATCCATCTCTAATATTTAAAATCTTTAGGCAGTGGAAAGGCAAAGCTTTCCCTGATCTCTGCAAATCTTCCATAGGCCAGATAGGCCAGCAAGGGAGAGTCCGCTATGAATTCCTGTTCGTCAACCTCTGATACCCGCTTGTAAGACTTATCTATATAAGCCCCTGTTATCTCTCCACAAATGAGGCTGTAATCACCGAATCCGTCTATTGTTTTCATGTGTCTACACTCCAGGAAGAGGTAACTCTCATCCAAAAATCTGGCATCCACATTTGGTGCTGGCAAGGTTGGCAATTCTTCAAGAACAGGTTTGTGCTCGCTCTCTTCCCAGCAACGTGGTGAAGCAGCCAGGCTGGCAAGTGTCACCTGACCGGGTTTTGGGAAACTCACCGTAAACGCACCTTCTTTGGCGACATTATGATAGGTGGAATGCCGTGGTGTGCAGACAAAACCAAAATAATTATCATGACCGAGTGGCGACACCATGTGCTTTGGCGCCATATCATAGGCATCTCCCTCCCTGGTACCGATCACCACCAAGGGTGCCACGGTAAAGAAGTGATGCCATATCGGCTTTGAGGTATCAAGTTTGAGCACATTTTCGTCCTTCCAACTCATCGCAGAGGATTTATAGTTCTAATGTCGTTATTTCAAATATTGTTGTCATTGACCAGAGTCAATGAGGTCATTGAGTTCATCGCTTCTAAAATCTTGATCTGATCTCGGTATTCAAGTCTGGAGATTCTAGGTATCAGGGGGCAACAATTTATTACTTTAGCATTATGAACCTACTGAAAGATAAAAACATACTCGTTACCGGAGGATCGCGAGGTATAGGGGCCGCGATCGCCAAAGCCTGTGCCCAACACGGAGGAAATGTAGCCTTTACCTATCTATCTTCGGAAGACAAAGCCCTGGCCGTCAAGGATGAGATAGCGGAAATGGGCGTGAAATGTGAGGCCTACAGATCGGATGCCTCGGACTACGGACAGGCAGAACAATTGATCAAGGACGTCAGTGATAATTTTGGATCCATCGATGTATTGGTCAATAATGCAGGGATTACCAGAGACACGCTCATGCTGCGGATGTCCGAAGAACAATGGGATGAAGTCATGAATGTCAATTTGAAATCATGTTTTAATCTCACCAAGCATGTCTTGCGCCCAATGATGAAGCAAAAGACAGGTTCCATCATCAATATTTCATCCGTTGTCGGTGTGTTCGGTAATGCCGGCCAGGCCAATTACGCCGCATCGAAGGCCGGTATCATAGGATTTTCCAAGTCTATAGCCAAAGAAGTTGGCTCCAGGAATATAAGGTGTAATGCCCTGGCCCCGGGTTTTATCGGAACCGACATGACGGAAGAACTTGATGAATCCACCAAGGCCAACTTTATTGCTAACATACCTCTCAAGAGGCTGGCAGAACCGGAAGAAGTGGCCAATAGCGTAGTATTCCTCGGATCTGACATGTCGACCTATATTACAGGGCAAGTTATCTCGGTATGTGGCGGATTGAATACCTGACAACATACATAATCCTCGTTCTCGCCATTTTGGCGATGGCCTGTTCACCAAGGACAACATATTCCATTTATGAACAAGATCAATTGCTGCCCAGGGACGGCAGTCGAGACGATCATAATCGATGTTGTCGGTTAAGTGAATCCTACTTGCCCGATTCAACAGATATAAAAGTCCTGCGAGTCGTCTTTCACTATATGTACGATGGGAACGGTAATGAAAACTTTGCACGTGATAAGGCGATCACATATGCGAATGAACTCATAGAAAAATGTAATAAGAGCCTGATGGCGCCTATTCCACCCCGGTTGCCTTTGGAGGATCCATTGCCGGGTTATCCCAAAGGATACAGATATCAGATCACTCCCTTCTCGGACTCCCCGGGGGATATCGGCATCTATTTTCATAATGATGAGGACCTCTACCACTTCATCGCCTATGGAGAGAACAGAAATAATTACGACAGGACAGTGATCAATAAATACCAAACGCCTTCTGACTCATTTATCAACATATTCATGATGCCACATCATCCCGACAGTGTAGCCTCCCCTACCTATAAGGCCCGGAGAAATGGTATTGCCCTGGGATATTCGGTCAAAGTCGCTGGATACTATTCAAATGACCATCCTGCATCCCATTTCTCAGGGCTGGTCAATCATGAAATAGGGCATATTCTCGGACTTTCCCACACCTGGAATTCCCGGGATGGTTGCGAAGACACCCCGGAACACCATAATTGCTGGAATAAAACCAGTGAGCCTCCATGTGATACTGCCTGGTCGAATAATATGATGGATTATAATGCTTTTCAGAATGCTCTGTCTCCCTGCCAGGTGAGCCGTGTAAGACGAAATCTTGTCAGGTGGCGCTCTCGAAATCGTCGTATGGTGATACCGACATGGTGTCAGAAGAAGGATACTATAATCATAACAGATAGTATCAACTGGATATCAGAACGAGACATAACCTCGGATGTTATAATTAAAAATGGAGGCACCCTCAGGATAATGTGCAGGACTTCCATGCCTGAAGGCGGCCAAATACTTGTGGAGCCCGGTGGCCAACTGATATTGGACAGAACCTGGCTTCACAATAGCTGTGACCTCTCCTGGAATGGGATCCTGATTGGCAAAAAGGGGGACAGATCTGGTCGTGTGGAAGAAGTCGGTCCGGTTCGCATGGACAACATCAAGCAAAGCCATGATGGTTTGGAATAGAAAATATCTTTTCTTCATTATTTCCCTTTCCTGGATTGCCGGTTGTTCAGGTCCAGCTGAACCGGACTTTCCCCGTATACTCTTATTTTTCAATGAAGACGAGATCAACTATGAGAGCAAGGAATATATAGAGGCCCAGATCAGATGGCACGGACATAGCCACCTGGACCTCGCGAAGGCTAAACTCAGAGGTGGGTGGTCACGCATCTATCCTAAAAACAGTTTTACTGTAAATCTTCAGGCAGATCCCTCTATACCCATTTTTTCGAGAGATAACGACTGGATACTATCGGCTTCATATGTCGATAAAACCATGATCCGGCATACACTCTCTTATGAGTTGTTCAAAAAGATGACGGGCCTTGAAACTTCCGCGCCGAACACAGAATATGTGGAAGTATTCATTAACCATAATTACCACGGCCTCTATCTGCTTCATCCCAGGGTGGACAGAAGCTATCTCGACCTGCAGAAGTCGGGAGCTTTGTTCAAGGACCCCCCTGTTTTTTTCAAGGGAGAACTGCCACCTCCTGAAGAGGCGGGCAATCCATGGCACCGTAAATACCCAAAAGAGGAAGAAGACATAACCCTGATCCTTGATACGGTCCGGCAAAGATTGATGTATGCTGACCTGTGTGATTTTGATACCGTCAGCACTTATTTTGATGTCGATCACATTATCGATTGGCACCTGCTGCTCCTCGTCACTCATGGAAGCGATGGACTGATGAAAAATTTCTATCTCTACAGAAGGACGAAGGAGGATCCGTTTCGCTTTTGCCTATGGGATTATGATCACAGTTTTGGCCGCGACGGAGACTACGAGCTCAACAGGGATACCACAGTTTTGGACATCTCCAGAAACTGGCTTCTGGAAGGCATGTCGCAATGTCCTGAATATCAGGAAAAACTGACTGACAAATACGAGGTTCTGAGATCTTCTGTTCTCAGCACTAAGGCCATTATCGATCTCGCCGACTCGCTCTACTACAATAACAGGGACGCGATATACAGAAATGGTGAAAGATGGCCGTGGGATTCTGAACACTACAGCGATGATAACACAGCTGATGAGGAAATAGAATTGTTGAGAGATTTTATAAGAAGAAAGATGGTACAACTAGATGAACTGATGATTTAAGTGAGTGGACTCATAACTAAAAAACAAAACTTAAGACACATCATCCACAATGCACATTCAATATTCGGTCGATCAGTCTAAATCCACTTCAAACCTGATCCCAGCAGATTCCTGATGCCTGAATGACCAATCTCTATTCTCTGCAAAATTTACGACCTTAGTCGCCCATCAACCGGTAAAGACTAACTCAAATAACGACCTATGGCTTACATAAATACCGGTATAGAAGAACCCGGAATAGTAGAACTCCTCTTCTACAAGGGCAAAACGGGAAAAGCATTATCAAATCTTGCACATACTCTCCTGCACGGTCCTTCCGGACTCACTTCCGGAGAAAGAGAACTGATAGCATCCTATGTCAGTAAACTGAACAACTGCAATTTCTGCCATAATTCTCATGGTGCAGCAGCAAGTGAACATCTTCAGGATAATGGCCATACCATTCAATGTATTATTACCGATACTGACACCGCTCCTGTATCGGACAAGATGAAGGCTCTTCTGCAAATAGCGAGTAAAGTCCAAAGAAGCGGACGGGAAGTACAAAAGCAGGATATATTACAAGCCAGAAGGGCTGGTGCAACTGACGAAGATATTCACGACACAGTTCTCATCGCAGCAGCCTTCTGCATGTACAACAGGTATGTTGATGGGCTCGGCACCAATGAACCCGAAGACAAAGATGAATACAATGATGTCGGTGAAAGACTGGCCAGGAAGGGGTATAAGTATCCACCACTATTTCTCAGGAAACTCGTTATCTGGTGGATGAAACGACAGAGGGCAAAAAAGGCAAATAGATAGATAGAGCATGTAGTTTAGATCGGTCTACTGTATCGCCTTGTCTCTTGTAGAGTCTTGTGTCATTATTTTAAACTGAAAGCTGAAACCTTCAATGGTACTTTCCGATTTATAGGGTCACACTGAATGTGGCCGTCCATCTATCTGGTCGTTAGTACTGCCTCGTGTCTAATTGTAACCAGGAATGTTCTCTCCCAGCATGATGTCTCGCGTCACATATTGCACACCGTTGACCGTATCGACCTCACACAACCCGGGACCTCCGCGCGGATTTGAACCGGTTTCCGAATCTTGCATGAGCGGATCATCTTTAAAATGTATGGAAGTGATATAATAAGGATTTGTATCGGGCTCTTTGACCGTTATATGTACATGCTGAGGGTTACTTGTATTGGGATAGGAGGCCGGTCGAAAGGTGTAGATCTTGTATGCCCCTGAATCATCTGTTCGAATCCAACCCCGGTGCTGGCCATGCCTTTTTTCCCAACCCTGTGGATCGTCGGTGGGCTCATAAATGCCTTCCCGATTAGTATGGTAGAAATATACTATAACATCAGATGCAGGCGTCACGCCGTCGTTTTGGTAGACTGTTCCCTTGATAACCAATTTTGGTTCGTAAGCTTCAAATCCCGGGATCGTATCCGTATTACTGAGTTCGCCCCTATATTCCAAAAGCGCTTCGCAGCCTTCACAATATCCCCCGACTTCTCGCTCCTTATGAGTTTCGGCAGTTCCTGGCTGTTGAGCCTGGTTGCACGACAGGAAGCAGGTCAGAGACAGGAATAAGATCAAGTTTCGACGCATAACGGGCTAATTTTACTTTAGAACGTTTCTTCCGAACTCTCATTGTCTTGAATGTGGCCCTTGCGAATTCTGGCATTTTCATAACCGATGATAGCTGCCTTTCTGTCCTGCCCCCATCTGTATCCACCAAGCGCGCCGGTAGACCGTATGACCCGGTGACAAGGAATGATGTAGCCGACCGGATTCCTTCCGATCGCGTTTCCCACAGCGCGACTTGCATCTGGATGACCGATCTGAGTCGCCAGATCTCCATATGTCCTCAGTTGTCCCTGGGGGATCCTGAGAAGGGCTTCCCAAACCTTGATCTGAAATGGAGTACCCCTGAGATGAAGTTTGATCCGATCTGGTCTTTGCCAGTCCAGATCAAAGAATTGAACCACATTCTTATGATCAGGAGGGGGTATACTTGTTATACGAGCATTTGGAAACTGGTTTGTTAAAATATCAAGGGGATCCGAGGTCCTTTCCAGGAATGTCAAGTGGCACACACCTCTATCTGTGGAAGCTACGCTGATCATCCCGAAAGGTGTCTTGTGAATAGAATGATATATTTTGAGATCCTGACCACCATATTTAAACTGACCCGGTGACATGCTCTCGATACTCACGAATAAGTCGTGTAATCTGCCTGTACCCGACAGACCAGTATCAAAAGCCACTTTTTGCAAAGTTGGTGACTCTTTCTTCAGTAGCCCTTTCGCAAAATCTACACTTAAAAATTTCTGAAATTGCTTCGGTGTCAAACCTACCCATTCCCTGAATGTTCTCTGGAGATGAAATGGACTCAAGTGAAACTGTTCGGACAGATCGGACAAGGAATGGTGTTCTTTGAAATTTGTTCTCAGGAATCGCACAATCTCTGCGATCCGCTGATATTGATATGATCCTGATCCAACATCTTCCATCGGTACAAATGTAAGGCCTGTTGCTCCTGATAGAAACCCGATTCTTGCTGATCTTTGATACCAGGAAATGAAAACAATTGAACTTTTGACCTCCTCCGGCTTAAAGATCTCCTTTCTGCGGCCTTATAACGAGCTCCTCGACAACGGCATTTGGTGCAAGGTTAATGATCGACCAGATCATTTCCGCCACATTTTCCGGTTCGATAAGTCTTTCTCGGGGATAATCGGCACCTTCCCAGGAAGCTGACCACGTCGCACCCGGCATTATCGAGGTCACTGCTATATGAGTATCCTTGAGCTCTTCTCTGAGCGTTTTGGACCAACCGCGCAACGCAAATTTGCTGATGGTATATGAACCACTTCCTGCATAGGCCATAAAGCTCGCAATAGAACACATGTTGATAATGTATCCACGTTTGGAATTATTGATCAGTGGCATTACATCCCGGGTCAAATAATAAGCGCTATACAAATTGGTCTCCACCTGGGACTCCAGCGCGCCCTCCTCTTCATTAAGTACCGATCCGGGCATGAATATTCCTGCATTGTTCACAAGGATGTCCAAAACGTCGGTATCCCCCTTTGCAAATTCGGCCAGGTTCCTTACTTCATGGCGATTGCTTAAATCAGAACGAAAAATTGCGCACTCGACGCCGTTATGGGATTCGATGATCTCTGTGCGCCGCTCATTCAGGTCATCTATGCTCCTGCTGGTAAGTATGAGATTGATACCCTGGGAGGCGAACTTCTTCGCTATGGACCAACCGATTCCCTTGGTACCGCCAGTAATAAGTGCCCATTTATTCTTCATGCAATCTAATTTACGATGTGATCAACAATGACTCAAGATCTAAAGGAGGATCAGATTTTCGCTATCAGTCTCACAAACCAGAGCCACCGGCGTTAATTGGACAGCTTCGAACTATTCGAATGTTCTATCCTTTCTTAACATAGTGTGCAAAAAAATAAACTATTTTTGGACTTCTTTGGTAAGCGATCCATTTTATGCTCATCTATAGATTACTTTTTCATTTTGGCAGATATATATCCTGGCTCGGGCAGGTATTCAAACGGCCTGAAAACCGGTGGATGTACTGGAAGGAAACCGTCCGTCAAATGGATGACATCGGGATCGGGTCGCTGATCATCATTTTCCTGATATCCGTTTTCATCGGCGCTGTAACGGCTATCCAGTTTGCCTATCAGATGGAAGGTTCCATTATTCCGGATTATTACATCGGCTATATCGTCAGGGATATGACGATCATAGAACTTGCACCTACGTTCAGCTGTATGCTTCTGGCCGGAAAGGTCGGTTCCAATATTGCTGCAGAGATAGGAGGCATGAGGCAGAAAGAGCACATCGATGCTATGGAGATCATGGGTGTAAATACGGCAGCCTATTTGTGCATGCCCAAACTGGTGGCAGCTGTCCTCGTGATCCCCATGCTGGTCTCTGTATCTGCTTTTGTCAGTATCATAGGCGGTTATATCGCAAGCGTTCCAACCGGATATTATTTGCATGCTGACTACGTGCAGGGGTTAAGATCTTTCTTCGAACCGTACAATGTTTTTATGATGATGGTAAAAGCCATTGTATTCGCCTTCATCCTTACGTCCATTTCCTGTTACCAGGGGTTTCATGTCAAAGGCGGCAGCATCGAGCTTGGAAGAGCGAGCACGCAGGCTGTAGTATACAGCAATATATTCATTCTGCTCGCCGATTATATCATCGCAATGCTATTGACCTCATGATCCGAGTAGAGCACGTATACAAGCGCTTTGGAAAGAATGAAGTCCTCAAGGACATCAATTTTACTTTTGAAAAAGGCAAGAATAATCTGATCATAGGCCGTAGTGGTGCAGGTAAAACCGTATTACTCAAAATCCTGGTCGGACTGTTGGAGCCCACAAAAGGAAAGGTATGGTACGATGATGTTGATTTTTTCAGCCTGGATAAAAAAGCGATGCGCGAGATACGTATGGAGGTGGGCATGCTTTTCCAGGGATCCGCATTGTTCGATTCCATGACTGTAGAAGAGAATATCCGCTTCCCATTGGATATGTTTTCAAACATGACACTTAAAGAAAAGTCGAATCGAGTCAATGAGTGTCTGGAGCGCGTGGACCTTGATAATGTCAATGACAGCTATCCTTCCGAGATAAGCGGTGGAATGCAAAAGCGGGTAGGCATCGCTAGAGCTATTGTCCTTAAACCCAGATATTTATTCTGTGACGAACCGAATTCAGGGCTTGATCCAAAGACTTCCCTCGTCATCGACGAATTGATCAGCAGTATTACACAAGAAAGGAACATCACTACAATAGTAAATACCCATGATATGAACTCTGTGATGGCAGTCGGTGAGAATATCATGCTGCTCAGCGATGGCGAACTGGTATGGCGAGGTGATAAATCTCAAATCCTCGATTCCGAGGATGAAACTATTGGCAATTTCATCTTCGCCTCTCCTTTCCTCCAGGAATTGCGGGATCAGGCACGACGGTCAAAATAAAGAAGCCCGAATTTACCGAAGTAAATCCAGGCTCTTTCGACTAAGGTCTCAAAATAAGAAAACTACGCTCTTAAATATCTTTACTTCCCTTGCTTACAGGCCCTGGCTGGATCCATAAACATCAGGAATTCATTTTTCTTTTCGGAATTCGGGCGTCAGAGAGGAGCTATACAATACATTTAGAATACAACTGCCTCTGGGATATTGATCTACCTGTCCATTACGAAGATAGACTTTGACGCAAATATATACAAAATTTTTATATATATTTTTTATAATATGTTTTTTTAGTTAAAAACAGCAGTTGCAGGTACATAAAAAACCTCTGATGAATGGCTATATTTGCGCTCGATTCGATCGATTCTACGCCCAGATGGTGGAATTGGTAGACACGCTGGCTTGAGGGGCCAGTGCCCGTTATAGGGCGTGCAGGTTCGACTCCTGTTCTGGGCACTCCTTTTTTTAAGCTTCGGCTTTAGTTCGTATAAGTAGGGTCCTAATCTGCGAACCGGTAGTTAAATCGTTCTATATCTTCCTTATAGATATCTGCGACCAGGGATCTGAGCTCTTCATCGTATACATCCTCATACTTCGCTTTGTAGTCATTCTTTAGTAAATGAGGCAGCTCAAGACTCAGACCAAAATTTCGTTCAAGCAAAGAGATCCCAGATTGTAGTTCCTCAAATCGCAGGA
>JAWVZH010000061.1:0-15989 GCA_033722295.1 Saprospiraceae bacterium
CAATGTAGATGGTGGATTTGTTGCTGTTAAGGAAAGTGTACTGTTGGAGTCTACAGATTATGTCAGTCCGAAATCGATGCTATTATTGGGTTAGTTTGATTGGATGTTTTTGGGGAGTTCCAGAGGTGTTAGGCCTCTGGGACTTTTTTAATTGTGCATGATGACATATCGAAAATAAAAAGGCTCCAGATCCGGAGCCTTTTTTCTACACAACTAAAAGCTGCACTAGAACTTTTTCCCTGAAATTTGATGGTTCACTCAAGGTGAACGCATCTTTTTATACCTGATGCACCGGGAGTAAAGAAACTGTGGCTTCTCTCCTGATACATCCAGGTACTATCATTTTTATTGGTGTTCGGGTTAACGAAGACACTCGAAACAGCATCTTCGTTAAACACCGAAACCGCACGGTTTGAAGGATATTTGGTGTTCCCTAAGTCTCTAATAATGTGTAGCTTCCGGGGTATGGGCACGCTAAACAATTGTAATTCCTGATGCTACTCTGATCTGTAAGAGCAATTGAGTCTTCAGATCGCAAACATGTCATTGAAGACAGCTTCCGGTCTGAAACCACAAATCGGCTTTTGAACATTTTTATATAAAATTGATGCACCATATCGCCCTAACATGAACGTTTAGTTAGATAAATTATATACTAATGACAGGTGAAGTATTTCTTACAGAAGGGTAGAAATGAGCTTACGCTCGATTTGAATAAACAAAGTAAGTAAAATTTATCAATTACTCAAGTGGAAGGCATGAATTTGAGACCATGATCGGGATAGCATTAAGAAATTCCTCTAACACACAGACCTGCTTTGCCTAAACCATGAGAAATGGCCATGAAGTCTTCATGGCCATTAGTAGTGTTTCCTCTAGTTGCTCGCTGCCTCCATTTTCCTGCCTTCAAAATATTTTTGAAGAAGTTCAGGAGCTTTTTCGAATGCCATAGCCAGGCCACTGTTCTGCTTGGATGAAATGAACTGGATGTCTTCTCCCTTAGTTACCAGGAATCCTATGGGCTCTACACCCATGCCGGCCCCGGCACCCATACCTTCATCATGTTCGTTTTTGGCAACATCCCGTTCACCACCACCACTGCCGAAGCCCATGCCTACTCTGATCACAGGGACACAATCGAATTGACCAAGCTTAAATGACTCACCAACTACAGTTTTAGTAGTGGCTTCTGTTTCCATGAAGTGGATGATCTCATCCAACAACTCTTTGAATTTGACTTCCATAGCTGATATTTTAATTGTTAATAATCCTATTTCAATAACAAACCCTTTAGAAGTCGCATGACGGAAATATTTCCTTTGACATACACCCGGTTCACTCCCATAAAATTGATTCGTGTATTATATCCCTGAGCCATGAAAAGTGTAAATACAGGATACAAGTAGGCATTAAGAATAAAATCATCTGTATCGAGTAAGACCTCCCATTCGCGAATTTTTAGAGAGGCTAATATCTTTTTCCATCTTATCGGTCGTTTTTCTTTGGTTTGTGAACCTGACATTTTCCGGCTCCCTTTTGATCTAGTCATGTCATTCTTATGTCTTGCTCTCAACAGATCTTCAGGCTTCCATTTTTTCCTCCAGAATGGAAGGGTTAAATGGAGCCTCCATTTGCCATTCTCGGAACCAAAAGACGCATTGAGTCGATTGTTCCATCCCAACCACAGGATCGAACGACCTGAATCAACAAGAAAGACCAGCGGTGAGAAAAGCAAATAAATGGCTATGACCAGTGCGAGTGTTAAAAACGAGAATAGAACAATCAGAAGGACTGTCATATCAACTGGTTGTTTAGATTGTGCCTAAATCATAACCATTTATGTATTATGAGAAGCTATGGTAAGTCAAAGTGCAAATAAAGTCAATATCGGCCGTCATTAATGCTGATGATGTTGGTCAGCGAGGTCTTTCAAACAAAGGTTGTGAGTTTGGCACTCATTCTTTTCAGTGCTAGAAGTAATTGGCATATAGACGTAAATAGATCACCGGTCGGGTAGTGCCGTAAATCACGCCTGAGTGTGATCCATGTCACTGTAAATTTGCCGGGATTGATGGACATTATGTTCATGAAAAATGTCTTCTGGATAATTGTAATTATGTTTCTGGGATATTTTGCCTATGGACAGGAGGATACTTCACGCATGGTTCAGATCTTGTGTAAGGATGGTAATCAGTACATAGGCAAGATCATCAGTGATCAGAGGGATACCATCTGGCTCGATACCGAGAATCTGGGTGTGATAAAGATCCCTGCATCAACTATAAAATCTAGTAGCGTGGTTAAGCCAACGGTCGACTCTGAAGGAACGATTAATTTCTGGCCGGTCAACCACCATGCAACCCGATATTTTTTTGGGCCCAACGGGCACAGCTTAAAGAAAGGGGAAGGCTATTATCAGAATAACTGGGTGTTTTTCAATCAAGTAAGTTTTGGCGTCTCCGATAATTTTACAATGGGTATTGGTATGGTACCGATCTTTCTATTGGGAGCGGACGTCTTTCCGGTATGGCTAACACCTAAGGTGTCCTTCGATATTAAGGAGGACAAGTTTTCTCTTGGAGCTGGAGGACTCGTCGGATCTGTAATTGGTGAGAATGAAGGGGTATTTGGGGTCGCCTATGGTATCACTACTTTTGGTTCAAGAGATGTGAATGCTTCTGTGGGTTTTGGCTATGGTTATGGCGGGAACAGTTGGGCGGAATCACCCACTGTATCGTTAAGCGCTATGGTCAGGGCTTCAAAGAAGTTCTATTTGATCACGGAAAACTATTGGTTCGGCATTGATGATATCGGACTTATCTCTCTGGGTGGGCGAACGGCATGGCCCAGTGTGGCTTTGGATTATGGTGGTATAATACCAATTGGTGCTGATGAGACGATAATCATACCCTGGTTGGGGATCTCCGTACCGTTTGGCTTTTAGGTTAATTTCCGCCGTAGGTTGAGATTGTCCGGTTAATGCCAATTGGCTATAATAAACCCTTTCGGTAGATACGAATAGGGTATTTTTGAAACTCTAAATAAAAAGAACATATAGTTTATGGAAATATCCTATTCTGATGTCAAGGCATATTATGGAACTGAGCTCTCCTCCAGTGAAGATTTGAAAACGAACGTATGTTGCAGTATTCAGCCACCCAGTCAACAGATCCGAAAGATCATCGCCCAACTTTCTGATGAGGTCAAGGATAAATACTACGGTTGTGGCCTCACGATACCCTCAGTCTTGAAGGGGCTTCACGTCCTTGATCTGGGATCAGGCAGCGGACGCGACTGCTTTATAGCTTCGAGTCTTGTAGGAGAGAATGGACGAGTTGTGGGTCTGGATATGACCAAAGAACAACTGGACGTAGCTCGGCGAAATATCGACTATCACACGGACAGGTTCGACTACAAGAAGAGCAACGTTGAATTTATTCAGGGCAATATAGATGAGTTAGGGGAGATCGGGTTGGAACCTTCGTCATTTGATCTCATCATTTCAAACTGTGTGATCAATCTGACCAAGGATAAACAAAAGGTTCTTCAAGATGCTTTTCACCTATTGAAGCCAGGTGGAGAGATGTATTTCTCTGATGTTTACGCCGATCGCCGTGTACCTAAGGATTTACAGGAACATAAAGAGTTATGGAATGAATGTCTGAGTGGAGCCCTTTACTGGAATGACTTTTTGAATATAGCTAAAAAGGCAGGCTTTATCGATCCAAGAGTTGTAGAAAGCCATGAGATATCCGTGGAGAATAAAGAGTTGCAGGAGCTTACTGGCGATATTCGCTTTTATTCGGTTACCTATCGATTGATGAAAATTGAAGGGCTTGAAGCGGACTGTGAAGATTATGGACAGGCAGTCACGTATAAAGGGGGAATCGAAGGTGAGGAGAAGGGATATACATTGGATGATCACCATTATTTCCCTAAAGGTAAAGTGGTTCCTGTCTGCGGCAATACCTACAGGATGCTGCATGATACCAGGCTAGCGTCCTATTTCGATTATTATGGCACCTGGGACACACATTATGGCATCTTTGAGGGATGCGGTACTGAAATGCCTTTTGACCAGCAGCATGATGAGGAATCCCCGTCGACATGTTGCTGATAATCAATTGACACCCTGATCTTATATACTAGTGCCTGACACTGTGCTAAGTCTTCTCCCCGGTGCCCGTTCCAGAGAAGCTTCGTACTGTTTGACAGCTTCTTCGCTCCGCCCTTGTTGCATTAACCATTCGGCATACATTTCGTGGCTGGGCTTCACGACAGTGGGAGGACCGAACATGTGAGGCGTTGAATCTTCCATTTCTACGGCCTTGATCAAAAACATCTCCGTTTCCGACGACCGACCTTCCAATTTTGCCAACAAGCTTTTGAGTTGCAATTCCATCGTTGTGGCATTCTGAATGTCCTGCCTGCTGGCTTTTTGATTGACCCATGATACACCACTACACATTTTTGCTCCGGACAGCAACCGATCCTTTTCCGCTTCCTGTCGTGTGTATTCCATGCTGTCGATGATATCCTTCAGGTTATCAACATTTTTGTTCTGGTAGGCAGCCATGCCCTTTGTAAATCTGTGGATCGAAGACAAGCTGATGTTAAGGTCTGAGATATCAACATCCACTATGTCTTCTGAATCCCAATCTTCTGTTTCCACCATATAATTGGCTTGCATATGGATCATGTAGCCGGCGATCCTTGGCGTGATGGTATCCCTGTAAAAGCTTTTCATGTCCTCCAGGATCACCGATGCCTCCTCAAATTCGCCCTTTTGGAGGTGAGCGTACATTAACCAATGGAGGGCGTGCAGATTTCTGGCGTTATGACCAAGATCTTTTTCCTCCATTCTTTTAAGGCTGGCCTCGTAGCTCGCAATATTGGAAGAAATGACATCGTCCCACCGACCCAGAGCGATATATATGTGAGAGGGCATATGCAAGGCATGACCTGCATCGGGTGCAACTTTAGAATATTTATCCGCCGCATGAACGGCAAGGTGAGCATGGTCTGGATCGTCATAGCTGTGGATCAGGTAGTGCAGTGCACCTGGGTGTTGCGGGTTCTCAGCCAATATGCCCTCAACGATCTTTGCCGCTTTCCCATAGATCTCTTCATCACGAGAAGGAACCGATCCCAGCAGTGAAAGCGCATACAATGAAGCGACCTCATGTGATTCGGGGTATTTCTCATGAAGCGACCTCATATGCTTTGAGTAAGCCGAGTCACGAGTAAATTTTTCTCCTTCACCGAACAAGACCTCTGCTCCTTCGAGGAGTTCTCGTTCTATTTCCGTGTTGGCCTTAGCCAGACGTTCCTCTTTCGTGTTACCCAGTTTCTCTAATGCACTCCTGGCGTCGTCGTAGTATTGCGATGACCAGAGAGTATGATTGTACGTCATCGCTTCTCCCCAGTATGCCATTACCATAGTGGTGTCTTGTTCCTGAGCCTTTTTGAACTCTGCCCTTGCATCTTCATATTCGAAACTATGTAACAGCAATAGCCCTTTTTCAAAATAGGGTAGGGCTTTTTCAGAACCTGTAGCGTGGTGTGAGATCTTGCCCAAATGAGAATCCGTAAGTTTTTCTTTTTGGTCGTTTGGATTAGAAGAACAGGAGAGCCATGTCAGGGAAATGGACAGGGCAATGAGGTAAAACGTATGAGTTGAGAAATTGGAAGGCGTCATTATCCTGAGTTTTTTTAAAAATACAGATTTTTAAGAGGAACTCAGATGTAGGGTCCTGCTTCCGTCTGCCATTGGCAGACACCTTACTACTTCACATAGGTCCGCATAATATGTCCCCAGGGAAGGACAAACAGATTGTCCCCCTCTGGACTGTGCAAACAGAAGCTAGGTTCGAGGAGAGGTTAAACCTGTGATGAAGGCCACGTCCTTCATCAAACCTACCTCTCACTTCCTATCTTCAATTCTGGGTGGTAAAAATTTATTTTACCCAAAATTTAAAGGTGTACTGGAAGCCATCCTTCAGAAAACTTTTGGTTCAAGATCTATATGGGATTCTGAGCGAAAGGTTTCTAACCTCTTCGCTCAATCAGGAGACCCCGACATCATGTCCAAAAAGGGATCGTACTTGTTACTTGCAGCATGTCCCTGGTCATTTACCACCAGTCACCCGCTAAACTCTCAACCCTCAACACTAAACGATTAAGTACCTACGGCACTAGGGAATCGTTGTATTCTCTTGAGCTGCCCCTATTATGCCCGTACGGGGCAGAGGAAGAAACAATCCAACAGTCCAATATTCCAATTGGGGTATGGCCTTACCTGGGTTATTGGATTATTGGATTGTTCTTTATTGGATTGTTTTATGACCCGCATGCTACAGGATGTACCTCTATTGTTATTGGAGCCCAAATCCGCTAAGCCCTAAACTCTCAACGCTAAACCAATCAAATATGATTCCCTTATAATCGTCCCAATTTGGACTGTGCACCCCGGATGCTCATCATTCATTTTTCTCCTCTAGCTTTTTAACCGATTTACGAAGTAACCAGTGATTCTGGAGTGCCTCCATACTCGTGTTGAATTTTGCAGTTCCCTCTTCCAGATTGGTCATTATCGCCTCGAGCTGGTGGACTCGCTCAGTATCATTGAGCAATGAACCGGTCAGGCCTTTTTGATCGAGGTTGTCGATTACCGATTTTAACTGTTCCGTGGTGGAGGAAAGGTTTTTCCCACTCTTTTGGAGCTCTGACATCAGCATCGGGATATTTGTCGATACCATGGTATCCATGCTCGACAAAAGTTTATCTATCTTATCAGCAGCGATGGTGTCGGAAATAAGTTTCCCGAGAACGCCTTTACCGTGATCCAGGTCTTTCATTATGTCATTGGCCTTGCGGGATACCTTTCTGAGTTCATTGCCACTCTGTCTGAGATCATTGATCAGACCTTTCATGTCCTCTGCCATACTCTCATCATTGAGTAAAAGTGATAACGTCCCCTGACCCTTGTTGATCTTGTGAACGATCTGATTCAAATTCGATGTAATGCTGGTCAGATCCGTGGAAGTTGTGGAAAGGTTGCCCATCATCTCAGCCGTCCATCGACCACTAGTGCTCGCAATGGTATCTCCATGGGTAATGTAATCAGATTTACCTGGGCCAGGCGTGATATTCACGAGCATATTACCTACGAGTCCGTTCGAGCCAATTGTAGCAATGGCGTCTTTTCTCATATAAGTGGTCGCATCTTCGACAACGTTCATGATGACTACAACCATGGTGTCGCCCTGAAGCCTGATATCTTCCACCGAACCAATATTAATACCGGCAAATCGCACATTATTGCCCGGTTGCAGTCCCCTCACATCCTCAAAAGTTGCAATGATATCCATACTGCCCTTGAAGAGGTCAGCCTTGTTGCTCACCCTGTAGAGGGCATAGGTGAAAACGGCCAGTGCAAGGATGACAAAAAGTCCCAGACGTATATCGTTGAAAGCGGTTTTAGCCATGAACAGATTTTTGTACTTCTTTAAAAAATGCCTTTACAACGGGATCATTCGAACGCGATAACTCGGTATAGGTGCCCTCAGCATAATTGACACCATCATGGAGAATGATGACACGATTGGAGATCACCCTGGCACAATCCATGTCATGCGTGATGATCAGCGAGGTCGTATCGAATTCGGCCTGAAGCTTCAGGATAAGCTGGATGATCTCATTGGCCGTAATGGGATCAAGACCTGTTGTCGGCTCATCATAAAGTATTATTGTGGGTTCAAGGATAAGGGTTCTCGCAAGGGCAACCCTGCGCTTCATTCCACCGGATAACTCCGCAGGCATGAGATCAATGGCATCCTCTAATCCCACATTTCTGAGTGCCTCTCTGATCATGGATTCCTCATCCCGGCCCTTGCGCCGTTCCGGATGTCTTCTCACGGGAAACAGCAAGTTCTCGCGTACCGTCATGCTGTCATAAAGGGCGCTGCCCTGAAAAAGAAACCCGATATCCGTCCTGATCTGGTCGAGTTCTTCCTGATCCAGTTTCCTCACTTGCCTTCCGAGGACTTCAATGTATCCTTCATCCGGCTCAAGAAGGCCGATCAGACATTTGATCAGAACCGACTTTCCTGACCCTGACCTGCCCAGGATAACGACATTCTCATTAGGATATAATTCCAGATCGAAACCGTTCAGTACGTTATTATCCCCAAAGGATTTCCTGATATTCTTGAGGATGAGAAGCGGTTTCGTGTTATGTGATGGAGTGCTCATTATATCGTATAAACAATATCGGCGATCAATACGGCTATAAAATCAACAAAAAATAATAGTAAACTGGCTAAAACTACAGCTGTGTTTGCTGCAAGACCGACACCAGCAGTGCCTTTATCAGAAAAGTAACCCTTGTAACAGCCGATCAAACCGATGACAAATCCGAAAAAGAACGACTTGACCGTAGCGGGAATGATGTCTCCAATAGTGAGGGCACCAAAAACGCGACCGAAATATAAGGTAGCTGTGACCTCTCCCTTGGTGGACTCGATGAGGAACGACCCCGTGAGACCGACCAGGTCAGAAGCGATGACCAGTAACGGCAACATCATAGTGGCCGCCCAGATCCTGGTGACCACGAGATATTTGAATGGATTGGTCCCGGATACCTCCATGGCATCGATCTGTTCAGTCACACGCATGGAACCCAATTCGGCGCCGATACCCGAACCGATCTTACCGGCACAGATGAGTGCGGTGACCATCGGTCCGATCTCACGGATGAAGGCTATGCCAACCATATTCGGCATATATGAAACAGCTCCAAAATCGATCATGGTCGGTCTGATCTGAAGGGTCAGGACAACGCCCATAATGAAGCCGGTAGCTACAACCAGGAATAGCGATTTATAACCTATGAGATAGCATTGATTGAAGAACTCCTTCCACTCGAACGGTCTGCGGAAGGCCTGCGTGAAGAAACGAAAGGCAAATCGGGAGATCTTGCCGGTCTCTTCTACGGAGTCGGTAATGTTCTCTTTGATGCGGCTGACATTGATCACTTTCATTTTACAACTATAACAAAAGGACATGAACTGTGATGTTGAATATAGTCAATGTGATGGAATTATGGGATGATCTGATGTTCAGTCGATGAAATTAATAATGGCGAAATGAAACTGTCGCTCAGTCCCCATGCACCAACCTATATCCGACACCCTTTAACGTGATGAGCTGTATCCCGGGATCGGCACTGAGGTGCTTTCTTATCTTACGTATATACACATCAAGATTACGTGAATTGAAGAACGAATCATCACCCCAGATCTGAAGTAAAATCTCCTTTCTTTCGATCTGCCCGTCCGGACTGGTGAATAGCATCTTCAGGATCTCATTTTCACGATGGGATAACTGCACATCACCCTGTGGAGTCCTTAGCAGCATACCGACAGAATCCAGTTCCAGCATTCCAAAACTGATCGGATCACTTTTTTCTCTCCTTTCGATGGCGCCGGTCATGCTCAGTAAATTATCTATACGCACGAGGAGTTCTTCCATGCTGAACGGTTTCCGAATGTAGTCATTTCCGCCAGAGGAAAAACCTTTGGTCACATCCTCAACCTGATCTCTTGCTGTAAGAAAAATAATTGGCAGGTTGGGTTTGATTTTTCTGATCTCGCTTCCCAGGGTAAAACCATCCTTACCAGGTAACATGACATCAAGAACACAGAGGTCCGGTTCTTCTTTCATAAAAGCACTCAGGGCATGATTGCCACTTTCCACATGTACGACCTCGAAGTCCCTACCTTGCAAGGTCTCCATGACGATCTTTGCCAGGAACGGTTCGTCTTCGACGTAGAGGATCTTAGCTTTTGACATTTGTCCGTTTCAATATGACAGTGAAAGTACTTCCCTTTCCCTCTTCACTCTCTACTTCTATCTTGCCACCATGTTGGGAAACTACGGATTCAACGTAGGTCAATCCAAGACCGTGGCCCTTGACATCGTGAGTAGCTCCAGTCGGTACTCTGTAAAACCGCTCGAAGATCTTAGATCGGTCCCCTGGTGGAATGCCTATTCCATTATCCCCGACAGATAGTATAACTGTATCATTGCGGGAAGTGATTGACAGATCAATGACCGGATCTTTCCGGCTGTACTTGACAGCATTGTCCAGCAAGTTATAGATCACATTAGTAAAATGAACCTTGTCAGCATGGATCAAGAAGTCTTCACCGTGTTTTTCAATATTCAGATGGACGTTCTCTTTTTCGAACTGTATCTTCATATTGCTGGCCACCTCCTCGACCAGTTGATCTAATTCTAAAGACTCTATATGAAGTTTGGAGGCGCCTTTCTCAAAAATTGACATTTTCAAAACCTTATCTACCAGCATGCGCAGTCTGTTTAGCTCGTTTCGGGATATATCCAGGTATTCTTCAGTTCTCGCTTTGTTCTTGAGCACCTGAAAATCGGATAAGGCTTCCAATGCGACGCTCACAGTGGAGATCGGGGTCTTCAATTCATGTGTGACATTACTGATGAAATCGTTCTTAATATCTATGAGTTTCTGTTGTTTTCTCCAGTTGGAATAGATAATGAAAAATGAGGCACTCACCGCACTGAACAGTATGAGCGCAAAGAGGATCTGTTGCCATAGGCTCTTCAAAATAAAACCGGTTGAATTGGAAAACCGTGCAGCAAACACGGTATCACTTTCCGGATCTTTGAAAAATGCCACTTGTAGCTCACTATTTTCCTTATCCATTCGCTTTTCACCGATGGTGTAATTTTTAGGAAAATCACTATTTGCGGCGGTCCTTTCAAAGTCTCTGGATATAAGGTCAACAATATTCAAGCCTCCTGAGGCACCGAGGGAATCTGTATCATGCCTCCAGGTCATCAACAAGGTGAGCAGGCCGCTTTCGCCAAGGTCAATTGTGGTATCAGAGAACTTTTTCACAAATAAATGTGAAGCGGTATCACCGTTTGCCAATTGAGTATTCTCGTAGTCATTCTCTATCACAATATCGATGGAATCATGCACGATTCGTTTTCTATAACGTGGTCGCCGAATCTCAAATTCATCTGTTGTTCTTTCCAGTGCGACTTCATTCAGAAGTACTCTTTGGACCAATGAATCTTCAATGCCCCTGATCACATCCTTGAAACTATATGATATCTCTTTTTTTAATTCGTCTTTCTCGTCCAGATACTCATTATGCAACCAATTACCAAGAAAAAGCAATAGCAGCGCGACACTCGATATCATGAGTGTGACTGCCATCATATCCTTATTTCTCTTCGGTCGCATACTCAAATGTATCGCTATTAATTCAAGCTGTACAGCTGATTAACCTTAATTAACCTTACATACAGGTTGATTAACCAGGGACAGGCCAAAGTGATCCTACTTTTGGATCAACAAAACATAAACATCATGAAATCATTCATTTTATTTTTTTTACTTACGCTGCCAGCCGCAGTATTTACACAACACGAAGAGGGGAAGATCACTTATACCGAAACTATGAAAATGGATATGGAGATCCCTGAGGAGCACAAAGAAGAACTTCAGGGTTTGTTTCCCGAGACAAGTTCGACAGAAAAGGTCTTGCTTTTCAATAGGGAAGAATCTATTTACAAGAATGTCGAAGACCAGGGGGATGAAGTCGTGGAGGCAGGCTCTGAAGAATCAGGTATGCGCATAAAAATGGTGATGTCTCGTCCTGATCTGCAGTTATACAAGAATTTGAAAAAGAAGGAGATGATCCAGTAGGAGGATCTCCTGGGTCGGCCATTCCTTATCACTGAGGAGTTTCAAAAATTTCCATGGAAGCTCGTTAACGAATCCAAAGAGATTCTTGGCTATACCTGCCAAAAAGCGGTGATGAGGGACGGCGATACAGATGTCGTCGCGTGGTATACCCCTCAAATACCTGTTTCAAATGGCCCCATGCATCTCGGGCAGTTGCCTGGTATGATACTGGAAGTGGACATCAATGACGGTCAGACCATGATCGTAGCCACGGATGTATCATTTGAACCTTTGAAAAGAGGCAGTATAAAAGCTCCTTCCAGGGGTAAGAAGATGAGCCGTGAAGCTTTTCGTGAACTAGAAGCCGAAAAGGAAAAGGAAATGGAGGAGGCTTACGGTTCTTCGGGAGGCAATGTGATCATCAGGCAAAGAAGAGATTGATACTCACTTCAAAATCGACTTCATCATGAATATGCATTTCCATACCTTGATTCGCTTTAAAAGCTTTTTGACCTCTCTAGTATTGGTTTTTAGCTCAACATTCCTGGTAGCTCAGAATACCGATCTAAGAGGAGTGGTCATTGATTCTTCATCCGTGCCTATGGTATCTGCAACTGTAGTTCTGATTGAGCCTCTCGACTCAACTATGATAGCCTACGCACTGACGAATGAGAAGGGACAATTTACACTGACAAATATACCAGCCGGGACATACGGTCTTCAGATCACCTACATTGGATACGGAACTTTCAGACAGAAGGTAGTGGTCAGTGGTTCCGTGAGCGAACAAGATCTGGGCATTATATTCCTCTCTCCAGGCAATAAGATGCTCGAGGAGGTTGTCGTCAAAGCCGAGCATGTACCCATCGCTGTTAATAATGATACTTTGGAATATAACGCCGCTGCCTTCGCCACACAGCCCAATGCTCCTGTGGAGGATCTTCTCAAAAGATTGCCCGGAGTGACCGTCAACAGGGATGGCAGTATCAAAGCTCAGGGAGAGGACGTAGAGAATGTTCTGGTAGATGGTAAATCGTTCTTTGGAGATGACCCCACATTGGCGACCAAAAATCTTCCCGCAGATATTGTGGACAAGGTACAGGTGTTCGATAAAGCTTCAGACCTTGCGGCTTTTTCTGGCGTTGATGACGGGAATGACGAAAAGACGATCAATCTGGCTTTAAAAGAGGATAAGAAGAATGGTTTCTTCGGTACGGTTGATGCCGGCGTAGGACAGGACGATCCTGCGAATAAGTTCGACGAGACCAGATTCAGAGGGAAGGGTAATTTGCACCGCTTCGATCAAAAGCTACAGATGTCCGCTTTGGCCATGACCAATAACAACAACGACCGCGGCTTTTCCTTTAATGATTACATCAACTTTATGGGGGGGATGGGAAATTTTCTAAGAGGGGGTCCAGGACTTACTTTCGATCAATCCACTATCGGAATACCTGTGGGACCCAGCAGTACCCCGGGCATAACGGAGACGTATGCGGGCGGGGTTAATTTCAATTACAGCCCAGGTTCGAAACTCGATTGGCAATCCAGCTATTTCATCAATCACATCAACAATAATATAATCGGGATCAATTCGAGCCAGAATCTCGGTGACGAGCAGGCCTTTTTGAGGAGAGATACATCTGATCGTGATAACCTTAATCTGAATCATAGATTGAACTCTACGCTTAAATTTGAATTGGACTCTTCATTTCAACTTACATGGAGAAACAGGCTATCCTATAATTCAGGTAAAATTCGGGCGACATCCAGATCATCGAGTTTTGAATTTGACAGGACGACTGAAAATCGAACGAATAGTTTTTATGAGGACGACGGTGGTCAATTCAGTTGGACAAGTGACCTGTCTTTAAGAAAGAGACTCAATAAGCATGGCCGTTTGTTAGCTGCTAATTTTGAATACTCAAACAGGACCGATCAATTGAATGCTGTGGTAAGGAACAACCTTGATCTGTTGAATAATGGGGAAGTTCAGGAATCACAAGTTCTGATCCAGGATCAGGAAAGGGATCAGGAGGCTTATTCATATGGTCTTGGAGTGACCTACACAGAGCCGGTTGGCAAAGGCACATACCTCAATCTGAGCGTGAGCCGAACCAATGATAATGAAGAGAGTGAGAGACAATATTATGATATCGATCCAGGCGATCCTTCAGGACGAATATTGAACGATCAATTGAGCAATCACTACAACACCGATTTTATCTATGATCAGATCGGGACAGGCCTAAGATATGTGCGCAAATATTTTAATCTTTCTGTAGGCGTAGACTATCAAATGGCGCATTTAAGTCGTAACAATATTTCAGAATCGACCGACTTTACCGGAAGATTTGAGAATATCCTTCCTCGATTGCGGCTTAACTGGGAACTTCGAAGTAACCGTAGCCTGGACCTCAGGTATTTTACAAGGATTAACGCACCGGGTATCGAACAGCTACAACCAGTTCTGAACAACTCGGATCCTGTGTACATCTTCCGGGGAAATCCGAACCTACGACCTGAATATATACACTTGCTCGACATGAGTTATATGCTATTCGATGAATTCAGCTTTACGAATTTATTCGTCAATCTAAGGGGAAGATATACCGACGACCGGATCGTAAACCAATCCAGTTTGGATTCGACGTTCAGGCAGGTAGTAATGCCTGTAAATACAGATTATAACTATGGAGGAAATCTTTACATCAATTTTGAAACTCCATTGAGATTCATGAAGAGTAAGGTGTCACTGGATGCCAGTCTGGATTTTGAGCGTGGGCTCTTTATAGTAAATGATCTCGAAAATACGTCTGACCGGTGGGCCAAAAACTTGACTCTTACCCTGGAGAACAGGAAAAAGGAAACATTGGATGTTGCGGTCGGAGCGTCACTGGGGGCCAATCGAGTCAGTTATTCTGAAAGTTCCAATTTTGATCAGCGGTATTTCGATCAAAGATATTTTACGGACATCAGCATTGATCTGCCTGGAAATTGGATATTGTCAAGTACTGTCGATTATGCCCGTTATTCAAATGAAGCCTTTGGTGCTGCTGACCAGTTATTTCTCTGGTCCATAGAGATATCGAAATCCTTCCTGGAGAATGAGAGAGCTACTTTGAAGTTGCGTGCCTTTGATATTTTAAACCAGAATCAGGGTATCAACAGAACCAATAGCCTGAACTATGTCCGGGAGAGCCGTTCGAATGTATTGGGTCGATATGTCATGTTAAGTTTCTCCTATAAGTTGTCTCGCTTTGGGGGTGATGCTTTTGTGCATTAATGAGGACGAGCAGGAGGTTTTCATTCTTCCTGGTATTGTCTGGGAGTAAGGATCTATTTTATTTGTAGGCGTACCAGACCATTTAGTGTCCTCGGACTTTACACGACGAAGCCACCTTCGCTCTCTTGAGCTTCAGTGAACGAAGCCCACTTTCGCCACGGCTACGGTGAGCGAAGTCGGGGTGGTCAAGAAGGACGTGCTTTGCTCGCCTTCTTGATAAATCTTGAAGGACGCGCTTCGCTTGCCTTCTTGATAAATCTTGAAGGACGCACTTCGTTTGCCTTCTTGATAAATCTTGAAGGACGCGCTTCGTTTGCCTTCTTGACAAGCAGGATTGACTTCATTTGGTCGTTCTTCCTGAAAAGGGGCACTTCCGAAAGATCATGCCTGAAGTCCCGCCTTTGCGCTTTCCAATCCTCACCCAAGCGTGCTTGGCCTCGTCCTGAAAAACAAAAAGGCCACTGACTTGTCGTCAGTGACCTTTGAATTTTCTGTCGGGTTCTACCCGACGAAGCTCATCGTAAGAGGCGAAGCTCACCTTCGCTCTCATGAGCTTTAGTGAACGAAGCTCACCTTCGCCAAGGCTACGGTGAGCGAAGTCGGGGTGGCAGGATTCGAACCTGCGACCCCCTGCTCCCAAAGCAGGTGCGCTAACCGGACTGCGCTACACCCCGAGTAAATTTTAATGCTTCTCCAGAACCGCAGTCCGGTTCCGGACGGAGTTTAATTTATCCACCGAAGCTTCAGCGAAGGTGGACACCCCGAGTAATCTTTAATCCTTCTCCAGAACCGCAGTCCGATTCCGGACGGAGTTTTATTTATCCACCGAAGCTCTTTGGCACACGAAGCCTCTGGCAAAGTATGCATAGCGAAGGTGGACAACCCGAAAATTGTTCTGAAACAGGCATTCCCGTCTCAAATCGGACGCCAAAGTTAGAATAATTCTTTGTTCAGACCAACAACTAATCCATG
>JAWVZH010000062.1:0-15871 GCA_033722295.1 Saprospiraceae bacterium
GAGCTCGCAAATGCGAAATCCCTTACTCGATCGGCCTTGAAATGCCAGGTTTTCACTCCATTAAGGTGTTTTCTTTCTCTCGCACGGGCTTCTCTTTCCGTTGCGATGAGGACAGGTTCAATAAAGGAGTTTCGAGCTTGATCCATCCTGGCCTGTTGCTGTGGTGTCAGTACTTTATCGGGATTTTGCAAAAGACCGGTACTCGCGACCAGGTGATCTTCTGGGACGGTGATCTTTACGTCGTAATCTCCAAAGGACAAAGTGAACTCGCCGCGCCCGAGAAATTGCTTATTCTGCCAGCCGTGTACATCACTATACATGCACATGCGGGGATAGAATTGTGCAATAGTGTACAGATAATTGTCATCATCACTGAAGTATTCATAACCGGACCGTCCTCCGACCTCCATGCGGTCATTGATATTGTACCACCATTTTGTATGAAAACGGATGCTTTCTCCCGGACGCAGTGGCTTATTCAGAGAAATTCGCATCATGGTCCTGTTAATGATGAAATCTAGTTTTTCTCCCTGATCGCCCGTAACACTCACAATTCTGAAGCCGCCTTCAAAATCTGGGTTGAGCTTGTCGAGGGTTCTGGCCGTGACACTCTGTTTTATTTTGGATTGTTGAGTTTTGAATCTATCGGAATCTTTGGCCCTTATGTTCTGGTCAAGCTGAAGCCAGAGATAGGTCAGCTGATCAGGAGAAAAGTTGTGATAGGTGACGGTTTGTCTGCCATAAATGATCTGGTTCTTGTCATCAAGCTCAATATCCATCACATAATCTGCCTCATTTTGCCAGTAAGCGTGTCCAGGGGCTCCACTGGCAGTGCGATAGGAATTGGGCGTTGGTAACCATTCGTCGATCTGGGCAAACTTGTCATCCACGATCTGGGCCTGAGCAATGGTAAGGCAACACAATGAGATCAAAGCAGTCTTCAAGAAGAACTTAATCATAAGTCTTGTCTTTTGTTCCACGTGGAACATATTCGGTTTTTTAATAGTCTTGATTCTTGAAAAGGGGAAATCAATCAGACTTCCCGGCAAATGGTTGATCTTCTGCCTTCGGATTGTTCAAAAAGAATTAATCAAAAATAAGAGTTTTGGAGGGAAGTTTAAAATCTAATTCTTGATGGCCGACAGATAGAGGACTACAGGGCTTGTGAGGAGGATCACACCTACTATATCGTGACTGAAAACTTTTAGTGAGTTGAGCCAATGTTCCACGTGGAACAATATGTCAGAATCAGCATAAGTAGGCGCCGGTTGTATTGATCTTCGATATGAACGAAGAGCGGGGGTCGGTGTCATCTGGAAGTAAGCCTCTCCAGGCCGACTGGATATTCTCCGCTGTTAAGGAATTATTTGAGATTGCGAATATTGCAGGACCAGAGCCAGATATCGAGCAGCCAAGAGCGCCTTCATCCATGGCGGAAGCCTGGATCTGAGCAAAGTTTGGTATAGTTTCGGATCGAACGGGTTCGATGATATAGTCCTTGAGGCCACGTCTTATGAGATCAAAATCACTTCTGTACAGACCCAGGATAAAACTGGATATGCTATAGGTTTGTGCAATTGCGCTGGATAAAGGAACCTGAAGAGGTAAAGAGGCACGATTCGCTGAGGTTTTTATGTCGATATCAGGACGCACGATCGTTACAACGAGGCCCTCGGGAACGGGCAGAATAACAGGTGATTCTACGGGATGCGAAAGAACGATACCCCCCAACAAAGAAGCTGCGACATTATCTGCGGGAAGACCCTTGTCCAGATGTCGTTCTCCGGCAAGAGCAAAGGGAAAGAGCGCGCGTTTATTTTTAATGGGCTTCCCGAGTAAGGCATTGGCAGAAATGACAGCTGCTACAGCGCTCGCCGCACTGCTTCCGAGACCCGAAGAATGAGGGTAGCCCTTTTCAATAGTTAGTGTTATGGAGTCATTTCGACCGAGGTGGGCGAGCAAGGTTTCAACGGCGGTGATCGCAGAATTCTTTTCATTCGATATTCCCTCTTTGAATCCACGAATTTGATCGACGATCACACCGGGCTGTTCGCCGTGGTGAGCAATGACATGATCCCCCGGCTGTTCAAGGGCCAGGCCCAGCAGATCGAAGCCTGATCCAAGATTAGATATTGAAGCCGGGGCGTAAGCCTTGAATCCGCTACTCATGAGTAAAATATAATTTTATACAATTATCTTCGGCAGTTCTCATTCGCGACTTGTCCTCTTCGCCTTTGTCATCAAAACCGCTCATGTGTAAAAAACCGTGAGCAAAAAGCCTGAGAAGCTCTTCTTCATACCCGACGCCTAAACTAGTGGCGTTATCCCGGGCCCTGTCTGTACTGATAAAAACCTCGGCCTCTATTGGACTATAAGAATAGGGAAAGGTCAGTATATCGGTAAGGTCGTGATGGTCTAAATGCTGTTTGTTAAGTTCCAGGAGATGCTCATCAGAACAAAGATGATAATGTAGGTTACCAATGGCTTTTTCATAGACCCCTGACAAGGCATCTAACCAGGAGATAAGACTGTCCTGGGTGTGGGGCAATACCGTAGTAGGAACATCAACGAATGAAATGCTGAAACGAGAACGGGGAAGATCCGTCATTTATCCGATCTTAAACGCCATTTCAACCGTGCTGCCGTTGTTCAAAAAGTGAACCTCGTCTGCCAGTTCACGGATAAGAAAAACACCACGGCCACCGATACGAAAGACATTTTCATTTGTAGTAGGATCCTTGACTTCATTGATATTGAATCCACAACCCTCATCGGATACCTGCAGGCAAAGCCGGTTAGGTTGTTTTTTGACAAGCCTTATTTCGACCTTTTTGGTTTCGTCCAGATTATTACCATGGCGAATAGCATTGTTTACCGCCTCGGTCAGGCTGATCAATATATTGGGATATAGTTCCTGACGGACGTTCATCTCCTTACAAAGATGTTGAACAAAGCCCTCCACAACTCGGATATTGGAAGGACATGAAGATATTTTCAGCATTTTATTCACTTGTAGACTTCAGACGATTGTAGTATTTCTCAACAAGCTGCTTATAATACGGCCTGAGTTCCGGAGAAACACGTTGGTATTGCTCCAGTTCCGCTTCACGTTGTTTTAAATACTCTTCAAGATTTGGTGGCAATTTTCGTTCCATTTCCTGGGCTGTTTGCGATTCGCGTTTTTCATCACGTTCACGTTGTCGCTCGGATTTTTCTGCCTCCAACAATCGGGTAAGGATATCTTGCTGTCGCTTAAATGCCTCATTATCAAGGCGTTTGTTGACAAGGTCGATCTCCATTTTGTCCATCTGGTCGATTATTTCCTGCAGGCCCTCAGAGCCCTTTCCCTGCTCCTGCTTATCTTTTTGGAGCTCTTCCAGCGCCCGGCGCAAAGCCGCCTGGCGAGCCGCCGCCTTGGCAAACTCCTTGGACATTCCACCCTTTTCTCCCTTTTTCAAACCATTTTTTAATTTCTGAAGTTCCTCAGACATGGATTTCTGTCCTTTGGTGATCTTGTCAACTGGTACCTTTCCTGATTTTCCGCTGCCGTTGCCACCAGGCTTGTTGCACATTTGATTGCCCGGCATCTTGTTGGCCATCTGTTGTTGCATCTTTTGCAAAGACTCTGAAAGCATCAGGGCCAGATCATTGACGTTCTTCATGATACGTCGCTGACCTTCGCCAGCCCGGCCCTTGTCTCTTTCTTCAAGTTGATCAACGGTTTTATCAAAAAGCTGGGTGATCTCGTTACTCTTATCCAGCAAGTAGCCTTCTATCATGATATTGCGCCGGGCAATAGCTTCCAGGGTATCCTTGACAAGGCTGAAGTCGTCTTTGAGCTTATATTGGTCTTGTACATACTCGACATAAGTCGGTGTAGATGGGTTTGTTCTGCCGATATAAGTGACGAGGTCTTCCTGGTCGAAAGAAAGAGAGATAAGATTCTCCAAAAGCTGACGAATGGTCTTGATATCCTCTTGCTGTTGTTCCTGTTGTTGTTGGGACTGGGACTGGGCGAGGCGATTGGCCATTGACTTCATCTTGTCCGAAGCGCTCTTTTGCTTTTTGGATGCATTGGAATTATTCTGTTGTTCAAGTTGCTCTGAAGACTCATCGAGATCTTGTTGGATATCCTCCATTTCTTCATCGGTATCACCCAGATCCTGTGGCCGCTGCAGCTCTTTGCTCTTTTCCTTGATATCTTCCATCTTCTTCTTCAGATCATCAAACTCTTCGTTGATATCCTCTTGTTCTTTTTGCAGCTCTTCGTTCGTATCTTCCTGATCCTCAGTCTTTTGGCTCAGTTCTTCCTGGTCCTTTGCCAACTCTTCCAACTTATCTATTGCGTCCTGAATGTTCTTTTCCAATTCCAGTTGCTTATAGAGCTCAAGCAGACGATCCATTTCTTTCTCCATCTCTTCCTGCGACATCTTCATGTCGTCCATCTTCTCTACTGCATTGTCCTTTTGGAGCTCTTCCATCAACTTCTGGATCTCTTCCATCAGCTCTTTCATCTCTTCATTGACCACTTCTTCAAAGGCCTCTTTGAGCTTTTCCTGTTTTTTGAGCATCTCCTCCTGTTGCTCGCTCAGCTTTTCCTGATTCTTCATATTTTCCTCGAGCTGCTGACTGGCCTTTTCGAATTCACGCTGAATACGCTCCTGCTCTTTCATCAGGTCTTCCAGCTTCTTGCGATCTTCCCATTGGGGCTCTCGTGACTGAAGCAACTTCTCCTTTAAGGACTGGAGCTCCTTTTGTATCTCGCGAGAACGATCGATATTCTCCTTCAGTTTATCCTTGATCTCACGACTGTTCTTCTCGACCGACTTTTCGAGTTCTTCTTCCGTAGCAAGGCGATGTGTCCTTACCGTAGTTCTGGATGATTTGGCGCCATTTATAGCGTCATTATCATAGACCTCAAAATAATAGACCAACTCATCTCCTGGTTCGAGATCAAGAGAAGAAAGGTCCCACTGGTAATCATAGGTGGTCGCACGAGCTCTGGTAAAATCTACAGGAATGGTCTTTTCCGGTGATTTTTCATTTTCGGCGCGACGGATGTGGTAGTTGAAACTTAACCTGCTCAATCCGTAATCGTCAGAGGCATCACCAACGAAATAAATGAATTGTTGGTCCGTGCTGTCTTGAAACTCCTCAACGGAAATGGATGGATACTGATCAGGGATGACGCTGATGCTGTAGATCACGGAATCCTTGAAAACACTCTCTTTATTTGTAAGAAAGACCTTATATGAAGAAGACCGCATGAGACGCGAGGTATGTATAAACTCGTCATCGGATCTCCTCAGGACGGTTTCGGGATCCTGACCGCCCAGGCGGAAATAAATACTGTCGGCGTGAAGAGTATTAAAAGACCAGCTTGCCTTTGTGCCCTGTGGGACGACCAGGTCGCCGGTGTTTTCAAGCACTTCATCCCTGTAACCCGTGTATGCGGGATAGTCCAGTTCTGTATTGAAGAAGGCGATCTGCGGGCGCAACAACACTTTAAGATCATAAGTTTGGCTGATCACCGGTCCGCTGGTCAGGTGAAAGTCCAGGTCGCTCTTGACTGTATTAAAGGTATACCGGAATAAGCCGTTCTCTCCACGCTTCATTCGGTACTCGGAACCGTCGATGTCTATAAAGACCTCTTCCGGAGAGACAGAGCCTTCAGTTTTGACCATAAGTTCGTAATTCTCGAACTGGCGTACCATGAGCTCTGGATTTTCAATTACAAACTCAAAAGGAGCCTCCGGTTTGAATTCTTCTGTGTTCTTGATAATACGGGTTGTGCTCTCTGTGATGACAGTCGGTGCAGTCAGCAGGATACCGGCTATTATGAGAAGGGGCGGTAGAGCATATCTAAGATACTTTCTGTTCATCGACAGATTTATCGCGGTAGGGAAGGGGACAAGCTTTATATCGTCTGCTTTCTGATCGATACTCGCCAGCACAAGCTCCCTTGAACTCGACTGATCTGCTGAACGTCGCAGTTGCAGAATGTTGAGCAACTTATCCTTGACATCAGCAAAATGTTGGCCGATGATGCCCGCCGCCTGTTCGTGACTGATCACCTGGCCCAGATTAAAATAATGAAGAAGCGGTCGACCCACCCAATAACCTATGGCCATGATGCCGACGGTTATGAACGAATAGAAAAAGAATTGCCTAACGCCTGGAGGAAAGAAAAAGAAGTACTCCAGAAGCGCGAATATCAGGAACAGCCCACCCAAAAGGGCCACGGAATACAACGAGCCCCGGATGATCTGGTTGAGATAATATTTACGTATAAAG
The DNA here is from genome assembly GCA_033722295.1 of Saprospiraceae bacterium. Classification (GTDB taxonomy): domain Bacteria; phylum Bacteroidota; class Bacteroidia; order Chitinophagales; family Saprospiraceae; genus JAWVZH01. Next base: position 6,295 of record JAWVZH010000062.1, read on the forward strand.
GCATCGAGCTTTTGTATAAGAAGCTGATAATTGCTGCTGTCAGTCATAAGTTAAAGGTTATACCCACTACTATTAACCCGAATCAGGGCTGTAGATTTCCTCAGTCCGCATTTTGTTAACGACATTGTCTGCAAGTGGTTCTTAGGAGCATCAGGTTAAACAATGAAAGATACGATGCTTTACACTGGCTGTCAAGTCGCTTGATGCTCTTTAACAGAGGTAAGAGACATATACACAGGTAAATTAAAGACACCCCGGTAGAGAAATGATCTAGGTTGAGGTGTAAATTTTACAGACTTACTCGTTCAGAAGCATCATACCCACAGTTGGGACAAACAAAGGTCTCAGTTGGTTCGACCTCTTTAAAAGCTTCGGCGAATCCCGAGGCCAGGATGCCTGCCGGCAAAGCAAAAAGACCTATCCCGAGGATGGAGACAATACCACCCAGGAATTTGCCGAGAGGCGTGATGGGATAGACGTCACCATAGCCTACAGTGGTCAGAGTGGCCACGCCCCACCACATGGTACCCGGTATGCTGGAAAAAACATCCGGCTGGGCCTGATTCTCGATATGGAACATGATCGCGGAAATGAAGATCAGAAGAAAGACCGCAAAGATCGTACTGACGACCAGTTGTTCTTTCTTACGTCTCAATACCTCCAGGACGACTTGCAGGGCAGCCACATATCTGACAAATTTGAGCACCCTGAGCAATCGCAGTAGCCTGAGCAGCCTTAAAAACCTGAGATCTATAGGTAAAAACGCCAGGTAAAAAGGCAGTATGGCGAGCAAATCGATAAAAGCGAGGGGAGTAAGAGCAAAGTTGATCCTTCCCCGTATCGGCGTGTTATACTTGTCACTTTCGACTGAGCTCCATATCCTCAAAGCATATTCTATAGAAAATATTATAACAGAGAAGAGGTCAAAATAATAAAAGAAGTCTTTCAGCGGTTGATGTATGGCGTGTACAGTTTCAAGCAATATGGCAACCACGTTGAGCGAGATCAGGACCAGGAGGAACAGATCGATATACCACGAAAAACTATACTTTTTCGAGGATACCTCGAGGGCCTGATAAACTTTTCTACGAAAGCGTGAAATGGACATAGCTGATTTTTTAAGCAGACTGAAGATCACTAAAAGATAAGTGATTTCTCAAAAATGAACAGGTAATTGCGCCAATTGGCAGGGTATGGTGAGAGAAGATAAAATTGGTCTATAACAAATGGACCAATACTTGTACAACACATAATAATTTTTACTTTTAGGAAAATTTTTCAGAAATGCAAATCGGGGTCCCTGTTGAAAGTGACATCAACGAACATCGGGTCGCCGCTACACCAAAGACCATAAAGAGATTCAAGGATCTCGGATTTGAAGTTCTGGTGCAAAGCGGCGCAGGAAAAAAAGCAGGATTTAAGGATGAAGAATACACCGCGAGGGGTGCGACAGTCGTCGATGGCCTTTCGACACTTCATGAGAAATCCGACATAGTGATAAGGGTCCAGCCACCGACAAAAGAAGAGGCGGCAAAATATCGCAAAGGACAGTTGGGAATTGGATTTAGTGAGGCCGACCGAAACGAGGAGACGCTGCAGATCATTGCAGACCAGGGAGCATCTTACATTGCCATGGACGGCATTCCACGAATATCACGAGCCCAAAAAATGGACGCCCTTTCTTCAATGGCTAATGTTTCCGGATACCGCGCGGTCATTGAGGGGGCAACACAGTACGGCAAGTTCCTTAACGGACAGATGACGGCAGCCGGGAAAGTAGATCCTGCAAAAGTCCTGGTTATCGGGGCCGGAGTAGCGGGACTGGCGGCAATGGCTACAGCAAAAAATATGGGTGCTGTGGTCAAGGCTTTTGATACCCGTAAATCCACCGAAGACCAGATCCGAAGTCTGGGCGCGGAAGTTTTGACGGTAGATATACAGGAAGATGGTTCTACGGCGGCGGGCTACTCCAAGGTGATGAGCCAGGCGTTCATCGATGCCGAGATGGCACTTTTCAGATCACTTGCGCCTGATATAGATATAGTCATATGTACGGCACTCGTGCCCATGCGACCGGCACCGAAGTTGTGGCTTGAGGATATGGTGGAAAAGATGAAACCCGGTTCGGTGGTTGTAGACCTCGCCTACCCGAGAGGAGGTAATTGCGATTTAACAGTTCCCGGTGAGGTCGTAAAGTCGGATAACGGAGTGACAATTGTGGGTGTCCTGGACCAGATGCCAAAACAATCCAGTGAACTTTACTCTTCCAATATTGCGCACTTGCTGGATGATATGGGAGGTGGCGAAGACTTTAAAATAGATACCGACGACAAGGTGATACTAGGCTCATTGATCGTCCATGACGGAGAGGTCAACTGGCCGCTTCCGCAGATCTCTGTGGCGGCGCCTAATGTGCCAAAGCAAAAAGAAGAGGTCAAGGTTCCGGAAGTAAAAAAATCAAAGCCGGTCATTTCGAAAAAGACAAAACGTGCATCAACGATCTGGTCCGCCATTATAGGTGGGGCATTACTCTGGCTTGTAGGCGCATATGCGCCACCGGAATTCATGAACCATTTTACCGTTTTTGTCCTGTCCATATTTATCGGCTGGCAGGTGATATGGAATGTGAGTCATTCTCTGCATACGCCGTTGATGTCCGTAACCAATGCCATAAGCGGAATTATCCTTTTAGGCGGGATCTTACACGTAGGTACAGAATTTGATCTCCGGACCATACTGGCGGTAATTGCAGTTTTTGTAGCCAGTATAAATGTGGTAGGAGGATTTTTGGTGACGCATAAAATGTTACGCATGTTCCATAAAGAAAAAGAGGTATGATAGGTCAGGGGATGCAAACAGCCATTTATCTGGCGGCAGCAATACTGTTTATTCTCAGTCTCAGAGGGTTTTCTGACCAGGAGACAGCCAAGAAAAGTAATTGGTACGGCATTATTGGTATGGCGCTGGCTGTTCTGGCCACCACGTTCGGTCCTGGAGTGGAGAATTACGGACTGTTGATCGGAGCCTTTGCGGTAGCCGCGATAATCGGAATATGGGTGGCAATGCGTGTAGAAATGACGCAGATGCCACAACTGGTGGCGATCCTTCATAGTTTTGTGGGACTGGCCGCGGTCCTGGTAGGATTTGACAGTTACCTGGAACACTACAATGAAGAGATAAACCTGTCTTTCAACATCCGCCTGATAGAGATCGTTGCAGGTATATTTATTGGTGCGGTGACCTTTACCGGATCGATCATTGCGTACGGCAAATTACAGGGATCTATCACGGGAAAGGCGATGATATATCCCGGAAGACATATTTTGAACATCCTGCTGATCCTGGCCTGTATAATAGTAGGTGCTTTGTTTATCTACCAGGCGCCTCACGATGGCATGGTGCATCTGTTGATCATTGCCATCCTGTCTTCTATTCTAGGCATATTACTGGTAATGGCCATCGGTGGAGCTGACATGCCAGTTGTCGTATCGATGCTCAACTCTTATTCGGGATGGGCGGCAGCAGCAGCAGGTTTCATGCTGGGCAATGACCTTCTTATTGTTACTGGCGCCCTTGTGGGTTCTTCGGGTGCGATCCTGAGCTATATCATGTGTAAGGCCATGAATCGTCATTTCCTGAGTGTTATTCTCGGTGGATTTGGTCAGACGACTCAAAAAATGAAACTCCCGGATCACAAGGCCAACGGTCATACGACGGCCACTTCGGTCGAAGAGGTTTCCATGCTTCTCAAGGGTTCGAAAAATGTGATCATTGCACCCGGTTATGGTATGGCGGTAGCCAAAGCACAGCATAGTATTGCTGAGATGACCAAGAACCTGAGAGCGCGAGGTATTAATGTTCGCTTCGCCATACACCCTGTGGCAGGACGATTACCAGGACATATGAATGTGTTGTTGGCCGAAGCCGATGTACCATATGATATAGTTATGGAAATGGACGAGATCAATGAGGACCTTGACAATACGGATGTCGTCCTTGTTGTGGGCGCCAATGATATAGTCAATCCGGCGGCAGAGGAAGATACCAGCAGTCCGATCTATGGAATGCCTGTAATAGAAGCATGGAAGGCAAAAAATGTGATCGTACTGAAGCGATCGATGGCCAGCGGTTATGCCGGCGTCGTCAACCCGCTCTTTTACAGAGATAATACTAAAATGTTGTTTGGAGATGCCAAGGACAGCATAGAAGGCCTCCAGATACATCTTAACTAAAAGTCATTCAGTGCCAATAGCACGTAGACCGGTAACTATTATCGCAAAAGGGTCACATCACCACTGTATACTTCCGTGGATCCATCGATAAACTCGATCTCGATAGTATAGGCGAAAACAGCAGGATCCAGGAGCTCATTATTGAAAAGCCCCTGCCAACCAAGGCTCGGTTGATTGACTGGGATGTCTGTAGTTTCGAAAACCAACTCTCCCCAACGGCTAAAAACCCGCATTGCTTTGATACGCCGGGCCTGACCCTCTTTGACGAAGGCAGTAAAACCATCATTAAGGGCATCGCCATTAGGTGAAAATACATTGGGAATAAAGACGTCGATGTCACGGTCTACTTTAAGGGTAAGCGTAGCGCTGTCACGACAGCCATAAATGTCTTCAACTACAATTTGATATTGACCACCCTTGATTCCCAAAACTTCAGGGTTAAGACAATCTCGGCAACTTAGATCTTCGGAAGGATGCCAGGTGATGTCGGAAATTTCGTTTTCCTCAAGATTCACCTCAACCATAAAGCGGCCTTTTTCGCCAAGCGATAAGATCAGGTCCTCAATGGAGATGATGCGAACCTTTTGGGGAATGAAGACCTTCGATGAATAACTTAATTCACAACCGTTGACATCCCGGATAATAACTTGATATTCACCCGGAGGGATCTGCTCGAATAGATTCTCATTTGAAAAAGTCATACCACCGTCAATGGAATATTTATAAGGCCCTTCTCCTCCGACCACTGTATCGATGGAGATCGACCCCCATTGTTGGTCACACGAACCCTGATAGGAAGTCACTTCAATTAATTCGGGTTCCGGCGCCTTATCGATTAATATTGAATCAATGGATAAACAACCGGTCCGGTTATTTTTTCTTGTCAGCTGATAATTTCCCGGAGATGTAAACTGCTGAACAAGATGATCGGGATCCGAAATATTCTGTCCATTAATGGTGGTCCACAGATCGGAGCATTCCGGGCAAACCTCGATTCCAGGATGAACGACGATCACGCTGTCTCTACAGGTTAGTCGTGCCGTTTTAGGCAATGTGAGATATGGCTTGATGGTGTCCTGGACCACAGTGATGCTAAGTGAATCTGAACACCCATTTACGGTGTCAGAAACCACTAATTGATACGTTCCACTTTGATCGATGAGCGGAGCGTTGGTGTGGTCACCTTCTATAATGTTCCCATCTACCGTGGACCAATATAAATTTGCATTTCGGTGATGCAGATAGTCGGACCCTAACCTAACCATTTTTACATCACAAGTGAGTGTATCCGGTGGATCGATTTGAATTTGAGGTTTCGCGGTATCTATCGTTACGTGAATAATCGTATCTGCAATACAGCCATTTTTTTGGTCCAAGACAGATACAGTGTAGTCTCCGGGTAGAGAAACTGATATCGTTTGCGATGCGGAATCTACCGGTGGATGACCGACAGGTGAGACCCATGTAATTTCAGCATGGTCTTTGTCGAGGTTGTGGCTGACCCAAAGTTGACGCTCAGTGGTCACACATGTTAACCATCCGCCACCGCCGGTCTCTATTTGAGGAGAGGTCTTATCTGATACAGTCATGATGCTATCCTTGTGAGAACAGCCAGTTCTCTGGTTTGTGACCTTTAAAACGTAAAGGCCGGGCTTATTGACTACAGCAACGGTATCATTCGAAATGATATCTCCTTCGGGGTTGGTCCAGGAATATTGATATTCGGGACCAGTACTCGAACCGGATGAGGACAGGGATACATTTGGACTTGCACAGGTGATCGAATCGGGTACTTGCAGAACCACCTCCGGAGTTTTACCTTCATTTTCGATACGTATCGTGTCCCGGAGAAGGCAACCGAGAGAATCTTTTATAGCCAGTATATATTCCCCCGCGTATAGAGAGTCCCAAGCGCGTTCCCTGGAAAAGCCGGTTTGTCCTTCCAGAGAAAACTCAAATGGCGGATAACCACCGGAGTCTACATCTACATTTATTTTCCCGGTATTGGAGGACTGACAGGGTACGGCATTGGAATATGATGTAAATCTTAATGGCTCTCTGACGGTGACCACAGGTGATGTATCTATCTTGATGTCCCTGCAGAACTTATTGAAACCGACTACATGATACTTACCGGGAGAAAGGTTCTTCAATGACTTGGAACCGGTGGCGATCAGGGAATCGTTAAAGTACCATTCCACTCTTTGAGCATGTTCTGCATCTAGATATAACTGTTGATTGCATAGCAGAGTCGTATTGAGCTTGACTTCCGGTGGAACGGCCTTTTTGAATCCGGAAAAATATCCGGCCCAACCAGCGGCATTGTTGCGTCCGAAAATACCAACCTGAATAGCGCCCGTAGAACGAACGTCTATCAGTCCTGACAAATTGGGAGACTTAATGGTTTTAAAGTCGGGGTTTCCGAGAATAGGCTTCAAAAGAAGGTCCGGTATCTGATTACCATTGACCCAAACGTCCTCACCAGTTTCAGCAACGATAAATAACTTGCCCTGAAAAGGGGTACTTCCTATCAGATCAATATCCATAATATTATCTATGGACTTCTCGCTGGAACAGCCCAACGGAGGAATAAAGTTGAGTCCGCCGGTTCTAGAATCATTGGCCCCGGCCAGGCTCTGGTACATGTAGAACGGCTTGTTGCCATGGAGATATACATTTTCATCAGGAGTGTAATAGGAAGCGCTGACAAGATAGTGTTCTCCTGCGTTGAGCATGGTGACGGTCCCCGCATCATTGACCGAGATCTCCGTGCTATCCTCAAAGGCGACCACAATGGGGATCTCCAGAGTTGCAGGTCCGTCACCCCGCACCAGAACATATCGATCCCCTGTATATTCGATCGGGACGATCTGGTCTATGCCTATGTCCTGGTTGTTAAAATTGAATGGCGAGCCCAACCACGAACCGCAGGTTACAGCAACAGGACTACTGGCAGTTACCCTGCTTCCCATCAGGCCCATCGCGTTGGCGGCAGGCCAACCCACTCCGTAATAGGCCGACAGAACATAGCTCTCTCCTGCGTTGAGAGTTACCTGTATTGAGCCACCAGAACGATTAAATCCGAGAGTGTCTTCATAGCTTAGGTCAGGGTCCATTTCTGAGACCGTGACCTGAGTATTGTCCTCAGTTGCCATCATTGACACAAAATTGGAACGCCGCACGGAGGCAGGCACCCGGGCATTGGCAGCGCCGGGTATATGACCTATCCTGAAGTCCATGCCTAGAGCATTTTCACCTTTTGAGGTCAGAGAGGCGCCCTGTAATCCGGAGCGCATCCTGTAATTGACATAGAAGACCTTGTCTGAGCGCAGGATAAGTCCTTTATGCGAGATTGGTTGATTCAGTTCGTTCTTTGCTGCCAGAACGGGCATATCAGAACCCGCGGCTATGGACCTTCCCAGGAAAATGGCCTGGGGTGTTGAATTACTGATCATGACACTATCCAGGGGGAAGCCTGCATTATCCAGAACAGACTGGCCATTGCCGAGAGTTATGTTAATGACGATACTGTCAGTATGTGGTGTGGTGAGGTACAGGTAGTGTTCACCATATTCGGCGGCTGCATGAGCAGGAGGAAGGTAATGGATGGAGTCCAGTTGAGCATTTATTGCATGAGAACACCACAGAAGGCATCCTATAGTGCACATGATTGCAATAGCTCCACGCATGGGTGTTGGTAGTTATTCACTACGAAAGGGAAATAAGGTACAAAAATTAGTATTGAATTTATTTTTAACTTAAATGAGAACTAATATCATTCAAAAACCAATAGTATGAATTTGAGTAGAAAGCTTTTTTTAATCGGGTTTTTGGCGATAGCCACCCTGGTTGCATGCAACAAAGATGATGAGGACGACGATGATTCGGTAAGATGCGGACCGAATTGGTCGCCTCAGGAAGAATTACAAGATGAAATTGATGCATTGACGGCTGCAGCACAGACCTATGGTATGGATCCAACCACGGAGAATTGCGAGGCATACAGGGCTGCGCTTTTTGATTATCTGGAGGAAATACGGGACTGGGAAGATTGCTTTACAAAGGTCGGACAGCGTCAACAATTTCAGGAGGATGTTGAACAACTTGAGGAGGACATTGAGAACATTCAATGTTAGCTGAAAGCACAAAAAAAGCCCGGTCGTCTGACCACCGGGCTTTTTATTTCGTACGTGTATTTAGTGCTTAATCCAGGATCTCCCAGATCACGGCAGAACGGGACTTAACAAATTCCTCCCACTCTTCCATTGCGTCATCCCAGGAGCCTTCACCATACATCTTGTCATACTCCTTGGACATACTCCATTCATTATTATCCAGGTCTGACCAGCCATTCAATCTCCAGACAATGGCAGCATCTCTGCCGTCACCTTCATTGAATTCGTTGTACCAGGCTGAAAGCGTTGAATCCATTTTCTTAGATACCGCAACGGCTTTTTCCATGAAAGCCTTGAATCGGTACCACTCGCCACGCTCTATATCAAGAAGCCAGACGCTCAACTTGTCATGAGGATCATCTCCTTCCTTGAAATGTGAAATCTTCGGCATATTGCGCCAGTATTCTACAGAACTGACGTACTTGATGTGTGGAACAACATTTTCTTGCCAGTCTGTGTCATGGGCTTCATCGCTGGGCCTGCTGTCAAGGTCGGTAAACGTACAGGGACCCATTTGCCAGACGTACTGACCAACATCACTGCCTGTTGCTACTTTTACGAGCCGCGCGCTATGGGCACCAGAATGGTGAGCTTCGTTATGAGCCTTGACGGCCTTTTCGAAATCATTCTGGTTGCCAGGCTTGACCCAGATATATACGTTCTCCATCATCATATAGGAGTCCTCTTCCTCCTGAGAGACCAGGTTGACGGATATAGCAAGGGAGAGGAAAAGAAGAAATAACTGTTTCATTTTGCAGTATTTTGAGGTTAGATAATGCTGTAAAATACGGAAAAAAGGAATGCGAAAGGTGTAAAAGATTCAGCGCAGAGTCCATCTCATCATTCGGGAAAACCCCGATCAGGGGAAACCCCCAAATTTTTAAATACTACTCAAAGCACATCAGTTCGGTACGGTTGATGTATTATTTTATATCAGAATTGACTGGTGACTTAGGACAATTAAAACCTCAAAAAGATGAAGTGGTATAAAAAATTGATGGTCCTGCTCATACTCACACCGATAGTATTGAACGCCCAGATCAATGTCGATCGCATCGATAATAGCCTGGCAATCACATCACGTTCGATGGATCAGATCAACACCGGGTCGATAATATATGCCATATCTTCTATCGAAGGTATCGAGCAGAACGTTGCGGCTGAACAAAA
>JAWVZH010000063.1:0-15714 GCA_033722295.1 Saprospiraceae bacterium
CAGGTTCAAAGACTCTTTTCCGCTTATGAATCTTATGCCGACATGCGTGGTATCAGGATGGAAATTAAAAACAACCTTCCGGAAAATAAGATTTGGTGGCTGGACCCAGACAAATTCAATAAGATTGTAAACAACTTGCTGTCCAACGCCCTTAAATTTTGCGAAAGTGGGGGCCGTGTAATGCTCCATGCTGAATCGACATCGAAGGGAATACAATTGACAGTAGAAGATGATGGTCCTGGTATATCCAGAGAAGATCAGGCGCGCTTGTTTGATCGTTTTTATCAGGGCAAACATGTAGATGCCGGACAATCAGGTGGAACGGGCATCGGTTTGGCTCTTGCCAGTGAATTGGCTGATTTAATGGGAGGAGCATTGAGCGTGAAAAGTGAAAAAGGAAGGGGAAGCCGGTTTACCCTGACTCTGCCTGCCAGGAAGTTAGAGAAAAGACCAGCCCGAGGCAAGCCGGAATCTGAGGCTAGTAAGAAGGGCTCAGAAGCATTTACATATATTCCTTCTCAAGCCACTCGATCTGCCCGCGTCTTGGTCGTGGAGGACCATCCCGAAATGCAGCTCTTTTTACAGGAAGTCCTTTCCCCATATTATCACTGCCGTACCGCCTCAGATGGACAGGAAGCCCTTTCCTTCCTCAAATCGTCTAATTTCGATCTTGTGGTTTCAGATGTCATGATGCCCGGTATGGATGGATTTGGATTGTTAGAAAAGGTAAGGGCGAATCAAAAGGACGGATGGAAAGACCTACCCTTCATGATGTTGACGGCCAGAACTCTTGAAGAAGATACGGTCCGGGCCTTCCGGCTGGGAGTAGACGATTATCTGACCAAACCCTTCCATCCAAACGAATTGCTGGCTAGAGCAGATAATTTGTTACAAAACCGGCAATCCAGAGCCTCCTTTCAAGGTAGGGTGACTGATTCGGATAGTGAAACCCCGGGTAAAGAGGAGCTTGTGGCGGTACGCGCCGAAAATGTTATATTGAAGAACCTGGACGATCCTACCTTTAAGGTTGAACAACTGGCAAGAGGAATGAATTACAGCCAACGTCAGGTCGAGCGCTTGATTCAACAACACACAGGCCTGACGCCAGTGGCCTTTATACGCGAGATCAGACTGCAGAAAGCCTATCATTTGTTAAAATCTCAGAAATTCGCAAGTGTAGGGGAAGTTAGAATGGAAGTGGGTATCGAAAATGGCCCATACTTCACACGCATATTTTCCCGGCGTTTCGGGATCAATCCAAGTGAGCTACTCAAGCCATTCGGCTAGTTGAAATTTTAGACCGCATAACTTTCCTCACTGTATAATGACTGTATTTGATCTTCACTTTATACTACACACTTGAGTTAATCTTACTCCTTGGAAAAAATTCCTCCACGGTCTTCCTTGAACTCTCAACGCTATTAAGGCATACACAATACACTAACCTTAAACTTACAACCTTAAACCTTAAACCACCTTAACTCCCGATTTTGGCCCTATAAGTGAATTTCGAATAAGCCATTTCTCTTAAATTCATGCCGCACACATGCAGCACTTTGCATCTTTCAGATAAGTACCAATTGAAAACCCGCAATAATGAAGATAGCTCATACCTCATTCGCGCTTATCATTACATTTTTCTTCATCGCTTGCTACAAGGACGATGATTCTCTGGATAGCACATTTTTGCCTGATCCTCCGCGTCAGATCGTTGAATCTCATCTCACGGGGTTTGTCCATCGTCTGGATGGTTCAAGGGTAAAAGATGTAGAAGTGAAATGGCATGATCAAACTCTTATCACTGATGCTCAAGGATATTTCACCTTCGATAAAATCAATGCCTGGCAGGATAGCAGTTTTGTGAAATACGGGAAACAGGGCTACTTCTACCAGATCCTACCCATAGATCCTCTGGCCGGACAAACACTCCTATTATATGCTCCCCTCCTACCCACTACCAGAAGTGCAACGTTTGAATCCTGGAAAACCAACGAGATTCAACTTGAAGAAATAGAAATTCAAATACCAGCTAACAGCCTCGTAATTCCCGCAACATCGCAACCCTACACTGGGATGTATACGGTCTCACTGGATATATTAAACGATGAAGAAGTTGCCGCCCTCTTTGAAAAAGTCTCACTATTCAGGGCTGACAATTTCACCAATAATCCGACTGTCATCCTCCCTTATCAAATGATATTGTTTCAACTGACGGATGGAACGGGCCATAATCTTGAATCAGGACAGACTTATGACATCACTTTGAATCTACCCTTTGACATTCAAGGTAAAGAAGTATTCATCCAACAAAAATCCGGCCAATACCACTCTGTTCCATTTAATGAAGTTCACTCTCGCAGGATAGAGCTGAATACTGACTTCACTGGCCATATACTTATTGGTCAAAAGGTGGAGGCCAAAGTACTGGAAGGTGCGATATCAACAAATTCAGACTTTCCCTTGAGTCATGTGCAGATAGAAGTAACCAATACTGATAATCGCATCAAAAAATCCTTCTCACTCTCATCTGGAGGAACAATCAGGACCTGGCTTCCGGCTGGGTCATTCAATCTCTCGCTAATAGACATATGTGGTAATAGATTTGATGAATTCAAGATTAGCCTTCCCCTCACAGAATTTATTGATATTAAAACCAACCAAACAATTTATCAGTATTTATTCTATTCGGGTATTGTAAGAGACTGTAGTCGCAGTATCAAGTCCGGTTTTCTTGAAATTGGTACAACCACCAAAAATTCTTCCCTTATTCCATTAGGACCGGATGGTCAATTTTCTTTTTTCAATACAGCATGTGAAACGAATAGCGTAGAAATCACAGGATTCGAATTCGGTGAATCGGCACCCGTTCTCATAACAAAAACAAAAAACTCGGGACAAGGCCGAAACATTACACTCTCTGCCTGTGAACAAGACCCCAATACAGAGGCTACTTTTTCTTCATCATCGCATCACTTCCTGTATCGCTCGTGCGAAGCCATCATCACAGATAAAAATGGTTCACCATCGCAAATTCAAATCCTGGTTACCAGTACTCATGGATCGGAATTTCACAGGTTTAAATTAAATGATGCTAATGGCGCCCTATTCTGGAGTTCACCATCCACGTTTACGGATCGGGAATATACCATCGTACAGATCCCAGACAAACCGTTAATCACCGAGTACGTTCACGCCGGTAAAAACTATGTCGACCTAACATTCTCAGATGTCACCGTTGACGTCGGTGGTGGACAAAAAGACAAGGCCAATATTTCATACAACTTCCTGAAAAACTGATTGGTCTTGCAACTCAAGGATCTTATAAATAAGTGCTGTCAAAAAGATGAGAAGGCTCAGAAACTACTGTTCGAGCTATTCTCACCTAAAGTTATGACAGTTTGTCGAAGATACAGCAGCACAAATGAGGATGCCAGGGAGTACTTTCAGGAATGCTTTTATCAAATTCTAATGTCGATTAAAAACTTTGATCCGGATCAAGGAGAATTCGAAGGTTGGATGTATAAATTATGTTACTACACCATTCTCAAGCTGAGAAAAAATGAAGTCAAGTTTTTCGATTTAAATCACGAACAAATTGAAACGGACGAAGATAACCAAAATGAGTTTCCGGTATCTGAAGAGGCTTTAATATCAGAAATACAAAAGCTTCCTGAAGGATATCGGCTCGTACTCAACCTATATGCCTTCGAGGGTCTGTCGCACAAAGAAATATCCCTTTGCTTAAATATAACCGAAAGCACTTCACGCTCTCAATTTGCGAGAGCCAAGTCTTTACTAAAAAAAAGATTGTCAAATCACAACAGATTGCAATATGTCTCAAGATCAATTTAAAAATTGGTTAAATAATTCGATACAGGGTCACGAATCATCTGGTCATTATGAGGATGACTGGATCTTGATCAATGAACGACTGCAAAAAGAAAACAAGAAAAGAAGACGGCGAATATTCCTTATGTGGTTTGGAGGGCTTTTCGGATTGGTAGCCGTTGCATGGATAACAGTCTGGCCGGTCATCCCGAAACCAAATACCAGCCGGCAGCATATAGAAAATATGAATGCGTCTGATTATGAGATAATTGCAGAACCAAATGAAAATGAACAACTATCTCATTATAAAATGAACGATCAAGACATTACTCGCATATTTAATGACCAATCACATGTTCAGAATCGAAAAATCACAATATCAGATAATAATAAATCAGCTCGGGAATCTTTACGAACTTTTGATGATGCCGAATCTTTAAATAGGCCATCGAATATATCAGAAGTTGAGAAGATCACTGTCGATTCACAAATGGAACTGCCATCCACGAAACTTCATACAGAACGTTCAATCGCCGAGATGCCGCTTGATATACTTCGTTCTTCTGAATTGACGCTGCCACTCAATACATTGTATAGTCCTCCAAAGAATCTTGCCAAATTGCCAGATTTATATAAAAATGACAAAAACCACAACTGGAGCATAGAATTTTCCCTCTTATCCGGAATTATCTTCAGTCAATACTCCAAATTTAATCCAGGAGCTGCAGATTTGGAAAAAGAATTTGATCTGGTTGAACAAGACTGTGAAGCGTTAGGTGTGGACGGCAGGGTATACAGGCAACTCACTTCAAAACTTCATGTAGGCATCGGCTTGCGCTATTCACAGAGCCACATTTCATATTCTCAATCCTTCACTGATACGTTTCCAAATACGCGTCCGGATCAATTGATCAGGACCATAGAGGACTGGGATGGGGCAGTCACTGATATTTATGGCTCTGCCTCAGGTAAAACAATTGCAAAAGTTAAGCGTGCCAACCATCAATTATTCAGAACTTTATATACACCAATAACCCTGAGATATATCATACCAACCAATAATCTCTCGATCTTCACAGATTTAACATTCAACCCGGTGGTCAGTCGATGGAGATCAGGCAAGTCAATCCATACATCCTCAAAGGACCTACAACTTATTGATTTGAAAGAAAGATATCAAACTAGGTTTGATGCATCCCTCGAAGGAAGGGTTGGCATTATCATTCGTGTGGCATCCAATTTCAGTCTCACTGGTGGACTTTCCTTTGGCTATAACGCTTTCGGACAAAAGGCTAAAAATAATTTATGGAAACAATCCATTCATGAAGCAGCGTTTTCGATAGGTATTAGAAGTAAACTATAAACAATCCAATTTCATCTTAAAATTTATTTGAATTATGAAACACCACAACAATATCCTGAAATTTCTGCCTGCACTTTTCGCATTTATTCTATTCTTCAACACACTAATCACTGCTTCTAATGTTTCGGACAGTTGTGATGCCATCGCATGTGGTCATCCGATTCATCTCACGGTTGGAAAAAACTCATCCTATCCGGCTACCCCAAAACTATTTCTGGAAAGCCCCATTTGCAATGACCGTGATTACTACATCTATTACCGTGACACGAATAATGTAAGACACACGCTTGATACCATAGATGCTCAGTTACCTTCTGTATTTATTTTTGAAGTAGAGGATGGTAAAACGGGAAATTCTTGTTGGGGGGAAGTGAGACTAGCCATTAAAGATTGTGACGGGAATGAAGACCCGATCCTCGAAACCAAAAACTTCTATGTGAGTTGTACAGACGACATCTCCCCTGAGGACCTTGGATTTCCGTTGCCCGATTCTGTGGTCATCATATCATACGGCAATCGCAACTATCAATTGTACAACTGGACTCGATGTGATTCATTTGCACTGTTATATGGAGATGCCACAGTTCATTATGACTGTCTTGACCCATACACTGCCATTGTTGCAAGATGCTGGCTCCTCATAGATGGAGATTATAATGAATACCGCGGCTGTGATTCGATATTTATCACCAATGGACCGCTGGATCAATTGGAACCATTGCCTGACTATAACGGAATAGACAAGCCGATACTTAATTGCAGTGATAATATTTTTATGAATGGGACTACTATTCCAGACCCCCAAATTACAGGCCAACCGATCACCCATAATTCTTGTAGTGACATAAGTTCCAATTTTCACGATCAGGTATTCACCCTGGCCGATGAACCCTGTTATTCTTTGAAGAGGATTGTACGTAAATGGACCGTTCTGGATTGGTGTTCAGGAAATGAGGAAACCATCACCCAGGAAATACATGTCGAGTGTTCCAGTGACACAATAGATCCGGTAGTTGTCTGCCAAAACAGGGTTGTTGTGACCCTGGACAATACAGGACATTATGAGCTGACACCTGATGATATCGATGAAGGTTCATATGACAACTGTGGCATAGCCAGATATTCATTTGATGAGTCCGGCCAGCTCGATGTGATTAGATTTGACACCTCCGACGCCAATTCTGTTATAACGGTCAAATTGTTCGTCACAGACCATGCGGGCAATCAAAATGAATGCTGGACTTTAGTAGAGGTGCGATCAAACATTAATATCACAGGTAACCTGGGAGGGCGTTATTTCAACTACAAGTTGGAGCCTTTAAATTTTAATTTGCCTTTGCAATATGAAGTGTATGATAGAAACCTTGAAAAGCAGGTTGCTCTTGAGTGTAAATTACCTGCAAATCCAGACGATTTGAGTTTTAATCTATGCGTGGATGACTCCAATTACGTCGCGCCTTTCACTCTTCATCTCGAGCACTTTGATAATAACCCAAGAGATGGACTGAGCACACTTGATTATATATTACTCATTAAAATGTTGATAAACCCTGATCAACATACTGTATTTCATCAAATAGCTGCCGACATAAATAATTCAGAATCCATTACGGTGTCTGATGCCGCGGAGTTGAGAGCTATTATTCTTGGCGCCAAGAACCTGGAACGCGACCCATGGGAGTTTTACGTGGCGGACACCACTCAGATTCTACCCATCCAGGCAGTAGATATTGATCAACTTCCCTATTATGATGCTGATATTGTACCAGTCAAAATCGGTGAGCTGAGTGATAGAGATCTAACAGGAAGGCTGGATGGAAAAAATCAAACCCGATCTCCTCAGAATGTCACTATGTATCTTCATGATAAAGCATTAAAAGCTGGTGAGATATACGATAGTTGGATACATATAGATAAACCCGTAACAGCGATTGGTTTACAGTTTAGCCAAAAATTCAATAAAGCGGATCTTGAGATCGTGGAGGTCGGCGCGCCGGATTTAGTCTCAGGTGAAAACTGGGCCGGATATGAAGACGAGTGGAGATATGTATATGTGGAGCCAGCACTTGACGAGACCCGATTAGAGGGTGCATGGCTGAAAGTCACTTACAAAGCTAAGTCGTCTGGAATGCTAAGTGAGTTTTTAAGTGGTGATGACCTCCCACTTGATCTCCTTCTGATAGATTCTGACCTAAGTGAAGTTAAAATTAACCTTGAAGTTAGGCAGGTGACTTCTACTGATGATGGAACTTCCAGTGAATTGGTCACCGTGTCTCCCAATCCATTCACTGAGCAGGTGAAAATCACAATTGGCAACATCAGCACGCGACAAGCCCGATTTGAGATCTACACTCTGAATGGTCAACTCATATATACTAAAAGTGTAAATGAACAAGAAAGTATCGAAATAGGACGTGAAATACTCAAATGTTCAAGTCTCTATGTCGGTCGGTTGATCACTGAGGAAGAGCAATACATCGTTAAAATGCACAGGATCGAGAGATAAATGAGAGCATCCTCTTTTTAACCCGAAAGACCATCTATTCCAGGTGGTCTTTTTTATTCTAATCGAGGAAGTACAAAAGGTAAGATTAGTGTTGATCGAATATTAAATTCGGCCTTAACGCCCAGTTCCTTATACCCAACACTGATCTCGGGTAATAGAAGATAAGTTCAAGGGACAATTGAATTGAAATTAGCTGAATTGTACTATTACCTTTAACTTTCCGAGGATCCTTTAATTGTCGACTGGATATGCTTGACACCCTGGAGTGTTTTATTGACCGGGCATTTTTCAGCAATCTCAAGGAGTCTTTTTTTCTGATCATCATCCAGGTCTCCCATGAAGGTGAAGTGCTTGTGAAGGTGATCTATTTTTTCTTCTTTGTCTTCGCAATGATCACAATCATGGGCGTGATCCTTAAAATGCTCAACTTCAACAATAACCTCTTTCAGATCCCACTTCTTTCGGCGTGCATACATCTGCAAGGTCATCACAGAGCAAGAACCCAGAGCGGCGCTCAAAAGCTCATAAGGTGAAGGACCAAGGTCCTCTCCTCCGACACTCTTGGGTTCATCGGCGATAAATCGATGTCTTCCATCATGAATAGTCGTAGTATACCCTTCATTACCCAAGTGTGCGACCACGCCTTTTTCAGGAATATGGGGAAATGGTTCCTTCTGCATTTTTTGCGGGAGATATCGCACTAACCAGCTGGAAATGACCTCTCCAACATATAGGGAGTCTTCCTTTTTTGAAAGAAGGTGATCGGCATCATCAAGGGAGATGTAACTCTTCGGATGTCGGGCGGCCTTATAGATCTCTGCGGCATTCTCTACATCCACAATTTGATCGACAGGACTATGAAATATTAACAACGGTATTTCCAGTTTATTCAAAATAGCTTTCATGTTCTTATTGCGCAGATCGTCCACAAATTCCTTCTTGATCTTGAATGGCCTCCCCCCAATATTCACTTTTGCCTCACCTTCAGACTTGATCTTTTCCAGATCTTCTTCAAAAAGATGGCGTATATGGTCCGGACCCGAAGGTGCACCAATGGTCACTACAGCCTGTACTTTATCCATTTGTTCGGCAGCGAACACCACGGCTGCCCCACCGAGGGAATGCCCTATCAGAATGTCCGGGGACAGCCCTCTATCTTCCAGATAATCACAGGCTGAAAGCAGATCCTGGACGTTCATCGAGAAGGTAGAATCACTGAACTCTCCCTCACTCTCACCAAGTCCCGTAAAATCAAATCTCAGTACCGCAATACCTTTTTCAATCAAGGCCCGGGAAACATGCCTTACAGCATTGAAATTCTTATTACAGGTAAAACAATGTGCAAAGAGAGCGGTCCCTTTCGGTTTTTGATCAGGTGGAAGATCCAACCTGGCAGATAACTCGTCACCCGCTTTGTTCTTGAATGTTATATTTTCAGACATAGAATCGGTAGGTTTATTAGTATTCCGTTAACTCAAGTGTAAAATAGATAAAAGATGCACGTCATTTTTGGACATCATTACCAATCTCCAATATATGTCCGGTTTCCTACTTCAAAGTTTCTTCCGTATTTTCAATCACATTAAATCATTGAAAAATGATCAGGAAGATATTGTATTGGGTGTTGGGAATCATAGGAGCATTGGCCGCCATAATAATAGTGATAGGGCTTCTGAATCCAACTTATGAAGATCAGGTCAGCGTCTCTATCGATGCACCCGTAGAAAAGGCTTTTGCCATTTTCCAGGATTCACAGTACATGAGGGACTGGATCCCAGGATATAAGAGCAGTGAAATTATCGATGGAGAGGAATTAAGGGTTGGTTCAAAGTACAAATTGACATTTGAGGAAGGCAGCAGGGAATTCACCATGGTTGAAACCATAACGGATTATATTCCAGACGAAAAATTTGGTTTTGACCTGGATGACGACTACGGCAAGTTTCATGTGGATGTCACCTTCGAAGAAAAAGATGGTAAAACCAAGGTCACCGAGACTATGACTGGCGCCTCAAAAGGCATTATTGGTAAAGCCATGATGGCTCTTATGAAGGGTTCTATCAAAAACCAAAAACAGGAAATGTACAATGATCTGGCCTCCTTGGTAGAGGGTACGGAGTGGTCACCGCCGCAGCCGGAACCCGTTTCAATGGATACAGTGAAGGCAGATTCCATAGCTGCCGATACTACAGATAAAAATTAGTAGAATTACTGGCGCAGATGATCTAGATGATCGTTTGTCATAATATAAATGAAAGAGTCTTTAGAGTGTGCAGGTCCAAGATTTTTCTACTGCTAACATCACTTTATGTGACAGCACTATCTGTTTCCTGTGAGTCGGAGTCTTGCAGGTCATCCCAGGATATTGTCAACCCGAATGGAGACAGTGAACTTGCTCTGGTCATGCGAGATTTGTTTGATCAGCACATGGTCGTCAAAGAACAAATCAAATCAGGAGTAAAGCCTTCATTCCCGATGGAAATCGGAAACATTCATACCCTGAATGCAACGGAACCTGACAAGGTCAGAAGTCTGGAATACCGGGCGTTTGCGCAATCTTACCTCATGCTACTTGAGGAATTGTATGACTCCGAAAGCGGTCGTCTCAAAGCTGCCCATAATGCTCTCGTGGAAAGCTGCATGAATTGTCATACCGCATTGTGTCCGGGACCGCTTACGAAAATTAAAAAGTTGTATATCAGTCAGTAAAAAAAGTCATAGCTCGAATTCTAGAAAGAATCATTATATCATGGCTCCACACCATTCGATCAGGATCCCTTTTATTTGAAATTACTTTTCCCTCTGAGCACAGCAATCCCGTGATCCCTTTCTACCTGTTTTCTCATCTATATCGAGCATTAATGGTCTTTTGATCACAGTTCTGGCTTTGAAATGATAAAACCGGTTAACAGGTGGCGTATATTGATCCTGAATTGGGACATCCAGTTGATTATAGGCAGTTGAAAATGTAAAAGTGGTCTTGCGTGAAAAACACAAGACCACTTTACTTCTAATCGAGACCCGGTTTTAGTTAACCTTGGTAAATCTCATTAATTCTACATCATCGTCAACCTTGAGTCTGATGATGTATACGCCACTAGGAATATTTCTCACATCGATCTGATGTTTGTTATATCCCGCTTTGGCATCGATCTCGATATAATGATCCGGAACAGTTCTACCCATTTCATCCTGAAGGTCAATAGAGAATTGAGATCCTTTATTGAGATACAATTCAAGAGTCAACAGATCAGAGGTCGGATTTGGATACAGATTAATTGTGTTGATAGTACCCTTGACCTCAACAACTCGAATTTCACTATATCCGAATGCTCCATCCCTGTCCACTTGTCTGAGTCTGTAGTAGTACAGACCTGTCTCCTGGACATCAAAATCTTTCAGGAGATAATCCTGCGGTGAATAGCTCGTTCCTGCCGCCTCCACTTCACCTATGACCGTGAAGTCCTTCTCTGACTCATGCCTTCTTTCCACTTCGAAGAAGTCTGTATTCAATTCAACCGCCGTTCTCCAGGTCACATCCACCCTGTCACCATTGAGCACCGCATTGAAGTCGAGCAACTCGATCGGTAAGAAACCGCTGACAAGACCGGCATCAACATCAGGTTCATGTTCTCCCGGATTCACATGGAAGAATGTTGTGGTTCTAGGTCCATTCGAACCATCCACGTCACTATCGAATTCTTCAAGTGTGGCATTCGGAGTAGTGAACATGTATCCTGAAGGAGGATCGAATTTGAGGAAGTAATCACCTGTACTCAATCCATCCATGTAGAATTGTCCATTGATGTCGGACTGATCTTGCCAGAACATTATTCCGTTCTCATCATACGCACTTATGGTAGCACCCTGGATACGAGGCTCCCCGGCATCCTGAACACCATTGCTATTCGCATCGTACCACACCATGTCTCCCATGGTCGCTTTGTGATGGAAACCACCATCAATATCACAGTTCATCGATCCTGAACCGGTAACCTCAATGGTATCCGTACTGTACATCACGAAGTGATGGGTAATGTCGGAATCAACCTCTCTGTTGTTGCCTACATAAGGATCGCTTGCCGCCAGATGACCCGGTCTTTCAAATACAATGAAGTACTCTCCAGGCCCGACGCAGAACTTGTAATATCCATCTCCCGAAGCCGTATTTGGATCTGGTCCTGTGATCGTCTGATCTATCAGGTTACCGTTGATGTCATAGAGATAAACCCTGACACCGTTGATGCCATTTTCACTGGCATCCTGGATGCCATCCGCATCAATATCAAACCATACAAAGTCACCCAACGGTGCACATCTGAATAATCCGAGATCCCAGGAAACGTCTATCATATTACTTGGTAACGAGATCAAACTTGTGGTATTCGGACCGAAATCATTAGAAATATCACTATCCACATTGTCGTCTCCTCCTACGTTTTGCTGAGTCAACGACCATTCTGAACCGAAGACAAACCTGATATAGTAGTCACCAGGGAATATATCGGCAAAGAGATAGAACCCGTCCTGATCTGTGATATCCTGCTGAACAAGGTCTCCGGTATTAGCGTCATGCAGGAATACCTCTATGCCCTCTATTCCAGGTTCCAGGGTATCCTGAATACCATCTCCATCCAGATCTTCCCAGACGAAGTTTCCGATAGTAGATAAAATCACCAAGCCAGCATCATAGCTCCTGTCATCCTCACCCACATCGAGTAATGTACATGGTCCCAGGCCAGCAGCATTGACATCAGAGTCTAAATTGTCATCTCCACCCTGATCCTGTCTGGTCCAGGAGTAAAGTGTATCCAATTGACCCATATCAAATAGTGCGTAGTATTGACCTGGAGCCAATGGATCAAAGAGATAGAATCCATTGGAGTCCGTAGTTTCAGTTCCAATAAATTGCCCTGTACAAGTGTATAGGGAAACATCTATATTCTCAAATCCATTTTCGCCTGGGTCCTGAATGCCATTTCCATCCATGTCGTCCCATACGAAGTCACCGAGTGATGCTGTAAATTCGACACAGGCCGTATCCAATCGCGTAGGATACTTATCGCTCACCTCACTTACATTGACCACTCCACTACCGGATTCGTCAATTGTAAGTATACAATCCGCGGATGCAGAGTCGATCGCCGTTGGATCTACCGAGAAGGTAACATCAACGAGGAAGCTATCCGATCGGCTTGGCAGTACCATTTCCTCATCCACGATCTGAACCCAGTCACCGCTAAAGCCAATTGGTAAAGCAGGACCTACACCACTGAGTCCGTCACCACCCTCATAACTTGCTGTTGCAGTATCTACAGTAATGCCGTTTCCAAATTTCAATGTATCAGACAGATCATACCATCCCTTGGCCGTACCGGTATTACTGACCACAAGCCTATACTGAATAGTATAAGTGAACGGTGTACCGGTGAGCATGACATCCTGAGAAACCTCTTTAAAGTTGGACAGGATCGGGAATGGTGTTTCTACACAAACCGAATCAGTTACGGTAATGGTTGGCTCTACTACGCCACCTACATTTAATAATCCAGTTCCATCAGAACCACCTGTTTGCAATGAACAATCTGCTTCATCCGCCGTCAGCGAATCCAGCTGTAGTTCATAGATCACTGTAACACTGAAGGTGTCGAAAGCATCCGGACCCAACATTTCATCATCACTGATCAATGCAACATTACCCACAAAGCCACCAGGTATTCCTTGCTGGCCATCGCCATTAACATACGCGGCAGTGGCTGAGGTGACATTAATACCATCACCGTACAGGAGAGTATCCGTCACATCGAAAGTGATTCCGAATATGCTCGGATTCCAGATATTGATCCTGTATTCAACCTCATACTCATTTGGATTGCCCGTCGATGTAGGACCAGCAACCACCTCTTTTTCGATCTCTACACAGGAAACGCATCTCACATTGATCACCTGTTGACAAGAATTACCCGGATTGCCGCAGCTATCCTCCGAGGTCCATGTTCGATAAATGATCTTCTCACCTTCACAAACTCCTGTAAACGTACTGTCGGTATAAGAAACGACGGCGTCGCTACAATTGTCCATTCCCGCAGGATAACCTGTACTGTCCGGCAGTTCAGACTCACCACAGAAGATATCAGCCGTATCCGGACATGTGATCGTCGGACCGACGGTATCGATAACCATAATGGTCTGTAGACAAGTACTTGCATTACCGCAGCTGTCCGTAGCTGTCCACGTACGCTCGATCGTATACTCATTTACACAATTGCCTGGAATGATGCTATCACTGAAAGTGATATTTGTCACGCTGTCCGTACAATTATCTGTAGCTGATGCCATACCCAGATTGCCCGGGTTAACATCCTGATCACAACTTACTGTGGTATCACTGGCCATCGTACAGTCGATGACTGGATCCGTAGTATCCTGTACCATAATGGTCTGCAAGCACGTACTTGAATTACCACAACTGTCAGTGGCTGTCCATGTACGCTCTATAGTATAGTTATCAGCACAACTGCCTGATACGATGTTATCACTAAACGTAATGTCAGTCACATCATCCGTACAGTTATCCGTAGCTGTTGCCATACCCAGATTACCTGGACTCGTATCCTCAGTACAATTCACTGTCGTGTCAGCAGGACACGTAATGTCTGGATCCGTTGTATCCTGTACCATGATAGTCTGTAAGCATGTAGAGCTATTTCCACAACTGTCAGTTGCTGTCCACGTACGCTCTATCGTATAATTATCCGCGCAACTACCTTCAACAATGGTATCGCTGTAGGTAATATTCGTAACGCTGTCTGTACAATTGTCTGTAGCCGTAGCTACTCCCAATGTTGCAGTATCTGTCAAACTCGTACAGTCAACCGTCGTATCTGAAGGACAGGTGATCACAGGATCCGTCGTATCCTGTACCATAATAGTTTGCAGACATGTGGATTCATTGCCACAACTGTCTCTCACCATCCAGAGTCGTTCGATCGTAAACTCATTGTTACACCCACCTTCTATGATGGTATCCACCCACATTTTGTACGTTACCGAATCGGTGCAATTGTCGATTGCTTCAACAATACCCAAGTTATCCGGGCTCGTATTTTCAGTACAATCTATTACGGTGTCTGGTGGGCAGAATGTGATTACAGGACTTACTGTGTCTCTTACTCTGATCACTTGTCTACATGTCGTTGAATTACCACAACTGTCCGTCGCCGTCCATGTACGATCAATTCTGTAATTATCCACGCATTCTCCGAGGGTGATGTTATCACTAAAGGTAATGTCCATCACATCGTTAGAACAATTGTCAACTGCAGTTGCAAATCCAGTATTCTCTGGATCAGTGTCTTCAGTACAATTGATCACCGTATCAGGAGGACATGTTATTGTCGGATCAGTTGTATCCTGTACCATGATAGTCTGTAAGCACGTAGAGCTATTACCACAACTGTCTGTGGCCGTCCACGTACGTTCAATAGTATAATTATCTGCACAACTACCGTCAATTATGGTATCATTCCATGTGATATCAGTAACTACATCAGTGCAGTTATCCGTTGCCGTTGCCATACCAAGATTACCAGGACTCGCATCCTCTGTACAATCCACCGTCGTATCCGAAGGACACACGATATCCGGATCCGCCGTATCCTGGACCATGATGGTCTGCAAGCACGTAGAGCTGTTACCACAACTGTCCGTAGCTGTCCATGTACGCTCAATAGTATAGTTATCTGCACAACTGCCGTTAATTATGGTATCATTCCATGTGATGTCTGTTATTTCAATATTACAGTCATCTATTGCAATTATTCTACCCGTTGTTGCTGTATCCGTCAAACTTGTACAGTCAACAATAGTATCTGCTGCACAAGAGATTATTATCGGATCCGTCGTATCTATCAGGTATACCGTCCTTGAACATGTATCCGTATTGCCACACTCATCCGTGGCCGTAAATACGATCGTCAAGCCCTGAGTCGTATCGCAACTTAAACTCGGTACACTC
>JAWVZH010000064.1:0-15639 GCA_033722295.1 Saprospiraceae bacterium
GGAGTCCACGAGCTTTCATTATGACACTCTATACAATTGGTAGAGAACTGCAATACCTCGTGATCAGGGTCAATGGTCGCATTGTAATCCTCGGCGTGACATCCAAAGCAGGTGTTTGGCGTATTATTATAATCACCATTATGGCATTCAGCACACTCCATGGCTATAAGGGCATGGGCGCCATTGAGCGGATAATAGTCATCGTGAACCGGAAATGAGGCGGGCATCCAGTCCGGTGTGGTGGTATGGCACATGGCGCAGTCATTCGGAAGTCCGATCGCGACGTGGTCCGGATTGACGGACCCTTCATAGTCCATCTGATGACATGAGGCACAATCCGTCGGAGTGCCTGCATATCCGCCACTGTGACATTCTATACAATCGGTCATCGTATGAGCGCCGGTCAATGGAAAGTTTGTCGCGTTATGATCAAATTGCTCATCTGCGCTGCCGGTGGGATGGCAAGCCAAGCAGGCTGTATTTTCATAGATGTAACCATTGACCCCGTCATGTCCCTCGTCTGTTTCCGGATTGGTATGACAAATGAGACAGTCGAACGTCTGAAATGAATTTGGATCAGTATGGCAATCTATGCAATCCATCCATTCTCCTTCGTGCGCTCCAGAATAGATGGGGAAGTACTGGGCATCATGAGGGAGGAACTCGGCAGGTGTCCAACCGGGATCGGTCGTATGACAATCCATGCAGTTGGTAGATATATTGGCCAGTTGATGATCAGGCAAACTCGTATTTTCATAATCCTTTCTGTGACATGAAAAACATTCAGCACTGATATCGGAATAATTATCAGTATTATGGCAGGCCGCGCAATCCTGAATATCATGACCTTTTTCCAAAGGGAAAAAATCATGATTGACTTCATCGGTAGACCATTCAAAATCCTCAGTAGTGTGACATTGAGCACAATCTGTAGAGAATCCGACCCTTGTATGATCAGGAAACTCGGTTTGATTAAAGTCCTGAAGATGGCAACTCACGCATTCGGTTCCTATAGGTTCGAATCGTAGTTCGGTTTCTGATAGATGGCAATCATAGCAATTGGCGTGACGATGAACCCCCGTCAGAGGGAACGAGATACGTTCATGAATGCCTGCAACATCATCAACTATCCATGAACTCGTATTGTGGCACCGCGCGCAATCAGATCCAAGTGTTTGCTGATGGATATCCAGGTGGCAGTCCGCACATTCCTTTTTAACCCTGGAAAACACCAGAGATTCGTGACAAGCACGACAGTTGATCAATTCATGCCTACCTTCCAGGGGAAAGGCCAGAGTATCGTGATTGAAGGTCAGCTGCGACCGATCTACGGTCCAGCTATCGGTAGTATGGCAAGCCTTGCAGTCTATTCTGAAATTCTCACCGTGTGGAAGGGAGTCATTTTGCGAGATAAGCGAGTGCCAGGCCCCTGAAAGGAGCAAAAGAGATATCCCTATAAATGACAAT
Organism: Saprospiraceae bacterium; assembly: GCA_033722295.1. Lineage (GTDB taxonomy): Bacteria > Bacteroidota > Bacteroidia > Chitinophagales > Saprospiraceae > JAWVZH01. The sequence continues at coordinate 1,468 of JAWVZH010000064.1, forward strand.
CTATACACTCAAATTCCTCGATCCTATAATTGACAAATAACTCCCCATCCCTGAGTTCAGGCACATGACATTGACGGCAATCTAATTCTGCATGAGCACCTTTCAAGGGAAATGCAGTGCTGTCGTGATTGAAATTACTTGGACTCCATTGATTGGGGTGATGACACTTCTCACATTGGGTAACACCGTTTTCACTAAACTGTCCGCGGTGTATATCATCATGACAAATATAACATTCCATCCCAAGATCCTCAAATATCGGCAGATCAGAATTATCATCTCCGGTGTGACAGGAACCACAGGATATTTCAGCATGACTGCCAACTAATTCAAAATCAGTGAGATCGTGGTCGAAATCTATTTTTTGCCAACTGTCCGTCTGATGACAATATGTGCATGCCTTGTCCGAATAGTATTCGGGACTCATCATACCGATGTGGACATTTTCATGGCAATCCTTACAATGGGTGCCAAGATCATCATAAAGCCATACCTGTCCCTCCTGGTGGCACGCGAAGCACGGTGTGGCAAGGTGGGCTCCGTCTAATGCAAAATCCGTATTCTTGTGATCTTCTATGGTAAAGGTGTGGTCAGCAAATCCGAACACAGTATGGCATTTCTTGCAATCCACAATTTCCACATCACTCACCAGTCTCCCTTCGTGATAATCACTGTGACAGTCCATACATCTTTCATGCGCAACAGCTTCTGTCAACTGGTAACTGTGACATTCTTTACAGTTTACTCCCGCATGCTTACCCTGAAGTGGAAAACTGGTAAGGTCATGATCGAATTCTTTGAGCTCGGTTTCTAGCCGCCAGGAATTTTCGTTATGGCATTGTCTGCAATCCGTGCCGAATCTTCCTTCATGAACATCCTCATGACAGGTACGGCAATCCTCAATATTCTCTCCAGAATAATCGTTAAAGACAACTTCATAAGACCGTTGTGTATCGTGACATGACCGACAATCGATCCTGGCATGGGCACCCCTCAGAGGAAATTGTGTAAGATTATGGTTAAATCCCTGGCCGCCAGTAAATGAACTAAACGATATCTCCGTATGGCAGGCCTTGCAATTATCCCCCAACCGGTTGTTGTGTACATCTTTATGACAATTGGCGCAACTCATAAAATCCAGTCCGGAGAACATCTGAAAATCACGACCATTCCGCTCGACGACCTGATGGCAGTCGATACATTCGACCCCTTTATGCTTTCCAAGCAAAGCAAAATCCGCATCCTCTGAATGATCGAAATTAGATGCTGGTGAGAATGATTCGAACGTATGGCATTTGGAACATTTCGGCGACAGTGTGTTCTGGTGATAATCTTCGTGACATAAAAGACACTCTGAGGTCAGGCCTAGATAGGTGTTTTCCAGTTCACGGATCTCATAGTCGATGATATTGTCCGGCTTATGGCATTGGCGGCAATCTACTTGCTTATGAGCACCTTGCAGTTGATAACCCGTCAGGCTGTGATCAAATTTTTCTTTATCAAACCGGATCATATCAAAACCTCTTCCATGGTGCTCGCTATGACAGGAAAAGCAATCTTTACCTCGGACTTCAACGGAGGCATGATATCCCAGACCCGCACTTACCCTGTCATTTAAAAAATGGTGACAGTCGAGGCACTTCTGATTCGATACCTTGTCCCCAAGTGTATGGCACAGCGTGCAGTTGGAAAGGCCCTCGAGATGCTCATGCGCTGCACTTAGGTCGCCGGGCGATATTTGGGATGAAAGAGCACATGGGATCAGGCCCAGGAGCAGGACTAACAGTTTGGAATGATATAAAATACTATCAGGATCTCTCACATTCAATGTTTCAATATGGCATCTCCGAATTTCTTGGTTATCTCGATTCCAATCGATTGTAAAAATTTGGTCGGTAAGATACCACCGGCAAAGATATAGATAAGATCGTTCGGAATACTCTCCACACTGTCGTCCTCATTATGCTTCAAGAGTACCGCATTATCCATTATCTCTGTCACATTAGTATTGTACTTCATAGTGATAGTTCCTTCCTGTATCGCATTCAGTACCTTCTCATTATTCTTGGGTTTTATCCGGCTAAACTTATCCTTTCTGTAAGACAGGGTCACATTGTTGTCATCTGCAAGAAGTAGAGCGGACTCTATCGCTGAGTCACCTCCTCCTACGACCATAATGTCCTTGCCAGATATCATTTCCGGCTCCAGCAGACGGTAAGCCACCTTTTCCTTTTGTTCACCCGGCACACCAAGTTTTCTGGGAGTGCCCCTTCTTCCAATTGCGAGCAAAACTCGTTTTGTCCGATAGCTTTCACCATTGGCAGTGAAGATCTCAAAAATCTCTCCCTCATCCTCTATGCGCTCTACCCTGCTCTTTTCCTTGATCTCTATTCCATGCTTATCAATCACGTCTGTCCACAATTCAAGCAATTCGGTCTTGCTGGTATCAAATAATTTGACCGTCCCATAAAGTGGTAATTCCATCGGAGATGTCATGACGACCTTGGACCGAGGAAATGTAAATACTGTTCCACCGAGAGTATCCTGTTCGAGGGTAATGCATGACAGGCCCTTCTTTTTCGCCATTAAAGAACCCGAGATACCAGCCGGTCCCGCACCAACAACGACAAGATCCAATGTATCCCCACCTTTTTTCTCAATGGTTTCTGCTATGTTTTCAACGGCCTGTCGTCCTTGCTCTACACTGTTCTTTATTAGCCCCATACCCCCAAGCTCTCCGGCAATGTATACACCATTAACATTCGTTTCATAGGTTTGAGCCACATGAGGAAGCTCTACGCCTCTCTTCTCAGTTCCGATGCACAGGGTGATGGCCTCTACGGGACAGGCGTGGAAACAAGCTCCATGGCCTACGCATCTCGAAGCGTTGATCACTGTTCCTCTTCCATTCATGATCCCCAGTATATCCTCTTCGGGACAGGCAGCAACACAAGCTCCGCTTTTGATACAGGTGTTGACATCAATGACAGGATGCAAACTCACAGGTTCGTGCAATCCGGCGGCCTTGGCCTCCTCTATTTTCTCCCCTACCTTCTTTGACCCCTTCAACTGAGCCCATAAATACCAGCCTACCACTATTGCACATAGCAGAAAAACAGCACCGTAAATAATGATTTCCTCTAAAAAAGTACTCATAATCAAAATATCCATCTATAGCCAAAAGCAAGAGTCACACCGACGTGAATGATCATAATGATCAGCATGACTATGGCAAACGGCAGGTGAGCCACATGCCAGTATCTGAATAACCGCTGCATAAGAACGAGTCGGTTTATCCTGTTATTTAGTGTTATCTCTCTTTTTGCCAATTTCAGTATCTCCTTTGAATCTCTTCTTGAAAGTTCTGTAGCTCTCAATTGCTTGCGAATTTTCCCTATCCGCCTTCTATCCTCAACCCATTCTCCAAACCACTTACCCAGGCCGAATTCCTCCTGAGCTTCATCTGGTTTTTGTGCAGAAGACACGATCGCGGATGTTATATCCTGACTTAAGCCATATCGCACTTCCAACAACTTTCCCATATCTTCCTTCATGCCCTTTATCTCGTTCAAGCTCAACTCCCGACCTTGAATCGTCCTCGGAATTTGAATATAAATAAACCTTCCGATCACACCGCTGGCAACTACTACTACCATGCTCCAGAAACTGACCGATACAATGCCTCCAAACTTGAAAGCTGTATGGAACAGTACGAGAATCGGACCGAGGACACACAAAAAAATGTGGAACTCCAACCAATATTTCAGTACACCAATCCTGGAAAAACGCTTTATGCGCTTTCTGGCCATGTAAGAGAAAACACCGATGAGTATAAAAAGAGTTCCAATGATACCCAAACCATGCCCTAGGGCTCCACTGGGCTTCCACAGATCATGGCCAGGATGATAGAATCTTTCTTCAAGCGGTGTCCTGTAGTAGGACATCCCGAATATCGTCAGACTGAGGAATGCCGCTATGACAATAGTGACGAAAGTACCGATGTAGATTCGATGAACAGTTTTATTCATGCTATTCAGAAATAATAAAGTGACTCTTCAGGTTCAAGTTTAAAGCTTGGTGAAAATAATTTTCTCGCCAGTCCGCTCATTGAGTAAAAAGTAAATTCCAGGTCTTAGATCTACAACATCGAGATGAGATTCTGGGCCATTCAGGTGCTTTATTGTTCGACCATAGATATCCAGTATTCTAACACGCCCGACTTTCTTGTTTAAATAAAGGATATCTTCCACAGGATTAGGATATGCCACCAGATCTCTCCTTTCAGCAGATGACGTACTCGTCAGATCGTCACATATCTGCCCTTCCAGGAAATAAATGATCTCATCGAACATTGCGACCGGATCATGTATGGCATGTTGATCACCATCGTAGATCCAGGATTCGAAAAGATCAGGTTCATAAGAGATCGCATCCAGATGTTCTTCCAGCGCACATGAACCATGACCAGTTGGCATATTGATCGCGATCAGTGGAAGCCCCCAATAAGCCTTGTCTTTATAACAGGGTACGATCGGGTCTTCAGTTTGATGATAAGAGTATATGGCAATATCATCTTCAGCAGAAACCTGATCCAGATCGAATACGGCACCAAAAATATTCACTACACCTTTGACGGAGGCATCATTCTGTCCAAGGTGTAGTAATCCTCTTACAGGACCGAGATCTGGCCTCTCCACAGCAGGATTTGTATTTGTTGCAGGTAATGCTCTGATGAACGTCGTATCGATATCTTCCTCTTCGGAGATGAATGCTGTGGCCAATGCTGTAATGGCACCTGCACTAGCACCTCCGATGTAGACCTCTTCAGGGTCGGTCTTATCCTTCTGATGCCTGTTCTTCATAAAGCGAACTGCCCCTTTGGCATCCTGCATAGCGCGATATGCCGCTCTTAGCAATTCCCTGTTGTCATAAGCAAAAGGCGTTGAAAAAAAATTCGGACTGACATAACCCAAACGGTAGTCAATTGTGACTGAAACATAACCCCTTCTGGCAAACTCTTCACATACATTTGAAAAGTCCTGCCTTTGACCACCGATAAAGCCACCTCCAAAGCACCATATTATCAAGGGCCTTGCTGAATTATCGTCCCCCACAGGTCGGTAAATATCTAGAAAAAGGGAATCGATCTCTCCGTCAAAAGACTCAGCTGAACCATAGTACACCCCCTCCTCTACTTCAATATTATATTTTATGGACGAAAAATCGCATTGTCCAAGAGCCTTACAAAAAGGCAGTAATAAACACAATAGAAAAAAAGCGTCTCTGATCATCAATCCTTTCTCTTTAACCCCTCTCCGGCTCTAACGACCATTTGCAAGGTGTCCTTTATCCTTTCTTCAAAAATGATGGGTCTCGAACCAATGATACTTTTAACGTCGGCATTATCATAATGACGTATGGTAACCAGTTCCATATCCCTGTCTATAAAAACTTCAAACTCTCGTGAGAGAGCCTGGATCAGCTCGTCAAGTCTCTCTTTTACATCAGTTACACAAACGGTGAAACTGATCGCTGTATTTCTCATCATATTGATTTTGATCCTGTAATTGGAAATAAGGTTGAAAATGAGACTCATATGATGTTCAGCGACAAAGGAGAAGTCTTGTGTAGAAATATGGAGCAAAGCCTGATTTCTGTCGATGACGACGATTGGTGGATAGGCCACTTCAACGTCATGTTTTATGATCGTACCATGCATGTCAGGCGATTTAAAGGATCTGACATGAAGTATAATACCCTTGTTCTCCAAAGGCTTTATGGTCTTGGGATGAATAACCTTTGCACCATAATAAGTCATTTCGATGGCTTCCTTATAGCTCAACCGGTCCATTTTTATGACATTCTCGAACGCTCTGGGATCACCCGTCAAAATACCTTCTACATCCTTCCATATGGTAAGTTCTGAAGCATCAAGACAGTAAGCAAATATGGCTGCCGAATAATCGGACCCCTCTCTTCCCAAAGTGGTCGTCCAGTCGTCATATCCACCAATAAACCCCTGGGTGACAACGATTTTACCCTCGTCAAGAAGAGGCTTAACGTGTTTCAAAATATTCTCCCTGGTCACTACCCAATTTACTGTGGCATCTCTATGGATATCATTGGTCATGATGATTTTGCGGGCATCTATCCATTTGACGTCATCAGAATTCTGGCTCAATAGCTCAAAAAGTATTCTTGTGCTGCACAATTCTCCGAAACAAACGAGCTGGTCATAGGCCTTGTCATAATCGTATTGACCAAGTGTTTTTAAACTGTCTTTCAACGATTCGAAAACACTTGATACGACAGTTTCTGAAATTCCAAGCTCATTTGCGATTTCTATATGCTTGTTCTCTACGACCTCTAGTTTTTCCAGGGCCGATGCCTCCCCGGCTGATATTAGAGAATCCGCCACCTCCTCCATGTCATTGGTCGTCTTTCCAAGGGCGCTGAGCACTATCAATAGAGGGCCGCTGTTTTGATCCTGACTGATCTTTTTGACATTCAGAAATCCGGATGCATCCGCTACTGACGAACCACCAAATTTGTATACCTGATAACTCAATCTCGAGAATTTGCCCAAAGTTATGGATTTATTCAACTACCCTCTATACTCAGCGTCATCAGACGACTTGATCCAATGTTTTGATTAAACAGAATCATGACCGATCCACTGGCAATGTGGTTTAATTTTTGATGTATTCCAACATACGCGTGGAGTATGTGTTAGTGATTTAGTAATTTCGGAATCCTAAAGGAACCTATGCCTGCTGACCTGATACAAGGCCTTCTACTTCTTTGTATTGGTATGACGTCTGTGTTCGTTATACTGACAGTCATCGTTTTATCAGGCAGATGGATGATCCTGATCCTGAATCGCCTGTCCCAAACAACTCCAAAATTGAAGACCCATGATGAAGACGATGACGAAGTTGTAATTATCACAGCATTGGTTCATCAACTGACCGGCGGTAAAGGTCGGGTTCTAAATATTTCAAAACCGGTAACATCTGATAAATAATGGCACGAGACATTCAATTTTGCCTCGTATACAGAGACATGTTTCAATCCTCTGGCAAATTCATGCCGAAGGTCGATCAACTTGTAAAAGTGGCTCCTGAGATCGTTAATATGGGTTGCTTTACCAGAGTGGAAACCAATGGAGGTGGATTCGAGCAGATCAATCTATTAATGGGAGAGAATCCGAATCGCAGTGTTCGGGAATGGACGCAAGCATTCAATGATGCCGGCATTCAAACTCAAATGCTTGAAAGAGGACTTAACGGTATTCGCATGAGTCCGGTTCCTGAGGACGTGCGTAAACTCATGTTCAGACTGAAGAAAAAACAGGGAACAGATATAGCCCGATCATTTGATGGCCTCAATAATCCTCAAAACCTCAGAAGGTCCTTTGAATATGCCAAGGACGGGGGCATGATCGCTCAGGGCGCCCTGAGCCTTACACATTCCCCCATTCACACTGTGGAATACTACATCGAGCTGGCTGATCAATATATAGCGCTCGGTGCCGAGGAGATCTGTATCAAGGATATGGCCGGGATTGGTAGACCAGTATCAATAGGAAAGATTATAAGGGGCATCAAGTCCGCACATCCCGACGTGCTGGTTCAATACCATGGTCATAGCACACCCGGCTTTTCAGTGGCATCTTCACTGGAGGCAGCAAGAGCAGGTGCCGATATTATCGATGTTGGCATGGAACCCCTGTCCTGGGGTACAGGTCATGCAGATCTGTTGACCATACATGCCATGTTGAAAGATGCGGGTTTCAATGTACCCGATATAAACATGAAGGCCTACATGAAGGTAAGATCATTGACCCAATCTTTCGTCGATGACTTTTTAGGCTATTTCATAAACCCTCAGAACAGAAAGATGAACTCGCTGCTCATAGGCCCGGGATTGCCCGGAGGAATGATGGGCAGCCTCATGGCGGATCTGGAAAAGAACCTGGAAAGCCTGAATAAATGGCTCGCCAAGAGAGACAGGGAACCTCTGACACAGGATGAGCTCCTTCTAAAACTATTCGAAGAGGTCGAATACGTCTGGCCACGACTAGGATATCCTCCGCTTGTCACTCCTTTCTCACAGTATGTGAAGAACACTGCCCTCATGAATGTCATACAAATCATCAAGGAAAGGGGAAGATGGACGATGATAGATGAAAATACGTGGGGCATGATCCTGGGCAAATCCGGTCAACTGCCTGGAGAGATCGGTGTCGATATAAAAGAATTGGCTAAAGAACAAGGCCGCGAATTTTATACAAAAGATCCACAACTGCTCTATCCCGATGAATTGTCCCTTTTTGCTCAGAAAATGGATGAAAAAGGATGGGACTATGGCAAGGATGATGAAGAGTTGTTTGAATATGCCATGCATCCTACTCAGTACGAAAATTACAAATCGGGAAAGGCAAAAGAGGACTTTGAAGCAGAGGTCGATAAAAGGCGGCGTGAAGGATCGACGACCTCTCAGTCACAGGTCCCAGGAAAAGTGGAAAAAGCAAAAGAACAACCTCAGGAGTTGTTGGTCGAACTAAATGGAAAGTCTTACAATGTACAGATAAGTTACCCCGATCAGGCCTCAACCAATGGCGTGAATGGGAAAAATCCCCACTCAGGTTCCTCTACGGTCTCTCAGAATGTCAACAAAGTCGTTGCTCCTCTCGAAGGCACATTTTATCTGACCAAGGACAGCAACGAAACTCCTGTCAAGGTAGGTGATCGTGTGAAGCCGGGAGATACCATCGGCTACATCGAATCGATGAAGGTCTATAATGCCATTGTCGCGGAAGACGGAGGCACGATTCTGGAGATCAACACCAATAATGGAGAGGACATCGAAGAAGATGAGGTCATTCTGACTCTGCAATGAACATTTTAGAGAATTTATATGAAATGACTGCGATAAGCGGTCTGATCAGTGATCCATTGTCAGTTTTGATGATTGCCCTCGCCCTCTTCATCATCTATCTCGGCATCAAAAAGCGGTATGAACCTTTGTTGCTTGTCCCTATTGGTTTTGGCGTCCTTCTCGCGAACTTTCCGGGTGCGAATATGGCAGTCGTATCAGCCTCGGACATCAATAATATAGAACACCTGACCCTTTTGGAGATTGCAAAAGAATATGGCATCATCAATATGTTGTACTACGCCCTTATCAAAACAGGTCTGCTACCACCTCTCATTTTCTTGGGTGTGGGTGCTATGACGGATTTCGGACCCATGTTGAGAAATCTTCGTTTGGCTTTCTTCGGTGCAGCAGCGCAGATTGGCATCTTTACTGTGCTCATTTCCGCTATATTCTTTGGCTTCACCCTTCCGGAAGCAGGTGCGTTAGGAATTATCGGAGGCGCTGACGGACCGACGGCTATTTATACATCGATCATACTTGCGCCCCATTTGCTGGGACCTATTGCCATAGCGGCTTACAGCTATATGGCGCTTGTACCGGTTATCATACCCCTCGTTGTCAGATATACTGTCAGTGATGATGAACTGAAGATCAATATGAAAATGCAGGAAAAGGAACATCCGTCTAACCTGGTGATCAGAGACTTGAGGGCAACCAAGATCATCTTTCCCATCATGCTGTGTATTATTGCAGCATTGCTGGTGCCCTCTTCCTTGCCGCTGATCGGACTCCTGATGTTCGGCAATCTTGTAAAAGAGGTAGGTTCGGATACGGGCCGTCTGCAAGAAGCTGCCAGCGGGACTATCATGAATACGGCTACGGTCTTTCTCGGTCTTACCATCGGGGCCACCATGACCGCCAGCAGCTTTTTGAACGTTGAAACCCTGTTGATCGTGGTGGGCGGATTCCTGGCCTTCGCCATTTCTATTCTCGGCGGTATCGTCGCCGTCAAAGTGGTCAATATTTTTACAAAAAAGAAGATCAACCCACTCATCGGTGCAACTGGGCTCAGTGCAGTACCTATGGCCTCTCGTGTCGCCAATGAGATCGCATTGAAGAAAGATCCCAATAATCACATTCTGCAATATGCTATGAGCAGTAATATATCCGGAGTGATAGGTTCTGCAGTAGCTGCCGGTGTCCTTATCACTTTCCTCTCCTAACTCCCCACATATTATAAATGCTTGAAATTCAGTGAATAAATCCGTAATTTGAACGGACAAAGTTCTTTAGTTGCTGGGCTTCCGAGGGTGTCAATAATAATTATTGCCATGTAAAATCATTACTTCTTATCCTCATATGTATGACACGAGCTCTTTTAGTTTATCTGTTTTCAATCTGGACCTGCTTCTCGTCGGTCTTAATAGCACAGGAAGATTGTAATACAGACCTGGGAAGCATAAAACAGGAAAATAATACATGCGAGCCTTGTATCAACGGCATGCAAAAACTCCTTGTTCCGATCCAGGATTTTGAACAGGCCAGGAAAAGAATGAACGACCTCAACGAGATCGCAAAACAAGAACTTCAAGAACAACAAAGAGAGATCGATAAACTCGTTGACAAGCAAGATGAAATTGATCGAAAACTGAGGGAAGTCTGGCCATTAAAAGAACTGATCCAATCTGCGGATTATGGCAATGATGAGGATGCGCTTTACCTGGAACATCACATCAAGCGAATGAAGGAGTTCGCGGAGAGATTCCCAGAGAATGACAAATGGTTCGATCACTGGATCGATCAATTTGAATCTTTTCTCGAGCTATTTAACCAACTCAAGGAACTGGACCAGCAACGGGACGCCTTAATGGATAAGATCACATTGGGTTCCTGTGGCGATCTCACCAAATTGAAACTGGATTGTTGCGAACCCGGTTTTGTACAGGGCAGGTATGAAGATGGAAAAATTGATCTCGATTGCTACATCAATGCGTTAAAGGAACTTAATGAGGAATATTATGACTACCGCTCGAGCATGCTTGATCAACTCGGTGCGCTGGTCAATCTCCTGAAAGAGAAACTGAAAGAACGAGCAGGAGAAGAAAAACAAGCAACAGAGAAAAGAGATGCTTTCAAGGATGGATTGAGCGGATTCCTCATGAAAAAAGTCGCAGGTCAGTTGAGTACTGGTTTGATACAAAACCTGCTCGCTCAAGGATATGAATTATCATTGGATCAAAAGGCGGCGTTGGAAAGCTATGCGGAAGCCATTTCCGAACAAATGGAGGTTGCAGATGAGGTAGGCCTTGATGAATTCGCCATGGGTGGAGGCGTATCGGGTGTTGGCGGTCAATTGGTCAACACGATTTTGGAAAATGCACTGGCGGATATACCAGAACATGACCGCGAACTTATATCCATGATCTCGGGTGAGGCCGTTTCACAAACAGCCGGACATTTACTTTCAGGACTTCTGTCCAAAGCCAGTCCTGTCATGAAGTATTTTCTTGGCGGATTGGAAGGCGCTGCCGGCCTCGGCATCATGCTCGTCGACAGACTGTGGGCAGTCCCCTTATATCTCTGGGAAGACAAAAACCTTAAGATCCTCCAGGGTGCTTTCGATCATATTATGATCGGGCTCGTCCAGGCTATTAACCTTGCCATCGATCGTAGTCAACACATCCCTTATGGACCACTCAATATTTACCTTGAGGCCATTGAAAGTGAAACCCTTCCCAATGGCACCTCCCGGAAGCGTGCCATAACCATATGCTTACCTGAGGACAAAAACCATTATCACGGCCTGGATGATCTGAAAGATGCAGTGGCTGACGCCATGTCCCCTCCTATTGCCTCGCTAGATATTTTCGATAGATTTGAAAGGAAAGAGCATGGCGATCAGGATTACCTTGAATTCCAGTACGACAGCAAGATCAGGTTCAAAGTCAGACTTGGGTGCTATTGTGGAGATGACTCACCGGAGAAGATCTATACATCAGAACCTGACGGAATACAGATCAAACCCGATAAGATCACAAGTACCGGCGAAACATTTGGTGTGATCGCCGAGGCAACGGTCACCAATCCTACGGGGGAAACCATCACCTACATCATACATTCCGGACTTATCCCCAGTGATGGAGTCCATCAACCTTATGTCATCATCTACCCTATTCGAAAGGAGATCCCTCCGGGAGAAACCATAGTCATCGAAATAGATGATTCGGCCTGTGCGCGTGATGATATGCCGCCAGTGCCAGAGGGAGAACCGTTGATCGACATCGATGAATGGATTCTCGTGCCACCGAGGTATCCCGAAATGACGTTCACCCTTTCTGAACCTATAGACATTGTCGAAAGCCCTCGTGAAGCAGCCCCTATTGTTGTTGCTGAGGCCCGAGTCATTGTCGAATTTGTGGATGACATCGATATTGAAGACCTCCCTAAAAATCCTCTCAGCAATGACCCGGTGAAGTTAAAAGAAACAATGAAAGGCCAGGGCATCTGGAACGAATTATCCAAACTCGAAGGCCGCGGGGATCGAAAAGAGGATTTCAAGGAAAATGCAACACAACAACTCGAGGAACAACTCGGCCAACCGGTTGAAAATCTGCCTGAGGAAGCGCAGAAGCAATTTGACGAGGGATTGGAACAGATCTGGTCGGCAATAGAGTTTGTGGGAACAGAGGCCAAGACCATGGCGAAAGAAAGGATAAAGGATCAAAATCCAGACCAGATTAAACCCGCAGTAGTTGGAGAATCAATTCCGATTCCGGTCTTGGAGGAAGAAGATCATCTTCTAAATCCTTCCGAAATAGAACAAGTTGAAGAGAGCCGTTCTGTCGATCATTGCCGTTGTATTATCAGTGAAAGAGACAATATCTATTGGCCACGGTACTCCTTCCTACAAACCGGTGAACAATTATATAATGGAGACACAATCAACTGGGGCATACCCGTTAGATCTAAAAAGGGCTTTGAAAAATCTAAAATCAAGATCATAGCTCCTGAAATTCGTCTTTTCGAAGAATGTCCTGATAATTGTAATTCTTTTGACACAATACGATACAAGGTAGATTTTATTGACATGAACGGGGATTCTTCCCTTATAGAGCACTGGAACCGTAGCGATAATGTCATTGAACTTCCTGGACGGGGAAAGTTAGTTGTCACATCATTTTATGTTTGTTCATGTGGTCAAGACGTACGTCAAGGATGGAACAAGGATTTCATCGTAATCACAGAACCCAATGATTGTTGTGATGAACTAAGAAATTTTTCTCATCAATTGGTCTTTCAGTTGGATGATGGCGTCATCAAAATTGATAACAATCAACTGTACTTCAAAATTGCTGCTTCAGAGAGAAACGTATCCCTGGACTTTAACCTTGAGGCGCTCTTCTGCCATTTAAAGGAGAATCAGATATTCAACCTTTATGATCAGTCCGCCGAATCAAATTTAAATCAGTCCCAATTGCAAGAGATCTACTTATCTGGCAATATTTCGGTCAGTCACAATAGCCATCCATCTTCAGGTAGGCCTTACTTCAATATTGAATATTCGGAAGTAGTTGATGGTAAAGAATACTTTTTTAGCATAGTGCTGGATGAAGAGGCCTGTGTATTCGATGCGGCTACACTTATTGATAATCAATATAAAGAACATTTAGGGCCTCCAATCTATGAACCTGAAGGTCTGATTGGTCAAATCAATCTTGAATTCGTAAAGTGGAGAGCCGAGCATAATTATGTTGATACTGGTGGTGGTGATGAAGGGTATGGTGAAAATGTATTAGCACCTTTTCTCAGAAAAATGATGCATCTCTACTTACAGATCATTAAGTCAGATGGTGATCCATCCTATCTCACAGCCAAATCCAATTGGAAAGCAAAGATGATTTGGGCATTAAATATTGAGATAAATAATAATAGGATAAGTTCCACTAACAGAAAAAGCCTGTCACAATTACTTGAATTGGTGAAAGACAATTCTACAAGTGATGAAGCAATGGTTGAGAGCATGATAAAAATAAGTATAGAATAGCTGGACTCACCACCGAATAAGTGCTGACGCCCAGGTAAATCCACTGCCAAATGCCGCCAGGCAAACCAGGTCGCCATCCTTCACGGCACCCTCCTCAACGGCCTCACTCAAGGCAATCGGAATGGAAGCCGCCGTAGTATTGCCATACTTGTGGATGTTGTTCCAGACTTGATCGTCCCGCAGGCGCAAGATCTTCTGAACAAACTGACTGATCCTCAGATTGGCCTGGTGAGGAATCAACATGTCAA
>JAWVZH010000065.1:0-15556 GCA_033722295.1 Saprospiraceae bacterium
GGGCACGGAAATATTGAGTGGACTTTTAGTCGCGAATGAAAAGAGGTTTAGTGATCCATCCAAAAGCATGACGAATGCGACTGCAATAAAAAGAAATTTAATTTTTCTCGGGAGGTATGTCGATTACAAGCGCCCATTGATGCTGGTCCAGGCCTTTCTGCAGCTCAAGCAAAATGACAGGCTCAACGGTTGGAGTTTAAGTTTCTATGGAGACGGCCCACTGCGGCAGGAGCTTATTGCGCGAACTGAGGAGCATTCTGAGATCGTGATCAATGGTTTTCGATCTCCGAAGAACTTAAAACAGGTTTTTGAAGAGGCTGGTGCATTCTGTCTTCCCAGCAAAAATGAGCATTGGGGTGTAGTGGTACATGAAGCCACGATGTGTGGATTACCCGTCATCTTATCTGATACCTGTGGAGCGGCAAGCAAGCTACTCATTCATGGTTACAACGGATTTGGTTTTAAAACAGACTCTCATTCCGACTTGACCATGGCCCTCGACCAAATATTTCATTTACCCGCAGAGGAATTAAGGAGGATGAGCCGAAATAGTCGCAAGATGTCCGGATCATTGACCCAGGAGCGGTGGGCGGCTGCTTTAATGTCTGTATTATAATTGTCGAAGAAAAAAATTCTCATAACTGTTGACTGGTTTTTACCAGGATTTAAGGCCGGGGGTCCGATCAGATCGTGTTATTATCTCGTAAGGGCACTGGCCGACCGGTTTGATTTTTACATTCTTACGGGTGACCGGGACCTTGGCGATAAAGCGGCATACCAGGACCTCACACTGAACGAGTGGTTAGAAGACCCCGAAGGATATCACGTACAATATTTAACCCCTGGTTATAGATCGATGAGAAAACTGAAAAAGTTGATCAGGGAATTAAAACCTGATATCATTTATGTCAACGGTATGTATTCCCGCTTTTTTTCCATACTTCCTGTTGTTCTGAACTATGTTACCAGGCTGCGGATAAGTAAATTGATCGTGACGCCAAGAGGTATGCTGCAAAAAGGGGCGGTCCATCAGAAAGCGTATAAAAAAAGGCCCTTCCTGTTTTTATACAAGTGGCTGTTCAAAAGGGATAATATTGAATTTCATGTGACGGATGCACAGGAAAAGGAGGACGTCATTGATCGATTGGGAATAAATGAAGATCTGGTCACTGTTATTGGCAATATTCCCATGAAGCCAGTGGAAAAAGTACGACAGGTCGATATGGGAAAAAAATTGAGATTGATATATGTTTCGAGGCTCACGGCGAAGAAAAACATACTCGGTCTCCTGAGAACTTTGAGTGGCACAAGCCTGCAAATAGAATTGAACATCTTCGGAGAGTTCGAAAGTGCTCTTTACCGTCAAAAATGTATTCGGGCATTAAAGTTATTGCCGTCCAATGTCAAAGCTGAATTCAAAGGACTTCTTCACCCGGGATCCCTTCGGAATGCTTTATCCGGTCATCATTTTTTCATACTTCTGACAAAAGGTGAAAACTTTGGTCACGCGATCTTTGAATCACTTGCAGTCGGCAGGCCTGTGATCCTGGGACAGCATACGCCTTGGAATCAGGTAGAAAAAGTAGGCGCCGGATTTATTGTAGATATAGAAGATCAAAACGAGATCTTAAGTACATTAAACCGTGCGGCTTCCATGGATCAGGAAAAATATGACCAGTATTGTCAGGCCGCATGGGATTTTGCGAATGAATATTACTATCACTCTGGTATACAGGAGCAATACCTGGAATTATTTGGTCGATGAGAGTTTCGATTATAACAGCGACATATAATAGTGCGAAAACCGTTCGTCAGACACTGCGAAGTGTTCAGTCTCAGACATACAAGAACATAGAGCACATTATAGTGGATGGTGGCTCTTCGGATAATACACTGGAGATAGTAGGACAGTTTGATCACGTCAGCGCTGTTCTCAGTGAAGAGGACGGGGGTATTTATGATGCCATGAACAAGGGCATTCAGTTATCGACCGGAAAGTTGATCGGTATATTGAATTCGGATGACTTCTATGCCGATAATGATGTCATCTCAGATCAGATAAAAAAGATGATCGCAGAGAATGCGGATTGTGTTTACAGCGACCTTGAATATGTCGACCCCACAGGACGAAAGGTCGTGAGAAAATGGAAAGCCGGTCCATTCGATCGGAGTAAGTTTCTCCGGGGTTGGATGCCTCCTCACCCGACGGTTATAGCAAGACGGAACATTTATGAAGATTATGGTGAATACCGATTGGACCTCGGAACATCCGCAGACTATGAAATTCTACTCCGATGGCTATACAAATTAAAATTGAAATGCGCATATCTGGCCAGAGTTACCGTACGTATGCGGGTGGGCGGGATCAGTAACAGATCGATGTACAACAGATTTTCGGCGAACAGAATGGATAAAAGGGCCTGGAAGGTCAATGGTATTAGGCCAAAGTGGTACACATTCATTCTGAAACCGTTGAGAAAAGTCGGTCAGTACTTTTAAGCATTTATCATAGATTGGAATTTTAACTCTATCAATTCCACAGGATCAAACTACTATTAGTCACCGGTACCAGGCCCAACATAGTCAAGATGGCGCCATTATACCATGAGTTGAGCCGGCATAGCGAGATAGATATCGTTGTGGTACACACAGGTCAACATTATGACAAGGATTTGTACAATGTGTTTTATTCGCAGTTCGACCTGCCCCGCCCACATTATGACCTGAATGTGCGTAAGGGAGACCCCTGTGATAGAGTTGATGCGATCATATCAGGGATGGCTTCGGTGTTAAAAAAGGAAAACCCGGATTATGTTGTGGTCTTTGGAGATGTGGACTCTACATTCGCTGCTGCGGTTGCTGCCAGGAGAGGGGGAATCAAGTTGATCCATATCGAAGCGGGCTTGAGAAGTTTTGACCTCTCTATGCCAGAAGAGATGAACCGTATTTTAGTGGACAGAATGTCGGATATGCTCTTCATCACTGAGGAAAGCGGGATGAAAAACTTACAGGCTGAAGGCATAAGTGAAGACAAATGTCACCTTGTAGGCAATATTTTGATCGATGCCATGGATCAATTCGGATTTCTAAAGAAAGGTCCGATGGAGGAACCTTTTATTCTCTGGACGATACACCGCCCATCGAACGTGGATGAGAAGTCGGAGCTACAGAAAGTACTCGACCTGCTCAAAGTGGCATTGGATCATTGTTCTGTAATATGGCCAGTTCATCCGAGAACAGAAAAGGCTTTGAAAGCTCTCGAGACTGATCAAGATTGGTCGGATCTTCGACACGATGATCGGCTCAAGCTCCTGAAACCGGAGGGATATAAACAGTTCACAAACCTCCTGGCATCCTCGAGCGTTGTGGTGACAGACTCGGGAGGTGTTCAGGAGGAGGCGTGTTATCTTGGCGTTCCATGTTTGACATTAAGAAATAATACGGAGCGACCATCGACGGTTGAAGCCGGAGCCAACAGCCTGATCTATGAAAAGGACAAGGTGTTGTTCGAGGAATCTTTGAGGCGTGCGATAGTAAGTGAAGGGAGTTGGGATATACCGCCTTTATGGGATGGAAAGACCAGCCGACGCACAGTTGAAATAATATTGAAAAGCATTAATACAGAAGTAAGTAATTCCTATTTATGAAAAAAGCTTTAATCACCGGAGTCACGGGCCAGGACGGCGCTTACCTTTCCGACTTTCTCCTGGAGAAAGGTTATCAAGTACATGGTATAAAGCGAAGGTCCTCATTATTCAATACCCAGCGGATCGATCATATCTACCAGGATCCCCATGTTGACGATCAAAGGTTCATTCTTCACTACGGTGATCTGACCGACAGCACCAATATCATCCGGATCATCCAGGAGGTGCAACCTGATGAGATCTACAATCTGGGAGCGATGAGTCATGTACAGGTGAGCTTCGAGGCCCCGGAATATACGGCAGATGTGGATGCCGTCGGAACTTTGAGAGTGCTCGAAGCGGTGAGGATATTGGGCATGGAGAAGAGCACAAGGATCTATCAGGCTTCCACCTCGGAACTCTACGGCATGGTGCAGGAGGTTCCTCAAAATGAAGAAACGCCGTTCTACCCGAGATCCCCATATGCTGTGGCCAAATTGTACGCTTACTGGATCACCGTCAATTACCGGGAGGCCTATGACATGTTCGCGACAAATGGTATTCTATTTAATCACGAATCTCCCTTGCGCGGTGAAACCTTTGTGACCAGGAAGATCACGCGTGCTGTGGCCAAGATGAAGCTTGGCCTTCAGGATAAACTCTATTTGGGTAATCTCGATGCCAAAAGGGATTGGGGACATGCCAAGGACTATGTGGAGCTGATGTGGAAGATCCTTCAGTATGACAAGGCTGAAGACTGGGTTATCGCTACTGGAGTGACTACGAGTGTAAGGGACTTTGTGAAGATGTCATTCAGAGAGGTCGGTGTTGAACTCGACTTTACCGGTGAGGGTAAAGAAGAGAAAGGGATTATCGCCTCGGTGGATAATGATGAATTTCCTTTACCCGTTGGTAGTGAGGTGGTCAATGTAGATCCTCGTTACTTTCGTCCGACGGAGGTAGACCTTTTGATAGGCGATGCTTCCAAGGCACGCGAGAAGCTTGACTGGGAACCGCAATATGATCTGGCCACTATGTGCAGTGAGATGGTCAGATCGGATATCGAACTCTTCAAACGCGATCAGGTCCTGAAAGATGCCGGATTTGATATTAAAAATGAATTTGAATAATTAGATAACAAGTAAAAAGCAACAAGTAACATGCATATGCAACTAATAGATATTTAATACAAAAATGGAGAAGGATTCAAAAATATATATAGCAGGGCACAGGGGAATGGTAGGTTCTGCGATCAAGAGAAAACTCGAGGGAGAAGGCTATAACAACTTTGTGGAAAGGACTTCGTCGGAGTTGGATCTGAGAGATCAACAGGCGGTGAGTGAATTTTTCGAAAAGGAAGCTCCGGATTATGTGTTCCTGGCGGCGGCAAAAGTTGGAGGCATCCAAGCCAATAATACATACCGCGCAGAGTTTCTTTATGATAATCTTATGATCGAGGCCAACATCATCAATGCGAGTTATTCGTCTGGAGTAAAGAAACTGATGTTTCTCGGGTCCTCCTGTATCTATCCCAAAATGGCTCCTCAGCCACTGAAAGAGGACTACTTGCTCACAGGTCCGCTTGAACCCACCAATGAGCCCTATGCCATTGCCAAGATCGCCGGTATAAAGATGTGTGATGCTTACCGTGATCAGTATGGATGCAATTACATTTCGGTAATGCCGACCAACCTGTACGGCCCGAATGACAATTATGATCTGGAAAACTCACATGTTCTTCCAGCTCTGATACGAAAATTTCACACGGCCAAAAAAGAGAATCTATCCGAAGTGGTCATGTGGGGCACAGGAAGTCCTAAACGGGAGTTCCTGCATGTAGACGATCTTGCCGATGCCTGTTTTTATCTAATGAAAAACTACGACGAACCCGGACTTGTCAATATTGGAACGGGAGAAGATATCAGTATCCTTGACCTTGCATATCTCGTTAAGGACATCGTCGGTTATGAAGGGAATATCGTCAAAGACACTTCCAAGCCGGATGGTACGCCCAGAAAATTGATGGATGTCTCCAAGCTGCATAATGCAGGATGGAAGCATAAGATAGAGTTGCGTGATGGTATCCGATCCGTATATGATGGCCTGAAGGATGAACCCTGGTATTGATCCTGATTTGGTTGGTTTAATCTGCATTATCCGCCCTTCTTCGCTACTTTCATGGCTTTGAAGGACAACGTAAGACATAATCTATCATTCATATGAACTTTATTGCAATAATGGCGGGGGGAGTAGGCTCGAGATTCTGGCCCGCAAGCCGCGAGTCATTACCCAAACAATTTCTCGATATTCTGGGCATAGGCAAATCACTTCTGAGGTTGACATACGAACGCAGTCTCAACCTGGTTCCGAACGAAAATATACTCATCGTTACAAATGCGAAATACCGTGAACTGGTGATGGAACATCTTCCTGAGCTTCCTGTGGAGAATATTCTCTGTGAACCTTCAAGAAATAATACAGCTCCCTGCGTAGCTTATACCGCCTTACGCGTGGAGTCCATGGATCAAGACGGCGTTATGGCCATATTGCCGTCGGATCACGTGATCATGAAAGAGAAAGAGTTTGAGGTCAGGATCAATGAAGCCTTCAAATTTGCAAAAGAGAACAAGGCGTTGATAACACTGGGCATTCAGCCGACAAGACCCGATACGGGTTATGGATACATAGAATTGGGTGAAAATGGATCGGACGACATATTCGAAGTTAGGTCATTCCGTGAAAAACCGGAATTGGAAAAGGCCAGGGCGTATGTCGACGATGGTGGATATGTCTGGAATGCAGGTATCTTTATCTGGAGTGTAGAATCCATACTCGACGCTTTTAAAAAGAATGCAAGTCAGATCTATGAGGTATTGACGCGAAACCGATCTGTCTATGGCACTTTCAATGAGCAGTCCTATATCGACCTCAATTATCCGGAAACTGAAAAGATCAGTGTGGACTATGCTATCATGGAACGGGCAGAGAATGTTTATTGCTTGCCTGCCGATATAGGCTGGTCCGACCTGGGTACGTGGACGTCGCTCCACGCTCTTCTTGATAAAAATGACCATGGAACAGTACTCCTCGGTGAGGGGGATACGGGTAGTTCGCGAGATAGTCTGATCAGGTCTCACTCAAGTGAAAAGTTGATCGTTGCAGAGGGACTGGATAACTTTATCGTCATAGACGAAAAGGACGTTCTGCTTATCTGGCCGAAGGATCGCGAGCAGGAGATCAAGCAGTTGAGGGAGCGGATCGACCAGCGATACGACGGTAAATATTCCTGATGAGATCCATCGGCATTGTCGCCAATTCGACCTGGAACATTTATAATTTTCGCAGGCCGATCCTCAGGATATTAAAGAGACATGATTGGCAGGTTACTCTGTTTGCAGCACAGGATGAGTATCTGGATAAAATCCCGTCCACAGAGTATGATGACTTCATCGACCTTCCCCACCTTAAGGGGAGAGGAACTGATGTACTTGAGGAAGTAAAATTGATCCAGGAATGCAGCCAGTTATTCCGTGCCTGCCCGCTGTCCATACTTCTCACCTTTACGATCAAGCCGAATATGTATGTGCCTCTCATGAGCAGGGGTTCTACACCCGTGATCGCTACCGTCACCGGGCTGGGATCGGCTTTTTTGAACAGATCGTGGTATTCGTCCATCGTGTTTTTTTTATATAAAAAAGCGTGCAAGTACTGTCATCGTGTGGTTTTTCATAATGAGGAGGATCAAAAGGAGATGATAAAGAAAGGCTTTGTGAATGAATATCAGTCGTTAATAATTCCCGGATCGGGAGTAGACACACAGTATTTCACTCCTGATCTCCAAAGGAATACTACAAAACCTTTCAGGTTTCTTTTTCTTGGGCGACTTGTCAGGGATAAAGGCATCAAAGAGTATTTGGAAGCGATGGAGGTCATGAAGGAGAAGGGGAGCGCGTCCGAATTCTGGATCGCTGGTAAAATAGAAGATAAAAATGCTTCCGGCGACCTTTTATCGACTCTCGATAAGTTTAAGGATGATACCAGGGTCAACTATCTGGGACATGTCGGAGATAGCAGGGAAGTTTTGAAATCCTGCGACTGCCTCGTGCTTCCTTCTTATCGGGAGGGCTTGTCAAGAGCCGTTCTGGAAGCTATGGCCATGGGTCTTCCGGTGATCACCACAAATGTGCCCGGATGTCGCGAACTGATCGAGCACAATAAAAATGGCTATCTGGTACCCGCCAGAAACACATCAGCCCTGATCCAGGCCATGAAGGACATTCAGTCACTGAGTCGGCGAGAAATACAGTCCATGGGACAACATTCGCGCAAAATGGTGGTGGAAAACTATGATGAAGACATTATTTCAGCGCGATACCTCGAAATGATCAATGAGGTGATGGGTTCGGAGTAAAGTTGATTCGGTGGTCATGGGTATCCTCAAACTTCTACCACTCTTCTCTGCCTTCGTTCAGTTTTTTCCAGATAAGGTCTTTTAATTCCTGCAATCCTGTTTCGGCTACAGCCGAGATAAAAACGATATCCACATCGTTCGGCAGGTCAGGCTTGATCAACTCAAGTAATTCATCATCTGCGAGATCACATTTGGTAATGGCCAGAACTCGTGGTTTATCCATTAATTCGGGGTTAAATTGGCGTAATTCATTATCAAGGATCTCGTATTCTTTTTTAATATCATCGGCATCAACAGGCACAGTGAAGAGTAGCAGGCTGTTACGTTCTATATGCCTGAGAAAGCGCAATCCAAGACCTTTACCTTCGTGGGCTCGCTCGATTATGCCCGGAATGTCTGCAACGATAAAGCTCTTGTGACCACGGTAGGGTACAATACCAAGATTAGGTGTCAGGGTCGTGAAAGCATAACTGCCGATCTTGGGCTTAGCTGCTGTAATGACCGAAAGCAGTGTGCTCTTTCCAGCATTGGGGAATCCCACCAGGCCAACATCGGCCAGCACCTTCAATTCCAGGATCTTCCATTCTTCCTTTCCGGGCTCTCCGGGTTGAGAATACCTTGGTGCCTGATTTGTTGAGCTTTTAAAATGTGCATTTCCAAGTCCCCCTCTTCCTCCTGGCACGAGGATCTTCTCTTCTCCATCTTCCAGTATTTCGCATTCTATTTTTTCAGTCTCAGCGTCCTTTGCTACGGTACCCAATGGCACTTCGAGAATAATATCCTCACCATCGGCTCCCGTCTTGTTGTCACCGCTTCCACTCTCACCACTGCCGGCGATAACATGTTTACGATATTTCAGGGGCAGCAAGGTCCACAGCTGGGCATTTCCTTTGAGGATGATATGTCCGCCGCGACCTCCATCACCTCCATCCGGTCCACCTCTGGGATTCGACCTGGTCCTTAGGAAATGGGTAGCGCCGGCACCTCCGGAGCCGGAGCGGCAACAGATCTTGACATAGTCAACAAAATTTTGCTCAGCCATTTATTGTTGTTCGACACCAACGGAGCTCATCAGATCGGCCAGTCTTTCAAATATTTCATCTATCGTTCCTGTACCATCCACTTCGAATGCTTTGTCCCTTTCCCTGTAGAAGGAGAATACGGGTGCAGTTTCCTCGTTGTACACGTCAATTCTGTTCTGAATTATCGATTCGTCCGCGTCGTCCGGGCGACCTGAGGTTTCTGCCCGGATCTTTATTCGTTTAACGATCTCATCATCCGGAACCTTGAGCGAGATCAAAGCCGTCACCTCATCGCTGCTTTCACCAAGCAACGCCTGCAATGCTTCGGCCTGAGGTATGGTCCTTGGAAAACCATCCAAAATAAAGCCGTTTGTATCACTGGTGTGTTCTATCTTATTTTTCAACATACCAATTGTGATCTCATCCGGTACCAGTTCGCCCTTCGACATATATTCCTGGGCTTTTTGACCTAAAGGCGTATTGTTGCCGATCTCATTTCTGAAAAGGTCACCGGTAGAAATATGCGTCAGTCCGAATTTCTCTGCAAGCCGCGTAGCCTGAGTGCCTTTTCCCGACCCTGGAGGTCCGAAGAGTATATAGTACTGCATGATATTCGTATTGTTAAAAATAGAGGCCAAAGTTAATCGAATTCTCTTTAGCACTGAAACCACTATAACCACCGGATCGTAATTATTGTTTATCTGTTTGCCATGTCATCGCTGTCCACCACACCGACGATTCGCCGGGCAAACAGAAACCTGTTCTGCCAATATTTTGACTTATAATAGTCTTCCATAATGACGCCTGCACTTGTCGTGCTATGTATGATCATCAAACCCGGACCATCGTTATTGGCTACCAGAGCGACGTGATTCACATTGCCTTTAGAACCGAAGAAGAGGAGATCGCCGGCACTGCATTGACCCAGCGGGATCTTTCTGCCTTGCTGGGCCTGAGCACGGCTGTTGTTGTTGATGGCATAATCGAAATGCTTATAAGTATAGTAGATGAGCCCAGAACAATCGAATCCGGTAGAGGGGCTTTTTCCGCCGAACCTATATGGTTTCCCGAGATATCTGGAAGCGTAATCGACAAGTCTGCTCCTTTCCGCCGCTTCCGTGCTGACCACCGTTGAACGTGCTGAACTTCTTGCTGAAGTATTGCGACTTGCTGAGGATCTTCTCTTCCTTGTGTAGGACTCTTTGACCCGCGTTCTGTCGTGCCCTCGATCCGGTTGACGCATTATAGAACTGGAGCGTGCACTGCGATTGACAGTATAATCCCTGGTGTAGGATCTGTTGGACGTACAGTTGACCGAGATAATTATCGGTGTAAGTAGCAGCGCAATGACTTTCAGATCGTTATTTAAGCGTAGCATTGACATCAAAGATTAATGAGTAGATACAGAACTCAGGGCGACGCAAGTCGCCTTTTTTTATAACAAGGTATAAATATAGTAGTTTTTTATAATATAAAAACTACTGTATGTAAATGAGTTATATTGAGTTAAGGGGTATCTCTGTCCTTTAAAAAAGGAAATGCCTGGCGAAACTTTTTCAATCCACGGATGTCGATTTCCACAGATCTGACCCATTCGCCCGGACTTAAGTAAACGATAATTTTTCCGGAATAGTCTATGATCTGGCTTCCTCCGCCGTAATAATTACCAAGTCCATCCAGTCCTGTCCGATTAACGCCGAAGACATAAGCCTCATTCTCTATGGCTCTGGCTTTGAGAAGTTCTTCCCAGGCATATTGGCGCTTATTGGGAAAGTTGGCCACGTAAACGATGGCATCATAATCGAGTTTTGAGCTGTATCTGGAAAATACAGGAAACCTCACATCATAGCAGATCTGAGGAAGGATCCGAAGGTCTTTGTAAGTGAAAACCTCTACGTCTTCGCCGGCAGAATAGTACTTTTCCTCTCCGGCGTAGCTGAACAGATGGCGTTTGTCATAGGTGTTGATCTGACCATTGGGATGTGCGGCGATCATGCGGTTATAATAGGCATCCTTATCCATAATGATAACCGAACCCATGATCAGGGCATCCAGTTGCCCGGCCCATTTTTTCATCTCGTTGACAGTAGGGCCACCCATAGGTTCTGCGAGGGATTCGGCATTCATGGAGAAGCCTGTACTGAACATTTCAGGAAGAATGATGATATCGGAATCCTTTAAAGGTCGGATCAATTGATCAACCTTCTTGAGATTGGCCGGGGCATCTTCCCACTGGATGTCAAACTGGACGAGGGTGATTTTCATAATGTCCAAAATAAAAAACCCCCGGCAATTCTCTTACCGGGGGTCATTATATGGTGTGATTTTATATTCCTGTTAGGATTCTTCTCCTTCTGAAGAAGATTCTTCTCCACCACCACCTTCTCCTTCCGGAGTTCCTTCTCCTTCTGGTGCGCCTTCTTCTCCCTCTTCTCCTTCGAGCTCCTCAGCTTCTTCGAGAGCGGCTTCTTCTTCAGCAAGTCTCCTGAGTACTCTTGGTACTTCGACAGATGCGATTGGAATACCAGGAGAATTCATGATCTCTACGCCCTCTATATCTTCGATATCCCGTATTCGAATAGATTGTCCAAACTCCAGGTAGGAAACATCCAGTTCCAGCTTGTCGATCAGATTTTCAGCATTGGCCTTGATCTTGGCCTTTCTGATCTTCTGATAGAGCTTGCCACCTTCCTTGACACCTTCAGGTTGTCCATGCAGCAGGATGGGGATCTGAGTGCGGATCGTCCTTCCGTCTATCAGCTCCATGAAATCTATGTGCAGGATATCATCCGATTGAGGATGGAACTGCAACTCTTTGATGATACATTTATGTGTATTGCCATTGAGCTGGATCTCGGCAGCTTTGAACTTGGGTGTGTATACCAGAGGCTTGAGTTCTTTGTAATCCAATGAGATGTGTATGGATTCATTATCGCCGTATATCACGGCAGGAACACGACCTTCCTCTCTCAATTTGTTGGAGGCAGGAGTTCCGAAGCTTTCTCTTACCTTGGCCGATAAAGTAACTGTTTCCATTGTACTTTCTTTTCGAAATGGAGCGCAAAGATAGGCCATTTCCTTTAAAAAAGACTAATTAATTCTCCACAAATCTTTTGTTCATCAAAACAGCTTGTGAGGCATTAAAAATTTTGCATTGACTCAGGAAACTCAGAGCCTGGTTTTGATACTGATGAGGGTCAGCCTTCTACAAACAATGCGGAAATAGAGCGATGTTCGTGAGTATTTCGGATAGCTCGGGCAAATAACTTGGCAGTACTCAATACCTTGATCTTGCTGTTGGACTGCTTCAGTGGTATCGTATCGGCCACTATCAATTCCGTAAGGAGTGATTGTTTGATATTCTCATGTGCCTTGCCGGAAAGAACAGGATGGGTACATATAGCCCGTACGCTCTTTGCACCACCTTCCATGATCGCTTTTCCGGCCTTGCAGAGGGTGCCGGCAGTATCCACGATATCGTCGACAAGTATGACATTCTTATCCTTTACATCCCCGATCACGGTCATGCCGGCCACTTCATTGGCTCTTTTCCGGTATTTGTCGCAAATAACAAGATCACATTCGAAGAATTTGGCATAGGTTCTTGCGCGCTTGACGCCACCGACATCTGGAGAAGCAAAGATCACATCTGTCAGGTCTGTGTTTTCGAGGTAGGGCATAAAAATAGCTTCGCTCTTGAGGTGATCAAGTGGTATGTCGAAAAAGCCCTGGATCTGATCTGCATGAAGATCCATCGTCATGATCCTGTCCGCCCCTGCTGCCTGGATGAGATTGGCGATAAGTTTGGCCGAAATCGGTACACGGGGTTTGTCTTTCCTGTCCTGTCGGGCATAACCAAAATATGGGATGACAGCAGTAATATATCCCGCAGATGCCCTTTTCGCCGCATCGATGGTCAATAGTAATTCAAGAAGGTTGCTGGGAGGAGCAAACGTCGACTGGATGAGAAATGTGTACGTACCACGAACAGATTCATTGATGACAGGCTGCATCTCGCCATCGCTGAACTTCAGGATCTCGAGATTACCCAGGGGATAGCCATAGTGATCTGCAATTCGTTCTGCCAGGTATCGGGAGCTCGTCCCGGAAAATAGTTTTACTTCGACCATACTTCTACGAAGTTATGAATATTTACAGGCCTATAAAATATGACTCGGCGCTCTATCAGAAATATACTTAAATCGATCCCGGGCTTGATCGTTTTCTTGAGATAGCAACTAAGATAAAGAATGAATAGAATGCATGTCGGGAAATCGCAACATATTTGCACCTATGAAGCAAATTAATGTTTCGTGGTGGGCATGGATCTATCTCTTCTTCCTCAGTTTGGTATGGGGGAGCAGTTTCATTCTCATTAAAAAAGCCCTGATAGGGCTCTCACCTATTCATGTCGCTTTGCTGCGAGTCATCATTACGTTCATAGCGTTCATACCTTTTTTATTGGTACATTTTGTTCGCATCAAAGCCCGGCAGTGGCCTTATGTGGCTCTCGTCGGGTTGATCGGCAATGGCTTTCCGGCGATACTTTATGCCACAGCACAGACAAAGGTATTAAGCGCTACAGCGGGGATCCTAAATGCGCTCACTCCAATTTTCACCCTGGTGCTTGGTGTTATGATATTCAAAAGCCGAATGCGGGGTCATCAGGTTCTGGGAACAGCAGTTGGATTCATCGGTGCGGCATTGCTGTTTGTCCGGGACCTGTCCCTCGACAGTTTCAACAGTTTCACACTATTGATCGTATTGGCCACCATGTGTTATGGAATGAGTGTCAATATAGTTCAGCATCGCCTCCAGGACCTCAAACCTCTCACCATAGCCAGTGGCTCATTCTTGTTTGTCGGCCTCATCTGTAGCGGCTGGCTTCTTGTGGACCCCATTCCTCCGTTGTCGGATCAAGTGGTACTCACGTCAGTTGCAGCAGTGACTGTTCTGTCATTGTTCAGCACTTTTCTGGCGACAATGGCTTTCTACCGCCTCGTCCAGATATCAGATGCATTGTTTGCTTCCAGCGTAAGTTATATTGCTCCTGTGGTGGCCCTCCTCTGGGGGTTGGCAGATGGTGAGTTACTCGATTTTAGACACGTGATGGCGTTGGTGATGGTATTGCTCGGGGTATTTTTGATTCGGTTTAAGGTTTAAGGTTTAAGGTTTAAGGTTGACGGTCGACTGACGTTCTCAAGCCACTCAACATTCTGATACATCTATTGATTTTTAATCTGATTTGTTTTAGCTGCCCTGAATCTGAAAGTTCCAACTCAGACGAAATTACAAGTTGAACATCCAGCTCCAGCAAACTTCCATAAGCTATTTCTATAAATCTTAGTTTATCTTTTCGACCTGATCTTGAGGTTCCTTCCACAATATTAGAAACGACGGATACAGATGATCTTCTTAATTGATTGATCAGTCCAAATCTTTCTGTCTTAGGAAAGTTATTTGTAAGTCTATAAACATCCAGGACAATTGATTTGGCTAATTGATAGACTTCAAGGTTCTCATATGTGTTCAAAACCATATGGATCTAAACTACCTCGCGGATAAAAAATTATAATTTCAGTGATTTATAAACGCTTACAAACGTTAATTGCAGATAATTTTCGTTTTTGGTTCCTGCCTGAGAACAGAACTTAAACAAACCCTACACTACCTTAAACCTTAAACCTTAAACCTTATACTTTCATCCACCCCGCATACTCCACGTAATTTTTCGCAGTTCTTTCGATGAAGAAATTACGCTGTTCGTCCGTCAGGGGTTTGAACTTTCTGGCAGGCACGCCGGCATAGATCCAGCCGGACTCCAGGATCTTGTTTTCGGGAACGAGAGCGCCGGCAGCTACTATACAATCCGAGGGTATGACCGCATTATCCATAACAATAGCCCCCATGCCAATAAGCGCATTGTCTTCTACCGTACAACCGTGTACGATGGCCCGGTGACCGATAGAGACATTATCACCAATATGGGTTTCGGTCTTTTCATAGGTGCAGTGGATTATAGCGCCGTCCTGTATATTGACGCGATGGCCGATCCTTACAGAGTTGACATCACCACGAACGACGGCATGAAACCAAAGACTGCATTTTTCACCGATCTTTACATCTCCCACCACTACGGCATTGTCCGCCAGCCAGGTCGTCTCAGAGATTTCAGGTGTGAAATTGCGAACGGTTTTGATCAGTGCCATGGCTATCTCAAAGGTTTTATCGTATATCCGGCTTTTTTAAGCAAATTGAGAACACCTTCTTCGCCTGCCAGGTGGCCGGCTCCTACAGCAAAAAAGGTAGATCGTGTTTTCATTTTTTCTTCCATAACGGGTATCCAGTTGATATTGCGCTTGTTAACCAGCAATTTTTCATATTTACCAAGTTGATCATCGTCTCCAATGGTTGAAACCATCGCTTCGATATCCTGATCTACATATATTTGGGTCAACTCCTCCAACTGGTTGTTGGCGCCCGTTTGAGTTCGGATA
>JAWVZH010000066.1:0-15549 GCA_033722295.1 Saprospiraceae bacterium
GACTTATGCCGACAAATCCCAGGAAGATCAAGTATTACTTAGTATTATAAGACCTTATCAGTCTCAATTGATCGGGTCCCGATGACTATCAAATGGACATTCCGATAGATCGAAAAATAAAAATGAATGAACATTCGAGGACAAATCATGGCCTTTAATAAAAAGTACATCTGTCGACGCGGCTATCTGCAAGTAGTAAGTATACTACTTCTGCTATTCGCAATTTTAAATACATCAAACGCACAGGATTCAAAGAGACCCAAAAAGGTTATCGGTCCGTCAGGTCAAGTATATGGAACGGTTCGGATCGGCGATCAAGTTAGGTTGAAAGAGAACCTGAAAACAGAAAGGTTTAAAAATGGGGATCTAATCAAGGAGGCACGGACCCCCGAACAATGGCAAAAAGCCCGTTATGATAGTATGCCGGCCTGGAGTCATTATGATAACAGATCAATAAATGGTGAGTACTATGGCAAACTCTATAATTGGCACGCTGTCTCCGATCCACGCGGCATATGTCCTGAAGGCTGGCGCATACCTAATGAGGATGACTGGAAAAAATTGATGGTTCATCTTGGCATGCCACCGGAAACTTACGATGAATTTGGTTGGCGTGGAGCTATCGCTCCCAGTCTCACCTCCTTAAGAACAGAGCCTGAACCCCATCCCCGGTGGGATGCACCTAATGAAGATGCTACGAACAGTAGTGGCTTTTCAGCCTTACCGGGCGGATACCGGGTGGGCAATCCAAATTACGATGCACAACAGGAAAACTTGTTCCGATATATTGGTAAAGAAGCCACATTCTGGTCAGGAGAGGACCGGATCGCGTGGGGCTTGTGGACTGATCGAAAGGAAGTCTTTAAAGGAGGGAAAAAATTGACACGTGGGTTTGGGTTTTCGGTGAGATGTATTAAGAATTGACGTGTCATAGGGCTTTTGAGTGACAGAACTGATGCTCCTGAAAAGATTTATTTCAGTTTGACCAATGAATGACGATGATCAAATTCTTCCGAAAGATCAGACATGGCCTGTTAAATCAACCCCGGGGGTCGCTTTAATACTTTCTTAACACTTCAACTTGCTCGTATAGACTCAACAACAACTTCATATTGCTCGTAAGGGCCTGATACCAAGGCTTTACTCGCAAAGAGATAAAATGACCACTGTGCTTTTAAAAATCAACCCCGGGGGTCGATTTTTCAGATCAATCCCTCCGTTGGCAATGCGGTGACAGCTATGAATTAATGCCTATATTTAGAACTACTAACTAAGTCAAATGTCACAATCTCGTCAGCTTGCAGCTATTATGTTTACAGATATCGTGGGATATACTGCGCTAATGGGAAATGATGAGGATAAGGCTTTTCAAATACTCAATAAGAACAGGGAAATACAAAGGCCAATTATTGAACAGTTTAACGGGCGCTGGATAAAAGAAATAGGTGACGGTGTCATGGCGAGCTTCAGCACTGTTTCTGACGCTGTTAATGCGGCCATTAAAATCCAGAATGAGAGTCGGAATATACCGGAACTTAAATTAACGATTGGCATACACCTGGGAGAAGTGGTATTTGAGAATGAAGATGTATTTGGGGATGGTGTAAATATCGCTTCGAGGATCCAGGCTTTTGCTACCCCAGGCAGTATCTATATCTCTGAGTCTATTCACAATAATATTTCAAACAAGAAAGGCATAGAAACTAAGTTCCTAAGAACGGAAAAATTAAAGAATGTGGTCACCCCAATGCCTTTATACGAAGTGATAACCACACAGAAACCACCTTCAGTAAGAATGTCAATGAAGCCGTCTGCACATAAAGCATCAGAGAAGAGCATTGCGGTTCTTCCTTTTACCAACATGAGTAATGAGCCTGACCAGGATTATTTTTGCGACGGAATATCTGAGGAGATAATTGACACTTTAGCTCAGTTAAACGAGTTGAGGGTTATTGCTCGAACTTCGGCCTTTTCGTTTAAGGGAAAAAATATGGACGTTCGGGATATTGGAAAGAAGTTGGACGTAGATACGCTTTTAGAGGGCAGTGTACGTAAATCGGGTAATCGATTGAGAATTAGCACCAAATTGGTGAGTGTCGAAGACGGTTCTCATTTGTGGTCCAATCGATATTACCGCGAGCTTGAGGATATTTTTGAGATTCAGGAAGATATTGCGACGAATGTGGCCACAGAGCTCAAAGGCTTCTTAACCAAACTTGAGAAGGACGTCATCCGCCCTCAAAAAACAGTTATTGAAGCATACCAGGCTTTTCTTAAGGGAATGGAAATGTTTCATGTACTGAATGTATGGGAAGCAAGATCAATGTTTGAAAAAGCTATAGAAATTGATCCTGATTATGCTCCTGCACATGCGGGGCTTGCTGATGTGCTTTCGCAGATTTATGAATGGCATGGTGGAGATGACTCCGATTTGGCTCTGGCTGAAAGACATAGCAGAAAAGCACTTACCTTATCGCCAGATACGGCAGAGTCTCATTCTTCTTATGGATTTGTACTCTCACTTCGCAAAAGGTATGATGAAGCCGAGGCTGAATTTAAAAAAGCGATAAGGCTTAACCCCAATTCATATGATGCACATTACCGTTTTGGCAGATACAGCTTTGCCAGAGGGAATATTGCGAAGTCAGCTGAATTATACCGCAAAGCTTCAGAAATAAGACTTGAGGATTTTCAGAGTCTCATACTTCTTGCCCAATCTTTGTCTATGCTGGGAGATAAGAAGGCGAAGGAGACTTTGGATAAGGGGATAGAAAGGGTTAGAAAACAATTGGAAATCAATCCAACGGACAGAAGAGCACTTTCTCTTGGCGCCGCTGCCTTAATGCAGAATGGAGAAAAGGATGAGTCGATAAAATGGATAAATAAGGCGTTGGAGCTTTATCCGGAGGATGGAAGTGCCCTTTTTAACGGGGCCTGCTTGTTTGCCCTGAATGGTGATAAAGAAAGGGCCTTGAGTTTGTTGGAAAGGGCAACGGAGAAAGGCTATGGGAATAAATATTGGCTTGAGCAGGATAAAGATTATGATTCGCTTCGAAATGAACCGCGCTTCCAGGCACTGATAGAAAAACTGAATCAAAAAGATCAATAAGAATAGGCTTTTTTCCCTGGATCTGTCAAACATGTGTAGACATTACAGATCTGAGTCGTGTTAATGAAGTATTACAAGTCTTGAATCCATGATCAAACTCTTTAGAAACATCAGACGGACCCTTTTATCTGAAGGCAGACTTGGTCGATATTTCTTTTATGCTCTTGGCGAGATCGTACTCGTGGTCATCGGCATCCTGATCGTTTTCAGATCAATGGCTGGAATGATCACCGGAAAAATGAAATCCTATTTAAAACATATAGGACCAACCTGATCGAAAATCTGGCCAAAGAGAGTGTCAATCTTGAACAGAACCTTGCTAACATCAGTGAAGAATCAGTTGCCCTTCTCGAACTGGAAAGGCGGACCTCAACATCGGTCTCTCCCCTGGTCACCATTGCTCATATCTCCAGGTACGATTATAGACTTTTTGATCTTGGGTATGTTCGATTATGAAACCGACACCTACGAAGTCCTTTTGTCTACGGGCGCTATTGGTTTGTTCAGCGATGAGATGGTCAAAGAGCTGAGCGCGCTTAAGAATCTTCAGGACTTTGCTCTTTTTACTCAAAACCAGACATTCGAAACCTATCGCACTGCCATGTCCCAGTATGCACGCATATATCCATTCACCTTCAGGAATAACTTAATCCGGGAAGGAACAGTTGCTAACGAGCAAATATGGAATGATTTTTCTTTAAGAGACCATGCTACGCAATTCAATGCCCTGATCATTGCCAAGGGTGAGGCCTACAGGTTGATTGACATCATACCTAATACAGGTAGTGGATAAAACTACGGACATGTTGACGAAGCTGCGTAAATTAAACAAAGGAGGACAGGACAAAGGATAAAATTCTTTAAAAGGATCCAGCTAAGACTGTAAGTAAAGAACCGACTAGGTCAGTATGTGATATATACCATTGTCTAGATCGTTCTGGTCGGTCTAGAAGCTCCTACCCAAATCAACCCCGGGGGTCGTTTTAACATTTTCTTAACACTTTAACCCGCCTGCCACAACTTAATATCAATCTATTCATGCCTATAAGTAATTGATTTACAGTTATTTATCTCATACGCCGAATGCGGGATCCTAAATCTTAAAAAATCAACCCCGGGGGTCACATTACGCAGTCGGCAAGGAATATCTCTCCCAGCCCAAACCTTTCCTGTCCTGCACCTTAAGCCTATTCGTTGTCAACATCATTAATGAAATCTATCAACCCGGCAAAATAGGTCTTTTGATCGTCGTACTGAGCCAGGTGACTTCCGTCCTCGCAATACAGATATCTTCCGTTCTGAACCTTCCTGGACATCATTTCCATATGTTCAGGATCCATAGTATCATATTGGGCACCGATGACAAGAGTTGGCACCTCTATTTTGGCCAGGTCTTCAGTCCGATCCCAATCCTTCAGGGTAGCATCTCCAGTAATGCCGAACTCGCTATAGCCCTGCATGTAGACATACACTTCGGAATTGAGGTGCTTGAAGGTCCGGTCTATCGCCTCAGGCCACTCCTCTATCGGCATGCGCAGAATATGTTTGGTATAGTAATGCTTCATGAGTAACTCTGTATATCGTGGATTTGAGAAATCACCCGCAGCCTCGATGGCCTTGACTTCCTCCAAAACCTCCTTGTCCATCTGCGGGCCTAATACCTCCTGAGCATATGCATTGTACTCCGGTATGCTGGAAACCATATTTGAAATGATCAGTCCCTTGAGGTGGTCCTGATACTTAAGTGCATATTCGATGGCCAAAATTCCACCCCACGACTGTCCCAACAAGTAGAAATTGGAACTGTCAAGCTCCAGAGCCTGCCTCACCTGCTCTACCTCTTCTACAAATCGCTCTGTAGTCCATAAACTGGTGTCCGATGGCTGATCACTGTAATAGGAACCTAATTGATCGTAATAAATATACTCGATTCCCTCCTGAGGTAGATAGCCATCAAAGCACTGGTAAAGTTCATGAGTAGCACCTGGACCTCCGTGCAGTAAAAGCACCTTCATATCCGGATTGTTACCCACACGCTTCGTCCATACATTAAAGACTCCTTTTTCTGTTTGGATCGGGATCATCTTGATACCGCCGGTAAACTGATCATCTCGCGTGGAGAAGTCCAGATATTCACAATTACTTACTTCCTCAACCTCAACTGTAGGGTTACACGAAAAAATCAAGAAAAGAACAGACAGGAAGGCAAATTGTCGCATTTTGTTATTTTTTAAAATTCCAAATTAAATCTTTAACAATATCCCGGAAGCTAAAATTTGATTTTCATTTATCACGTTGATAACATAAGGTCCCGCACCAAGATGTGATACATTTATTTCAATCATTTGATCCTGCTCAACTGATTGATTGAATACCAACTTTTGGTTTTGATCATGGATCCAGATTTCCAAATCCGACGGAATATCTTTATTCAGTTTTAATTGGCATCTTTCACTCACCGGGTTGGGATAAATTTGAATTTCCTCAACGACCCTCTCATCAATAGCACTGGTCTTTGCACCACGATAAGCACGGACATCCATGCCAATACCGCAGACTACCAACGTGCCATCTGCACCTACGGCGGGTCCTCCCACGTTGACATTTCTGACCGGTGTTGACCAGCGTAATGTCAGATCCGGGTTGAAAACATAAAATTTCCCAGCGTCGAACTCTCCATTGGTCACATAAACTATTCCCGCGGCATCTATGGCCATCCTGGGACTGGAAGATGTTCCTGTCAATATTGTCATGGAAGAATCTACGGGGTCTCCATAATCCGGCAGGAGCCGAATAACCTTTCCTGACCTGGAATATGTATAAATAGATCCATCCACCGGGCTGATGCCGGAAGTGGAAAAGGGAACAAAACCAATAGGAGCCGTCCATCTGATGAAAAGCTCGGATCCGGTATCCTCAAGTACATATAATGAATCTGTATCGGGATTATTCATCGATCTCGGAGCATATATCAGCCCATCCGGACCAACAAAGGGAGTCAGTTGTTGGATCAGACCCGGACTCAGAGCACCACTCGAATAGAGATAGGTGCCAGACTCTATATTTACCACGCTTATCTCGGGGCCTCGCGGTGTAGGCTCCCAATAATATCCACGGTCGCCATATATCGCTACTTCCTGGCCATTGCTCGTAGGTGTGGAGCGGGAAACTTCCCATAGGGTCTGACCATTGGTATGGTCGATACGAACGATACTCCGGTTGTTACCTATAATGAGATCTCCATTATCCGCAAAATTGGCACTTTCGGTACTTCCTTCATCGATCAAAGCTTCTGACCTCCACAAGCTGTCACCAGTCTCTGCATCCAAAGCGTAGAGGTAAGATTTATTCGTATTGCCACTGCGAGTAGCATAAACCTGACCATCACGGATTGCCGTAACACGGCTCCTCCAATCTGTATTCGGAAAATCCACCGGCAACACTTTTGTCCAGAGATATTGGCCAGAATTAAGATCCTGAGCAACGATAAACGTTCCCTGCAACGTCTGACTTAAGTTGAAAATGCGGCTTGTTACCAGGATATTGCCTTCTATGACCGCCTGCTGGGCGATCACGGCATTGAAGCCACCCTCCCACAGAAGCATCTCATCCGCAGGGCCACAAGTCATGGTTTGACCGTTGCGCTGCTGGTTGCCTCCTGAACCTGTATGCCAGTTTTGCGAAAACGAAAACGATATTATGAAAAATAGATTGAAAGTGAGGATCGCGAACCTTAACGGATTGGATTGCATAGAAAGAGTAATTAACTCTATTAAATCTAACAAATAAAACAAGCATTGAAGTTAATACCCCGGCTTAAAAGATCACATGGCAACTCTGATCCATTGACGTGAAATCACTGAATCACAAATTTTTGAACGATATCCTGACTTTCTCCGATCGACAATCGGGCCAGATATATGCCCGGATACAATCCATTGACTTGTATCCGGTGATCTCCTTCTGACATGGATAAAGAGCGTAGGACACGCCCATTTAGATCTGAAATAGACAGTCGTCCGTAAGATCCCATATACACATTCAGGACCTGGGTTTCGAAGTCATAATTCATAGTTGATCTATCCGAAAGAAAATTCTCGACATTCGTTGAAATGCGTACGGAGTCACATGAAATATTTCGCGGATTGTAGGTAATTCTATGATCAGAATAACATCTCAAACGACCGTAGACTCCACCCCTGAATGTTTCACACGGTCGAGGGAACCATCCTTGATCTATGGCACCGATCCTACTGATAATGGTGTCCCCAAAAGAAGCACAAAGAGAATCTTCTGTTGAGTGTATGTAGGGCGTATAAGCCTGTAATCCACCTGGAATCGATCCAGCGCTGCGATTTTCATAGATAACACCCACGATCCCTCTGCTCTGCCAATCATCAGAGTGCTCATAGTAATAATTCGTCACAGGCGATACCGCCAGTTGAGGATCGCTAAAAACTTGAAATCTGTAAAGCGGTAGAAAGTCATCTCCCCAATACACTTGAACTGTATTGCCTTCTGACGTCACATAAGCTGTGGCTTGAGCAATGTGTGTTTCGCCAGTTTCATCTCCCTCGTAATAATGGATGATTTGTGCCATTCGATTATCGATGATGGTGTCGCCTACAACCTGCAACCTGTAATATCCCAGGTATGGCCGGCTGCTCCAATGCTCATCATAGTACCATTCAGCTCCGATGGGAGCAAACGGCGGATCGGCTGAAAGACCGGCTTCAAACGCACCGATGGTCGGTGTCTTCGAATATCGCTTTCCGTCCCTGTCGAAATAGGTGTGATCCAGGACCTTGCCGCTCCTGATCACCGGACTGTTGCGCATGAGTCTGTAATTATCGTTTACCTCATCCATGAACTGGGGATCCATTCCGGTTATTTTTCCTGTTTCGATCCCTGGATTGTTCGGACCATTCCAGGCAGGATTTTCATGGTTGTACCACAGGTTGTTTTCAAATAAAAAAGATTCAGGGCGGGTATTCGGTCCAATGTTGAAATCCCTCCTCAACCCGTTGTCCACATAGACGAGATTATTCCGGAAGATGTTATCGCCACAGGAGACAAACCTGATGGTATCCACAGTTTCCTGAAGGATCCTGTATATCCACACCTCGGGCTCTATGATCGTGTTATTCTCCACTAATACCCGCGTACTGCCCACATATGCGACCGCGGCATTACTACCTTTGAAAACATTCGCCCTGACCCAGAGGTCGGCCGCCTCGAAGGGTGCATCCTGAGGCCGAAAATAGGCCAGTCCTGTACTGCCACCCAGATTGACAGATCTCCTGCCGGCGTCGATAAATGTATTTTGTTCTATCGTGATAAATTGCGTTCCACCTTTGGCCTGTATCCCATTACTCCCCATATTTTCAAAAAGATTACCCTGAATGATACCGTTGTGACAGCCTACCATATCGATACCACTTCCTCCCGCGGAACCATTGATGAAACGACAAAAAGATATGCGAAATTCGTCTAATCCTGATAACTTCAACAGGTCATTGTTGCCATTGGCATTCATATCCCTGAAAGTGCAGTTCTCTATGATTATGTCGTGTGTCGGCGTATCAAAGCTCCCTGCATCGTCGATATTGACACCGTTTGCCGTCTGTCCAGTAAAAACAAATCCAGTGATCTTCAAATATGCGCAATCACTCAAATGCCAGGCTTCAGATCCCCCTTCATAGATCACCTGGCCTGGAGTCTCTGCCATGATGACGATATTTTTGAATATGGAGCCCTTTACCTCAATGAGGTTCTCCCGCTGTTGGTAATTCCCGTTTCTGATGATCACCGAATCGCCGGGCACCAGGATATCTGCAACACTGGCCAGAGAAGTAAAAGTTTCGCCGGGACCCACAAAGTAAGTCTCTGACCGTAGATCGGATGTGATCACGAAAAGAAACAAAACGAGCAAAGTCCAGTATCGGCATTCGCTAGGTCTCATCATAAGAGATTTTCACCAATGACAGCCGGTTGCCCTTCAGGCTGGGCACTATCAACGTGTTATTGTTGGTCTGTATGGCTTCTCGAAACCTCAATTTCAAATTCTGGTAGTCCGTACTCATCAGGTTTTTGCGTTCCTGAAGTCCCTTCCCTGTGACGATATATTCGCTGACCGTGTTCTCACTTCTTATTTCATCGTTGAAAAGAATGCGCAACTGCGACGGCAATTCAAAGACAAAGAATGAGCTGTACATGGCATCATCATCCTGGCTGTACTGTCTCTTGTGCAATACCTCTGACCAATGTAATTTGCCGTCCGGATGGATCGAAAAGACCACGATATCCTCAAAATAATAGTCCACCCATCGTCTGGAATAGGTCGAGGCCGAAGTGGCAAATGAGGGTCGGCGGCTGTATTCCTTGCTCAACTCACCAAATACTACCAGGCCACCATCCTGCCGGGCCTGAATGTGGCGGATCGCAAGGTCTCTCAGTCCTTTTTTCTTCTTCACTTTCTTGCCATAAATGTCCTGGAGAAGTTCCTCGCTGAATCTTACAGTCGAAAGTGTATAATCCTGCGTGGCTTCAAGATTCAGCGTGAGTGTCATGATCCCTACGGTCTTGTTATCCGATTTTTCGGAAAAACTACAGGCTCCAAAAATAGAGTTTTGACGATTGTTGAAGTTGAATCTGACATCATAGCAAACGACTCCTGGGAGAGGCACATACATTTGCCTGGCCGAGGAGTCCAGCGGAAGGATCTCCAGCCTGTGGGACTTACGTTGGCCCCACGTATTATCCGCCTCGAGGATGATATAGCCTCTGCCGTCGTTGGTCACAAGTGTACTTCGAAAATCTTTACGGACATTCACTTCTCTGATGAGCTGATGATGTTCCCACATCACAGAAAGGCTGTCTATATCCACACCTATCGCCCTGACCGCATCGCTGTTTTCCGTACTGAAGATGATGGCTTTAGATCTGTCCTGTGATTCTGCAAGGTAGAAGTCCGGTGTATTCAGCAGGGAATTGATTACGGATAGCGTATCTGACTGTATGATCCTCGCCTGAGCATCATACTTCCTACCAACTATATAGACCGACATGCGATCCCTGAATTGATATAGGATAGTGAAGTCGTTTTGTCCATGGACCAGGCCGATCATCCCTATCCTCCTCTTCTCAAAGGTCATTTCCTGAGTCCAGATATTTCTCAAAGTTTCATCGAATCCCAGAACATCCTGTTCGAATACGCGGTCCCTGAACAACAGAGTACGTCCCGTGTCCATGGGCATTACCTCATAGCGCATATCGCTGCGCAGCATGATGTCCTCACTGACGAGAACGGATTGACTCAGCACCGTACTGCCTGTCAAAAGAAAAGTAAAACCAACCATTATCCACACATACCGCATATTCAATATTTACTCATGAAATGATGTCTTTGATTCTTTAACGTATAAAGTGATAATTTATGAAATCCATAGCCATCTGTTTATCCTTATGATGTTATACTTATATTTTCGTCTTTTCATAACACAAGCATATGAACTCAGAAAAACAGATCATGGAATGCGTGCCTAATTTCTCCGAAGGCCGCGATATGAATATAATCAATAAAATCACAGCTGAAGTCGAGCAGGTCGATAAGGTTCGCCTTCTAGACGTGGATCCCGGAAAGGCGACGAACAGGACAGTAGTTACATTCGTCGGACCGCCGGAGCCAGTGGTAGAAGCCGCTTTCAGGGCCATAAAAAAGGCCTACGAGCTTATCGACATGTCCAAACACCAGGGCGAACATCCGCGGTTTGGTGCCACGGATGTTTGTCCCTTCATACCGATCTCGGGAATGACGATGGAGGACTGTGTCAAGTACGCACACAAATTAGGAGAGCGGCTCGCTGAAGAGATCGGTTTATCAGGATATTACTACGAAAATGCCGCTTCCAGTAAAGAGCGTCAGAATTTGGCTACGGTACGTGCCGGTGAATATGAAGGTCTCCCCGATAAAATGAAAGATCCTAAATGGAAGCCGGATTTCGGGCCTGCTGAGTTCAATCCAAAGTTTGGCGTCGTTGCTGTCGGTGCCAGGGATTTCCTGATCGCCTATAATGTCAATCTCAATACGACCTCTGTCCGACGAGCGAATTCAGTCGCTTTTGATGTGCGGGAAAAAGGACGTGTCAAACGTGAAGGCCATCCGCTGACCGGAGAGATCGTAAGGGACGACAACGGTGACCCGGTAAGGATACCGGGAATGTGCAAGTCTGTCAAGGGCATCGGCTGGTACATCGAAGAGTACGGTATTGCCCAGATCTCTATGAATCTTACGGATATCAAACAGACGGCTCTTCATGAAGCCTTTGAAGCTTGCCGTAAATCTGCCTACGAGAGAGGTCTACGCGTGACAGGTTCCGAGTTGGTGGGTCTTGTTCCCAAAAAAGTCATGATCGATGCGGGTCAGTACTTTTTGAGACAACAACAGCGCTCACTTGGGATCAGCGAGGAGGAGACCATAAAGATCGCTGTCAAGTCCATGGGGCTTGATGAACTGACACCATTTGATCCCGACAAGAAGATCATAGAATATATGCTAGAAGATGAGGGCGACGCACCTCTCGTCAATATGAAGCTCAATGATTTTGCGCATATGACTGCCAGCGAGTCTCCCGCACCGGGTGGGGGCTCTGTTTCGGCTTATGTAGGTGCTCTTGGGGTCAGCCTTGGAACCATGGTCGCCAACCTGAGTTCTCATAAGCGCGGCTGGGACCATCGTTGGGAGGAATATTCGCAGTGGGCCGAAAAAGGGCAGGCGCTTCAGTCCAAATTACTTGATCTGGTAGATGAGGATACCGCTTCGTTCAACAAAATCCTTGAAGCCTTCCGTATGCCCAAGGGCACTGATGAAGAAAAAGCAGAACGCAAGGAGGCCATCCAAAATGCGACTCGCTATGCCATGGAAGTGCCTTTGGAGGTGGTAAAAACATGCAGCAAAGCCTATGATATATTTGAGTTCGTGGTAAAGGAAGGCTTACAAAGTTCTGTAAGCGATGGCGCCGTAGGCAGCCTTTGCACGACCGCAGCCATGGAAGGTGCCCTACTCAATGTCAAGATCAATGCGGGTGGATTGGATGATAAAGAACTGGCAAATAAGATGATCGACGAGGGTAACAGCCTGTTGGAAGAGGCGAAGAAGAGGCAGAAGAATATTCTCGAAGAAGTGAGTGGAAAGATCTGATCTGTTTCTTGTCCTGTAATCGAACGAAGGTCTCCTCCTTAGCATTCTGCACTTCGGAGATCGCAGTGAGTAGTTCAGGGCTTGCTGGTAGCTTCTGGCTTCTGGCCTCTGGCTTCTGGCTTATATGCCTGAATAAGATTGTCCTTCGATTTTGCCAGGATGTTAGACGCTTAATGAAGGTGTAATCTTTCAGTGAAACTTTGGTATTAGCTTCCTCGCCGATATTGATCGAAGAGGTTTAAAACCTTTCGCTCAGGTATATCTCCATATCATTTTCAAAAGGTATTGTACTTGTAACATGTCACAAGTCACTTGTCACCAGATACTCCATACTTCATACCCGGTACACGATACACGATACACGATCCTACAATATCTCCCTGGTCCCCTTGATAATGAAAAAACCATCTTCTCCCTGGCTTTGATAGAGGGGCATGAGCATATAACCCGACTTAGGAGCATAGATAGGTCCATTGATATCGTGGGCGAGGAGTTGGCCTTTTTTGATCTTTTGAAAATTGCGGAAACCCGGTAGCATGTGGAAATCATCTTCTTCGGTGATACGATGACAGTATGCGAGTTTGGTGACCTTGGGCAGGTTTCTGCTGAACGTAGTTAAAAGTTCATCATGTCGATTCTCTACCGCTTCAGCATCCACACATCCAATGATACGCATGCAATTCGTCACCGCGGCAATGGCACGATTCGTCGAAAGAGGATCTCTGTGCTGACCGGATTCAAAGATGATGCCCATAGTGGGTATGGGCCAACCCGGGTCTTCGAAAAAATACTGCGTCGTGCCGATCAATCCCTTATCGAGGCCCAATACTACCGGTGCATGTAATTCCTTGCCGATGTGCCTCGCTCGTGGATTATCACCGACAAGCGTAAAGATGCCGCCTGTGGCTGTTGTGGAATGCAGATCAAGAAAGAATATTTCCGGCGGATCGATCTCGTCCACCTCTTTCTTGATGATCTCCAGGATCTCTTTCATCTCCCTCTCTTCAGACACTTCGATCTCCTCCCTGGGAGTGCTCATCACCCGTTCGCGCTGTTCCCTGGTCCAGAGCCTGTTGAGATCGCGATCGATGTAACGCTTACCATATTTGAGCGCTTTCATATTGCCGGCCAGACCTATGACCGTGCCTTTAAATTTAAAATCTGGGTTGGTGATGGGTTCCACCTCCAGCATTTTGAAAATAAGATCGAGAGCCTTCACACCGGAAGGTTCGTTACCGTGGATGCCACCAAAGCAGATGAGCAGAGGTCCCGGTTCCTGTCCTATATATTTGCCTATGACACG
Organism: Saprospiraceae bacterium; assembly: GCA_033722295.1. GTDB lineage: Bacteria > Bacteroidota > Bacteroidia > Chitinophagales > Saprospiraceae > JAWVZH01. The sequence goes on from JAWVZH010000066.1 coordinate 13,612, forward strand.
GTTGACCAACATTGGGGAATCAAAGATAATACTCCTACAACAAGCATCAATGCAGGGTGTTCCACATATAGAGACAAGCATACGTCCTGTATGGCCTCCAGTGCTCAGCGATCTCCTCCATGGCGTGTTTGAGTACCTTACCCTTGCCCTCCAGATTATAAAGATCTTTCATGACGGTTTGTATTCCCAGATCCCCGCTGGGAAATACATCTTCTCTTTCAAAGGTCATCATCAGGACCATTTGAACCGTCCATTCTCCGACACCTTTTATCTGTGTGAGATCCCGGATGATCTCGTGGTTTTCCATTTTTTCATATACGTCGTCGTCATGTCCTGAAGAAAGAAAGTGTTCAGCGATATTCTTTACATAAGACATCTTTTGACGAGACAGGCCGCAGGCTCTCAACTCTTCCTCGCTGAGTTCCAGGATACCATCCGGTGTGATGATCTGGTCTTCAAATCTGTCCGCCAGTCGTCCATGTATCGTCCTTGCGGCAGAAGTGGACACCTGCTGAGCTATGATCGCGCTCACTAGGTCCCTGAACAACCCCTTGGACTCATATTTTGGCCGCTTATAAGATTGCTCCAGTATTTCAGCTAGGGTCTCATCCTGCCCGAGGATGTCAAGAGCTTCATCCGGAATTTTCATATTATAATATATTAGTATTTATATTAATTTGATTATCAGCTACATCTATCAAATAATTAATATTTCAATTCCTCGCTTGGCATACTATTTGTTATAGTATTGATAAAACACAATAAGGTCGGGTTATGCAAGTACTACTGGTATTCCAAATATTACTATTGACGGTTTTTTCGCCTTCCGAGTCCAACAGACTTGCGATAGAGCTCAATTATATTGATCTGTATAAAGATATCGCAATTGCAGAAATGCATCGCAGCGGGATTCCTGCCAGCATAAAGCTCGCACAGGGTCTGCTGGAATCTCAGGCAGGTCAGAGCTTACTGGCTCAGCATGCCAACAACCATTTTGGTATCAAATGTAAGTCCACGTGGAGTGGGCCTTCCTTTTATAAAAAGGATGATGACTTTGACCATAAAGGCCAGCTCATGGAGTCGTGTTTCCGCGCTTACGACCACGTCAAACAGTCCTATATCGATCACACCAACTTTCTTGTTCACCGCGAGAGATACAAAGACCTTTTCAGCTACGGCAAGGAAGATTATGTCAACTGGGCGATCGGTTTGCAGCGATGTGGTTACGCCACTGACCAAAGGTATTCAGCAAAGGTGATAGAGCTGATCAAAAAACATGACCTCCACCAATTTGACAAGGCGGCCATGCCGACGAAGGAGACATCCACAAAAATCCTGCTGCCTACCTATCGCATCCCGGATGATTATAAGCCAGGAGATGGGAAAGGATAGCCAGTAACCAGTAGCCATCCCTGAAGTACTCACTCCGTTCGACTTCAGGACAAGTAGCCAGAAGCTCTTACACAATCCAATGAAGAACAACCCAGCAATCCAATAACTCAAGTAAGATCATGACCCACTTGGAATGTTCGAGTAATGGACTGTTGGATTTTTGAGCTGTTCCTGCTTTTGCGCCCTAAAGACTTTATAGTTATGGGTCAAGCCAGTAGCCATCCCTGAAGTACTCACTCCGTTCGACTTCAGAACAAGTAGTCAAAAAACATATTAGGTTTTCTGTTAAAGTTTCTCCAAGTCAAAATTATTTACGTAATTTGCCTGTCCCAAAGCAGTTAGGATATAATAAACCAATCTCATTAGTTTACCTGAGACGAACTGATAATAGACTTAGACCTACTTAATTATATCTCCAACGGCTTTGGGATTTTTTATTTCCGGCCGTTCTGACCTTTCGATTTTCACCATGTATTTTCGCTTAATATTTCGCCAAGAGGTTGGCTACTTTCTGTAGGCGAAGTCCTTCTGTAAACCTTTGGCTCA
>JAWVZH010000067.1:0-15265 GCA_033722295.1 Saprospiraceae bacterium
ACATTTCTGATGACCGGGGAGAGAGAATCCAGGAGTCATTTGATGTAGAAGAACCTATGGAAATTAGTGTCACTCAAGCGGACATAGAGAAGGATGATGGAACTGGAAGTGGATCCATCACCCTTGAATCCGAAGGCGGTACCGGAAGTCACTCTTTTCAGTGGTCCAACGGAGAAAGTGGTAATCCATTGACCGGCCTCGAAGCTGGCACTTATGAATGCACAATATCGGATGAAAATGGATGCGAGGAGTCTTTTGGTCCATACGAAGTAGAGCTAGCTACATTTACGAGAGATGCTTCATCTCCCCGAATCTCGATATACCCCGTTCCAGCCCGAGAGATGCTCTGTTATGAAACAATTTCTACTGAAGTAATAGAAACGAGCATCAGGGATATGTTAGGCAGGAAGGTTCTGGCAGGTCGCTCTACAGACTGTATCGATGTTTCTGGCTTATCCAGTGGCGTTTACTGGCTGGTTGTTGAGCTCGTAAATGGTCAAACAGTACTGGGTAACTGGATTAAGATCTAGGCGTTTGACGTTGAGAGGTGCATTTTAATTGAAGTGTGACCTGGAATATTTTAAATAGGAAACTTACAGTCTCTGTCACCCTTCCAGTTCTTTTTTGATCTCAGAAAGTTTGAGCATACACTCTATCGGAGTCATGGTATTGAGATCCAGTTCGGATATGAGAGATTTAAATTTTTCAAAATCAGCGTTTGATTCATCAAAAAAGCTCATCTGCACAGGAGACTGGGGTGGTGGTATATCGCGACCTTCTTTAGACCCCAGGGCCTGACTTTCCATGATGTTCATAATTTCATTAGCACGATTCACTATGGTCTGGGGCATACCTGCCATTTTGGCCACATGGATGCCGAAACTGTGTTCTGAGCCACCTTCCTTGAGTTTTCTAAGAAAAATAACCTTATGGCCTGCCTGTTTTGTGGCGATGTGGTAATTATTGATTCGTGGATTGTCCCGTGCTAATTCGTTCAGTTCATGATAGTGGGTGGCAAAGAGTGTTTTGGGACGAAAGTCGCTGTTATTATGAAGGAACTCTGCAAGTGCCCAGGCAATGGATATGCCATCAAAAGTACTTGTTCCGCGTCCGATCTCATCGAGCAATATGAGACTGCGGTCTGAGAGGTTGTTCATGATGGACGCGGTTTCATTCATTTCCACCATAAAAGTGGATTCACCAGATGATATATTGTCCGACGCACCAACACGTGTAAATACCTTATCTATAAGTCCGATCCTCGCTCGTGAGGCGGGGACAAAACTGCCGAGTTGAGCCATCAGAACTATGAGCGCCGTCTGCCTGAGCAAGGCGGACTTGCCGGACATGTTGGGTCCGGTGATCATCATGATTTGCGTATTTTCCGAGTCCAGAAATACGTCATTGGCAATGTAAGATTCTGTTGCAGGCAGTGTTGCCTCGATCACCGGATGCCGTCCGGCTTCGATATCTATAGCTTTTCCATTATCCACTTCGGGTTTGACATAATTGTTCTGAACAGCGACTTCAGCAAGTCCCAAATGGGCGTCGAGTTTGGCAATATTTCTGGCATTTTGTTGAAAGGAGGCTATGTGGGACTGAAGATGTAATACAAGGGATTCATACAGTTGTACTTCGAGTTCCAATATTTTATCCTGGGCGCCAAGGATCTTTTCTTCCAGCGTCTTGAGCTCATCTGTAATGTATCTCTCAGCGTTTGTGAGAGTTTGTTTTCTTACCCAGGTCTCCGGCACCATACCTTTGTCTTTGTATTTATTGGTTACCTCGAGGTAGTAGCCAAATACATTGTTATAACCTATCTTCAAACTGGTAATGCCTGTCCTTTCGGCTTCGACCTTCTGGATATCAGCCAGCAACTCCTTACTGTTCTTTACTGTCTTTCTAAGATCATCTAGCTCATCATCATATCCGTCCCTTATAGCATGACCTTTATTCACATTTACAGGTGGATCATCAGCAAGGGCATTATCAATTTTGGTAGTGATCGCTTCACAGGGCAGTAGACTCTCGCAGATGGCGCTTACTTGCTCATTGTCCATGCCATTAAGATCTTCAATGATATCCTGGATACATTTCAGAGAAGTAGAGAGTTGGGCCACCTCCCTGGGATTGATCCTGTTTTGGGGTATCCGCGCGGATAATCTTTCGATATCTGTGATCTGTCGAAGCTTCGATCTCATATTTTCCCTGTCAAGGTCATGGTCGAAAAAGAATTCGACCAGATCAAGGCGTTGCTGGATCTTGGTAACATCGATCAACGGAAAGAGGATATATTTTTCCAGTTGGCGGGCACCCATTGGTGTTACTGTCTTGTCCAGAATATCCTTCAAAGTCGTGCTGTTCGCGTGCTGGCCCCGCACCAATTCCAGGTTTCTCACTGTGAAGTCATCGAGCCATACGGCGTCTGATGTGTGAATACGTTGAACATTATTGATGTGCGCCAGGCCCTCATTGTGGGTTTGGCCCAGGTATTCTATTATCGCTCCTGCAGCAACCTGGGCCTCTGTCATTTCTTCAATGCCAAATCCCTTCAGTCCGGCGACCTCAAAGTGCTTTTTTAATTTGTCGATGGCATGCTGTTCTGTAAATACCCAAGGCTCCAGTTGATAGAAGAAAAAGTCCGGTCCCAGTTCTCTCTCTATGTGCTCAATATGTGCGCGAGATGCCAGGATCTCCGATGGCTGTAGTTGTCGTATCAGTCGGAATATTTCCTGCTCATGACCTTCACTGACCAGGAATTCACCTGTGGACACATCTGTCAGCGCCAGGCCTGTCTTTTGAGCACCAACCCGGTGAATAGAGCATAAAAAGTTATTTTGCTTGAAATCCAGAAGGTCACCGGAAAAGGCGACTCCCGGAGTGACTAATTCACTGATACCTCTCTTAACAACCTTCTTTTCCTTTGACGGCTTTTCGAGTTGCTCACAAACGGCCACGCGATAGCCGGCGCGGACAAGCTTGGGGAGATAGGCTTCCATGCTGTGGTGTGGAAACCCGGCCAATTCGATCTTACTACCACCATTATTGCGGTTGGTCAATACAATGCCGAGAATCTTGGAGGCGATGACGGCATCTTCGCCGAAGGTCTCATAAAAGTCACCCACACGGAAGAGGAGTATAGCATCAGGATGCTGAGCCTTTACCTCATAATACTGACGCATCAGTGGCGTCTGCTTTTTCTTTTTTGACGTCTCCCTGGATTTCACACCGCTCATTTGGACCGAAGGTAAAAAGATAGAAAAAGTTCTTATAATTAATATTCCTATATGTCAGAATCCTCAAATGTTCTGGTCATATTAGGTTAAAGGCATTTTGGCTTGGATTATGAGCTATTAATGGAGGTAAAATAACATTGGAATGGTGTGGTCTTTCTATCTTTGCCGCTCAATAATAAAGCTATGAAGAAGTTAGGATTGAACGATCAGCAATGGGTGCTTCTGGTGGATGCTTTTCCCAAGATCGCAGTGATGATAGGCGCTGCTGATGGAAGGATGGACGATGATGAGAAAGCCTGGTCCAAAAAATTGACACACATCCGCACATTTGCGGGTAATCGTGAGCTCTTTGAATTGTATCAAGATGTGGAGGAAGTTATAGGGGAGCGGATCGAAACTATCCTGGATGAATATTCTGACGACCCTGAAGCGAGGGAGCGAATGATCGTGAGCCAACTGGAAATGATCAACAGCATACTGGCCAGTATGCCGGAAAAGTTGGCTGCCAAGGTATACGAAGATCTGAGAAGCTTTGCCTTACATGTTGCCAAGGCATCTGGCGGGTTTCTTCGTTTCTTCTCAGTGAGTAAGGCTGAAAAGGATCTCGCAGAACTTCCTATGATCGACGAAATCGTCTACGAAGAAGAAGAGTAGGAAACCATTTGACGTTCGGGTTTTGTTTTAATCTTATGATCCGACGGTTTAAACATCTACTGGGAATTGAAGGTGCAAAGGTCAATGTCTTTTTGAACGAAGATACTGATATCTCTAATGGTCATATCGAAGGCCGCATCGAGCTTGTTTCTATGACGCCAGTCACTATTGACTCGCTTGAACTGATACTGGAAGAGAGATACAAAAGGGGCCGACGGCGCAAAAAACTGATAGACAAGTATCGTCTTGCAGAAAAGAATATTCCTCTCAAGATAGAGTTGTTGCCTGAGGTCCCCGTTGAAATTCCTTTCGAGCTTTCGTTTGAAAAGATCAGTGCTCCCATCGATGAATTTGCCAATCGAAACACCCTCACTCATATCGTGGCGTGGACAGCAAAGAAGATCAAGAATGTTGAATCGAGTTACCTCTTGACAGTTGAGGCCATGGTGAAAGGCACAAGGCTAAATCCATTTGACACCCTTGAGGTTTTAAAGGAATAGATCTTTCAGTCTTATCTTAATACGGATTATCTGACGATCTACTTGTCCTGGTTTTTCTTGGTCAGGGCCTCAAGAATTTCCTCGTCACTTTTTCCCAAATTCTCCAGCAGAAATTGTGTATCGTCCGCAAAGTCGTCGTCCGGGTATCTCTCAAGAAATTCCTGGTAATGCTTTCTTGCATTCTCGACATCGCCGAGATTATTGTCGTATGTGAATGCCTTGAGGAATAAAGCCTGAGGCGCTTTTTTGTGATCCGGATACTCCTCGAGGATCCAATCGTAGAGGCTCAGTGCTTTTGGTATCGTGCGCATGGCTCTGGCTGTTTCTGCCGCCTTATGGAGGTAGTCGGCCGAGCGATCATCGCCAGGATGTGTGAGAGCGTAGGCTTCGCATACATCTACAAAACTGCGTGCTGCCTTCTTGTTCAACTGGCCCTTGTCACTTTCAAACATGGTAGCCCCTAATCCTTGAAGTCGCTCTTCCGGCGTTGGTACATTCTCAGGTATCAGTTTTCTGGCATCCTCCACATTGGGATGATCAGGATAATTGTCCACGAATCCTTGTAAAACAGTCACTCCCGCCTCCTGCATACCGGCATCACTCAGTAATACGCCTAGCTCATATAGTTTTTCTCCACGATCCTCGCTATCCGGATATTCCCGCAAATAGGTATTCAGAAAACCCACTGCTTGTGAGGTGTTGTTCATTTTCTTGCTCGCCTTCAGGCCCGTCATCATGGCATTTTTCCTTTCATCATCACTGGATTCTTCATCATTAATGACGGCAATAGCTTCCTTTATCAGCGGTTGATAAGTTTCCGGTTTTTGCTCGCTTTCAAAAGCGTTATATAACCTGTCCAATTCGCTTTTTGGTTCGGAGGCACAGGAAGAGAGGAAGAAACCGATGATAAGAGATAGTTGGATGAATTTCATAATCCGGTCAAAGTTTGTGCAAAAATAGGAAATGTTGTTGGCTTGAAACAAGGGAATGACACCCTTGGAGGGTCACACCACCCTTGGAGGGTCACACCACCCTTGGAGGGTCACACCACCCTTGGAGGGTCACACCAATTTTTTCACCTGAACATCTTGTAAAATAAATGCACCGAAATTCCGCAGATAGATCGAGGGGTCAACCAAATATTGAGTCTGTCGTTATCTAGGTATGTCTCAGATTGCCATACATTGGTTTCGAAGGGACCTCAGGGTTCACGATAACACAGCATTGTACCATGCATTCCAATCAGGTCATCCTGTGCTGCCAATATTTATTTTTGATAAGAACATTCTTGATGAACTCGAAGATAAAAATGACGCAAGGGTTACTTTTATTTATGACGAGATCGATCGTCTAAGGTCGACCTTTCAGGATCACGGCTCTGACGTAAAGATCTTCTATGACACTCCAGAAGGCGCATGGAAAAAGCTTCTTGACGAATATGAAGTAGCGGAGGTATATGTCAATCGTGATTATGAACCCTATGCACTACAACGGGATAAGAATATAGCGCAACTAGTTGAAGAGGAGGGAGGTAGCTTATTCAGGTTTAAGGATCAAGTGATATTTGACCATGAGGAGGTGATGAAGGACGATGGCGACCCTTATGTTGTTTTTACACCGTACAAGAGGACCTGGCTGGACAGGGTCAAACAGGAGGAGAAGGAGGGCAACGATCCTTTTCATCATTATCCATCGGAAACTTTGCTCCAAAGATCGATGAAATGGAAGGATGAGGATCCCCCAAGTCTTGAGGAGATGGGATTTGAGAGATCAGATGTTGAGATCCCGTCACGGCAGGTTTCGCAGAAGGTGATAAAAGTTTATGATAAAAAAAGAAATTTTCCCGCTGAGGATGGCACATCCAGGTTGGGTGTACACTTCCGGTTTGGCACCATTTCGATAAGAGAAAAGGTCAGAAAGTCCAGTGAACTGAATCGCACCTACCTGAATGAACTGATCTGGCGGGAATTTTATAGCAACATACTCTATCATTTCCCGAAGGTGGTGGATACTTCGTTCAGGGAGAAGTACGACAACATCGAATGGCGCAATAACGAAGCAGATTTCGAGCTTTGGAAGGAGGGCAAGACTGGATATCCTATTGTTGATGCCGGTATGCGTCAGTTGCGTCAGACAGGCTACATGCACAACCGAGTCCGCATGATCACAGCTTCGTTTCTGACGAAGCATCTGCTCATCGACTGGCGCTGGGGAGAGGCCTGGTTTGCCCGGTGGCTCCTGGACTACGAACTGGCGAGCAACAACGGGGGGTGGCAGTGGGCGGCCGGCTGTGGTACCGATGCTGCGCCCTATTTTAGGATCTTCAATCCCTACACACAGCGGGAGAAATTTGACAAGAACTGGGAATATGTCAAAGAATGGGTGCCTGAAATTGAAACAGAAGACTATCCAGAGCCCATGGTCGACCACAAGGAAGCGAGGGAAAGGTGCTTGAAAGTTTACAAGGAAGCGCTGGATAACCAGTGATGCGTTTGTGGTAGTTTGAAATATACTTCATTACCTGCTACCTGCTACCTGCTACCTGCTACCTGCTACCTGCTACCTGCTACCTGCTACCTGCTACCCGAAAAACTAAGCATTAACGCCCAACAATTCATCCACCTTCTCAAGAAGCCAGGATTTGGAGGCGAGACCTTGAGTGTTCTTAATGGATTTTTTAAGGTCTCTCAATTCTTGAGTTCCCATTGGTTTAATCAACCTAGCAACATATTTGATAAGATTTTTATAAAGTCCTTTTTGCTCAGGATTGACATTCTTTATTCTGTTCAAAAACTTACTGAAGTTGTGAAGGACATCGGAAAGTACATCAAATTCATCCAATTCATAGAGTGTTGCTATCAAGGTAACTTCCGCATTAACTTTGAGCGCGAACTCTTTGAATTCGACATTTCTTAACTGATTTATTACTTCTTCATAATTCTGCATGTAGTAGTTCAACTGGGCGAGTGACAAAGCTTTAACACTTTCCTTCAGATCTGATTCCAGATGATCTGCATAGGTGTCAATGAAGGTTTTCGTCCAATCGAATCGCTTCAGTCTCAGAGATACCCCGACGATATTCTTAAATGTCCAAGGAGATATCTGATCATTGAACAAGAGAACCCCCGAATTAAGCCCCATTTGATAAAGTGAATGAAGCTCATCTAGATAATGTATTTCACCCTTATTGATTTTTCTAAGACAATAATTATTAGCTGCATCTAGAATCTCCTTTGCCTCGCTGAGTGGGAATAGATCGATTGAACTGGATATTAGTTCTTTTAGTTTTAAAAAGGGCTTTTCTTCATCTGGAGTTGTCAAGGTTTCATAAATGCATTTGTAAATTTGAATATGAGGAAGATGAAATTTGGGGTTTTGGTCAACATTTTTTAGTAAATCGGAAATATCGTAAGCTGCATCCTTTGGACTAATCAATTTTTCCCATCCAAGAATGGCGCAGTGATATTTCAATTTTTCACCCGCATAAAATAGATCCAGATTTTGTATGATTTCGTCTAAATTTAGTTCGTCTCTAATCTTTCTGTTGAGCCTTTTGATCTCTGTCTTATTGAGATAATAAGCACTACTTTCATACTGATATAAATTATAGAAATAGGAAGATGATCTATCTAATTCTCGATCTATTTTTCGCTTTGCCGACTTTAGCCCGGTGTTCACCAAAGGAGTCAGTTCTCTTTTTCTCAACGCATCAAGTAGATTGACTGCTTCCTCGGCCTGATTGTCTCTCAATTCTTCGATAATCAGAAACTCTTGTACTAGAACTAACAAGCGTGATTTAAGTGTTCTCAACGTCTTGTCTCGATATGGTTCAGACGGAAATAGTTCTATCCAAATTTCTTCATCACTTGATCCAGAGCCACCATTTCTCACTATTTGATTTCTGACTTCATTAAACAAGTTCAATAATCTTTCATCACTGTTGAAATACGGTGATTTTATAAACCTTTCGAGTCGATTGAGGTCCACTTGCGTGAACTGTCTTAATACCCTGTATAATTTAGATTCCTTCAGCAATGATTATAAAGTAAATCTATTTGAATAAAAATCAATATATATATTACGTTCTTTCAATGCTATACAAATGATATAAAAATTATATATATAAAAAAAAATTACATATGATTTTTGTAATCTAATGACCTAAGACGTATCTTGTGAGGACTCAACTCAAACTACACAATGAACGTCTATATCAAACACCTGATGGCTCTACTGCTGTTGCTGCTGTTCGATCCTTTGATCGGGCAGAACAACATTGTCCCCTTCGAGCCTGTCACCATCCTGAAGAATACCCAATTTACAAGGTCTTTTGTTGGTTACCAACCCCAAACCATCGCCAAGGACCATGGTACGGTCAATATAACCGGCACCAAGCCTAATTTCACCTTCACCTACACTCCCGATAGCGGATATGTCGGCAAAGATACGCTCATTATACAAGCGCAGGACAGCGAGGATTGGTTCAGGCATAAGTTGTTTTATCTCAGTTATGTCATCGAAATTGTTCCTTCGACAGTCTATGCCGAGCAGGATTATTATACCGTCCAGGTCAATGATTCGGCAGTAGTTTTTGATATACTTGCCAATGACAGCACGAGTTTGGATACTATCACCATCGATCAACTCCCTTTGGTCAACAATGGATCTGCCGCTGTAAAGGGTCAGTCCCTCGAGTTCACGCCGGACACGGATTACAAGGGCATGGCCTACATCAACTATGTCATTTGTGATACGCTCGGTGCTTGTGACAATGGTGCTGTAACTATTTGCGTGCTTGACAGCAATGACTATATCCAGTCGGACACCATCAATGCAGTCACCAAGCAAGATCTGGAATTGGTCCAGCCGCTTCCGGCGACACAATACCAGATCGGTGATTCTGCGGTGAACGGTAATGTTGAATTCCTTGCGACGGATCTGGTAAGATACACTCCGGATGAAGGCTACTATGGAAAGGACAGTTTCAAACTGAATAATACAGATAACGGAAGTCATCGGTTTTTCCGGATCAATATATTACAGCGTATAGATAACAGGTCAACACTGATAGATGATGTGGTCTTTACGGCGATCGACCATGATGTCTGGATCGACGTACAGGCCAATGATGTTTCCGACAATTTTGATGTAAGAACCACGAGACATCCGGTCCTGGGCACGTTGGTATATGTGGACTCGGTTGAATTATACAGATATACCCCACCAGTAGGTATTGAGAGTATTGAGGACTTTGAATATGGACTAAAGGGTGGCCGGGTAACGGAGAAGGCTACAGGGACGATCTATATCAATGACGGGCACCCTGAAGCACCCGATGTGGAATACGTTTTTGAATCGCCTGTCAATACTCAGTTCTTACTGAGATACGACCTGCCATTTGATGAACATGAGTTTACCCTAGTCAATAACAGGACGAGTGGGGATGTCGATGTCTTCAATCAGGATACGACCATAGAAGTAGAATGCGACTCTGTGACCGGACGTCACATGATTCGTTTTGATCCGGGCCGGAACTATGTCGGTCCCAACAGATTTACGCTGGAACATTGCGTTACTGGGACCACGGTATGCCGGGAAATAGATATCAACGTCGTGACTTTTGATACGACCTACGGAGGTTGCTACTGTGTAGACAACTGTGTGTGGGCGGGAGATATCAACTACGATGGGCGTGTCAATATGAAAGACCTGCTTCCATTGGCGCATCACATCGGAGAAAGTGGCCAGTCCCGCACAGGGGCGACCACAGACTGGGATGCCCAGGATGCGGCTGAGTGGGCCCGGACGATAGATGGAACCGTGACGGACCTCAAGCATGCGGATACGGACGGTAATGGTATATTGGAAGAAAATGACACAACGGCCATTTCGGAGAATTACTACCTTGAACACGGCATGGTGCCTGAACTGGTGGGACCATCCAGAAAGTACGCCTTCTACCTCGAGCCAAGATTTGATACAGTATTTGCCGGAGAACTGGCCGTGATAGATGTGGTATTCGGATCGGATGCCAACCCGATAGAGGACATGGAAGGGGTGGCTTACACCATCAATTTTGCGCCACACGTCAAATACGACTCATCCACATTGAAGGTGACCAATTCACCGGCCTCATTCCTGACCTTTAATTCGCCTTACCTGGACATGTACAAGCAGCCGGCATACCGTCACGTCGATGTCGGTATCGCTCGGACAAATGGGAGTGTTTCACATGGAAACGGCATAGTAAGCACGCTTGAGTTTATTGTAGAAGAGGACTTAGCTGGAATTAGGTCTGAATCAGGCTATCTGCCTTATAAGATCAACCTAAAGAATGCCGTTGGAATGTCAGGAAGCGGTCAAACTTTTGCATTACCAGATTCGGAAGTAACACTCTACCTGAATGTAGGCACGCAGGATTTGCCATTTAACGCAGATCGCGTGACTGTATGGCCGAATCCCAACCGAGGTGTGGTCAATGTACATCTCAACGGACAAGAAAAAATGCTGGCCGCCTCGCTACACAGCCTGGATGGAAAGAAGATATACACCTGGAATCATATAGATCCTGATCATCAGAGACTGGTGATGGATGAAAGTTTATCAGGTATTTATATATTGCGTGTAGAAACAACGGCAGGTGCAGTTGCCAAGAAACTGCACATATTGAATAGGTAATTATTTCTATTTATTATAGATAGTTCATTGTTGAGTTCAAAGTAGTAAGTCGATTGGCTTACTACTTTTTTATGTTAGAGCATTAGCGTGCTTGCCTCTTGGCGTATTGGCTTTATATTTAGTCAACAACTAGGTGGGCTTCAGACTATTTCTAAATGCCAAGATCCTCTTTTGTAGAATATTAAGGTCTTCTAAAAATTTCGTAGTGTTTGATTTTGGGAGCATACCCAAATCGTAGGATAGAATTATTTGTGTTTCCAATTCGAAAGAAGATCCAAGTGCTATTTGGAGAAAATGGCATAACTCTTCTTTGCTGCCACGTGCACCTTCAGCAATATTAGATGGGATAGAGACAGCGGATCTTTTGATCTGTGATGTGATGCTAAGCCATACCTTTCTCCAGATGGTAATTGTTCTGTTACATCATATGCTACACATACTAATCCCATAGCATCCTTCCAGATCTCAAAATTCTTAAAATTTCTCATAGGTTTTTTTCAATTAACGGAACCCGATCCGGCATAATTACAATTATCCCCAACACGCCAGAACGCCAAATATCCCTTAACTTAGGGGTATGCCCGATATCAAGGTCATTCAGGAAGACATTACCGCACTAGAAGTCGATGCCATCGTCAATGCGGCTAATGGTCGTCTTGAAGGTGGCGGCGGTGTGGATGGCGCGATTCATCGTGCTGCGGGCTCACAACTTAAGGAGGCTTGTATTGCCTGGAAAAAAGATAAAGATGTCGAAAGGCTTCCTGCCGGCCAGGCCATGGTGACAGCTGGCTTTGATCTTCCGGCACGTCATGTGATCCATGCCGTAGGACCTGTCTGGAAAGATGGTTGTAAGGGAGAGGGCGAGAAATTGAGATCCTGTTATCAGACTTCCCTTCAATTGGCCGAAGATCTGGAGCTGACCTCCATTGCTTTTCCAAATATCAGTACAGGGATATATGGCTTCCCCAAAGACAGAGCGGTTGATATCGTAAAGCGTGTCCTGACTTCCTTTGATTATCATCACCTCGAAGAACTCTACCTGGTGTGTTTTGATGATGAGAATTTTAAGCTCTACCAGGAAGCATTCTCCTGACCATTTGAGGTCCTTGTTTTACAGTTATAAATGAAGTTGGTTTCCAGAACTTATATTTGCGCCCTAATCCAAACCTATGTGTCATATATACATACTTTTAGTATCACTCGTGTTTATCGCCTGTGGTTCAAAAGACAACTCGGAAAACGACTTCTCATCTGCAGGTATCAGTATAGATAGTACGGAGTTTGAAAAACACCTCGCTGAACTTTCGCATGACAGATATCGCGGTAGAATGCCCGGAACTGAAGGAGGCAGGGAAACAGTCGCTTATCTGATAGATCAACTTGAGGCCTATGGCGTCCAACCCGCCCTGGATGGAGACTATAGACAGGCGGTACCACTGGTGGAGATAGATGGTCAGCTTCAGGGGCCCATGACCGTGAGCTTCGACGATGGAGAGATCATGTCTCTGGAGCCTCGAAATGACTTTGTCGCTGTAACAGAACGTCCTGTTGACAGCATTGGATTGGATAATTCACAACTTGTTTTTTGCGGATATGGCATCGTTGCTCCTGAGAATGACTGGAACGATTATGCAGACGTAGACCTCAACGGTAAAACAGCAGTTGTGCTCGTTAACGATCCGGGGTTGGGACAGGAAGATGAAGATTTCTTCAAAGGCAATACCATGACCTATTATGGTCGGTGGACCTATAAATATGAAGAAGCGGACCGCCAGGGACTGGATGGCATTTTACTGATCCACGAAACCAATATGGCAGGATATCCCTGGTTCGTTGTGAAAACGGGTTGGTCAGGTCCTCAACTCCATATAGATCAAGGTCAGAACATGGATGATTGCGGAGTGAAAGGCTGGATCCATCTGGAAAAGGCAAAAGAGCTTTTCGAGAGATCAGGTCTCGACCTGTCCTCTCTGATCAAAGCGGCGCGTAAACCCGGATTCAAGCCTGTAGAAATGGGGCCAAAGGTCTCTGTTGCCTTGAAGAATGAGCTGCGTTATGATACGTCACATAATGTTATAGGTATGCTTGAGGGTAAGGATCGCCCTGATGAAAATGTGGTATATACAGCGCATTGGGATCATCTTGGCGTAGGTGATCCGGTAGAAGGGGACTCGATCTACAACGGTGCCCTTGACAATGCAAGCGGTACTGCCACACTTCTGGCCATAGCTCAGGCGATGTCAGCGGCAGATTCGCTGGAACGAACTGCTGTCTTCTGTTTTGTGACGGCCGAGGAACAAGGTTTGTTGGGAAGTGAGTGGTATGCCAATAATCCTGTTTTACCCCTGGACAAGGCAGTGGCGAATATCAATCTTGATGCTGGGAATTTCCTCGGACGATCCAAAGATCTCACAATTGTGGGTTACGGTCATTCAGATCTCGACCAACTTGCAGAATTTCATGCCAAGAAGCAGGACCGATATGTTCAGAATGAGCAGGAGCCTGAAAAGGGGTTTTTCTTCAGATCAGATCATTTCAATTTCGCCAAAAAAGGTGTGCCTGCTTTATATGCCAAAGGAGGATATGATCACCGGGAGAAAGGAGTGGATTATGCGCTGAAGGTGAGGGACGAATATGTCAGTCAACACTACCACCAACCAAGTGATGAGTACGATCCTGACAAGTGGGATCTTACCGGGTTTGTGGAGGATGCCAACCTGATGTTAAATATTGGGCTTGACCTATTGAAGAGCGATAAGTGGCCCAGATGGAGCGATGACAGCGAGTTTAAAAGCCTGCGAAGTCCGGTGACTGACGAATTGGAGTGACCAATTATCTTAATCATTTGTTATAACGGTAATGAATTGTGCATCACGCCGACTTTGTGATGTAAATTTGTACCATAAAATCTATCAACAATGAAATTTACTTATTCATTATTAATTGTAATGGTCATGTCTCTGCTGGCATGTCAGAACGATTCCAAGGAGAATGCCTCATCAGACAATGCCCAAACATCAGCAGTACAAAAGCCGGTCAATTCAGGAACGGTGCCGGTCAGACCATCTGCTCCTAAAAATGTGGTCAATAACCAGTCTACTGCCAAGGTTAACTGGATGAGCATAGAAGAGGCGGTCAAGGCCAATGAAAAGAATCCCAAGCCCATATTGGTCGATGTCTACACTGATTGGTGTGGATGGTGCAAGGTCATGGATCGAAAAACTTTTACGAACCCTGAAGTACAGGCTTTTATAGAAGAAAACTTTCATGCTGTAAAGTTTAATGCCGAGCAAAGGGATCCTGTTGAGTTCAATGGGAAAACCTATGAGTTCGTACCAGGAGGTCGCAGAGGCCATAACAGACTGGCGGCATATCTTCTGAATGGAAGACTGGGATATCCCTCGTTCGCCTTCCTTAATAGTGATTATGAGCATCTACAGATCACGGTTGGATATAAGAATCCTGACCAGTTCATGGCGGAGATGAAAAAGGCCATCAGCAAGAATATGTAGTATGACCTGGAGAATCCCGGGATCGAACACAAAGCTATATATTATATATTTATGTAATATGTTATATTTGACACCTTAAAATCGAATCATGACAAGAATCTTTACCCTCGTTTTTATAGTCTTTTTGGCCTTCAATCTCAATGCCCAGGAGGTATTGGAAGAGCAGCGTACACTGTTGACAAAGAAAACCGCGACCTGGTGCCCTTATTGCGGAGGTTGGGGCTGGTCATTCATGAAGGATATAATGTCTGATAACAGAGACAAGGCTGTTATAATTGGCGCTCACTACAGCGGTGATCTCCGCACGGACGATGCAGCGGACCTGGTTTCTATGTTTGGAGGTGGCGGTCAGCCGGTCTTCTACTGCGACGAACGAAATATGAGAGTCAGCAGAAGTAATACATCAACAAAAAGGACGGAAATACGAGATATCGTCAACAGCAATTTTAACGAGATGCCGGTTGTCAATGCTGGACTGGAGATCGAAGACAATGGAGTGGACCTGGAGATCGATGTTAAGGTTGAATTCTTTCAGCCCACATCAGGTGATTACAACGTGGCGGTTTGGGTGATTGAGGATGATGTCGTCAATTACCAATCCGGACAAGGTCCAAATGCAGAGCACCCGTATGTCTTCCGTACCTCAGTCAATGGTGTGACCGGTGAGCAGATTGCCAGTGGTTCT
>JAWVZH010000068.1:0-15257 GCA_033722295.1 Saprospiraceae bacterium
CACCAAAGGGTACGAAGAACTGCTAAAGGTCTGGAGGGAATTACAACATACCCCCAATACCAAGCGCTTCTTGTTTTCTTTCTTCTTTTACAGCGCAGGTGTACAGACGGTGATTTATCTGGCTTCCACCTTTGCTGAAAAGGAACTGGATTTCGGTACTTCCGAGCTTATTCTGATCATATTGATATTACAACTGGTAGCCATAG
This sequence comes from Saprospiraceae bacterium, assembly GCA_033722295.1. Lineage (GTDB taxonomy): Bacteria > Bacteroidota > Bacteroidia > Chitinophagales > Saprospiraceae > JAWVZH01. The sequence goes on from JAWVZH010000068.1 coordinate 207, forward strand.
GAGGCGCCTACCTCTTTGCATGGCTTTCGGATATAACCACTAACAAAACGTCACTATCCACCATGATCCTCATCTGGATCGGGATATGCGTGGGGGCTCATTTCGTCGAATCCAAGCTCGCCTTTTACTTTTTATCCGCCGGAGTGGGAATGGTCCTTGGCGGTATACAGTCTCTATCCAGATCCAGCTATTCAAAACTTGTTCCTGTCGACACCAGGGATATGACCTCTTATTTCAGCTTTTATGATGTCATGTACAAATGCTCCATTATAGCGGGAACCTTCAGTTTTGGTATAGTAGATCAGCTCACGGGAAATATGAGATACAGTGTATTGGTTCTGGGGTTGTTTTTTGTGGTAGGGTTGGTACTCTTGCGAATGACCCAGTTCGATATTCCCAAAAAAATTGAGGAACGCTATTGATATTCGTAACAACCAATGTCGGGATTCTGAGGATCCCTGGGTGTATTTTCAAGATCGTTGAAAATAGCATTGAGTGGCCTGGCCCGACCTTCTGCCTTCGATAATGAATCGAGGTGAAAATCATAATTGCTTTCATCCGCGAAAAGGCTATCTGTGGAATTGCAGTTCAATGACGACATTGTAAAGTCTTCAAGAAAATCAGGATACTGATCCTCATCCAGGAGTTCCTCCACTCGTATGATACAATGGTCTATCATCACATCCGCCCTGGCCTCTTCTCTGGCTGATAACCATACTTCATCTCTGTTCGAACCGGTCATTATACAATTAACAAATGTCGCGTCAAGGTCATTGACTGGCCAGTTCTCACATTCCGGGAAATCGTAGCAAAAATGATTCGTCATGAAAAGTGCTTCACGATCGTTACCAAAGTTTGCCAGGGTGGTATATCTAAAGTTATGTTTTCCACCAAAACTGAGAATGACCGAATTCGTGCTGTTACTATGGATCAGGCTATTTGTCACCTCAACGTTCCCAGCGTGAAAGGCGATCAATCCGGCATTGGACGTGTTGAAAATTTGTGTCTTACTGATGACCACTTCAGCCAGTGAGTCAACATATACGCCGAAAATACTGTTCCTGATTATCGCTCCAGTCAGTGTTGTCCCTGTGGATCCCGGAAGCAACCGGATGCCACCCCATTGTCCTCTTACGTTATTGAATTCAGACTCCAGGCGATCACCACTGAAAATGACGGGATTATCCGGCGTGCCGATCGTCACCATGCGGCCTTCAGGCCCGACCACTATATTTCCATCATTGATAAATCTGGAGCTTCCACTTGTATCCTCGACACGGGTAATACCACCATGTATATATATTTCAGTACCACCAACGATATTAAGGACACATGAATCAATATAGAGTAATCCATAGATCACATAAGGCTTAGGGTCATCCCACCAGGCCACATTGTCACAGTCCAGGCGATAGACCCTCCCCTTGTTGAACCTGTTGGGAATATAGTTAGCATTTTGGCCCCACGCGTCAACAAGTATCGATTCTGAATAACCCTCAATATGCACATCTATATATTCTTCTATTACAAAGGGAGATTCAGAAACTGGTTGATCAGGATCTATCGTTACCTCAATAAAAATATAAATACTGTCTCCTTCCGGGATCCTGACATTGCTCACGGCCTGACCGGGAATACCGTCTACATTCATCCTAAAAGAAGATTGATCCCCTTCTCTCAATTCTACTGAACTAAGGATGATATCAGAGTTCTCCTGATTGTATATCTTAAATGAGCGTGTCGCGCTGCCGACTTGAGTGAAAACAGTGTCAAAATGCAGGGTATCCACAGAAAACCCGATGTCAATAGGCCCTGAGGTAATTGCATCATCCTTGAGGCAGCCCTGAAGCACGCATATCATCACAATAAATATTGGAAATAAAGACTTCACTCAATCAAAACGATTAGAACTCTAATAGAGTGCGAATATGGTGAGAAAATGTCATAGTAACGGCATTACTATGAAGCTTGAATTCGCATATTTGTGAGCACTAATCACTACTATTTCGATCATAGATATCATCATACCGGCACTAAATGAAGAGGCCTCTATAGCCTCGGTACTTTCCGATATTCCCAAGGATAGGGTAAGACATATCTTCGTATGTGACAATGGCAGTACAGATCGTACCAGGGAAGTGGCAGCAGAGCACGGTGCTCAAGTTCTAACGGCACAGCGCAAGGGATACGGTTCCGCATGTCTGGCAGGCATCAAGCGATTACAAACTTTGAGCACACCACCCGACATAGTGGTCTTCCTGGATGCGGATTACTCAGATCATCCGAGTGAACTACCCCTGGTAGTCGCCCCGATAGAAAATGAAGAGGCTCAATTGGTCATAGGTTCAAGATCACTCGGCCACCTTGAAAAAGGTGCCATGCAACCGCAACAGATCTTTGGAAACTGGCTGGCCACAAAACTGATCAAGTGGATCTACAACAAGGAATTCACTGACCTCGGGCCGTTCCGGGCTGTTGCCTATAATACATTGATGGCTATGGATATGAGGGATAAAGACTTTGGTTGGACAGTAGAAATGCAGGTCAAAGCAGCGAAAATGGGCATACCTTCGGTCGAAGTGCCTGTTTCTTACCGAAGAAGAATAGGCGTATCAAAGGTTTCCGGAACCATAAAAGGCACAGTATTAGCCGGGCATAAGATTTTATGGACAATATTCAAATTGATATAATGACAGCAGTTGATATCATAGGCTTGGTTGTATTGACACTCTATCTGATCTGTCTGATATATGTGACCATTTTTTGTCTTATGCAACTGCATTTACTTATAAAGTACCTCCGTGCCAGAAAAAGAGTAGCTGAGATCTCGGGCCATTCGAAAGAGGTCGACTGGCCTCAGGTCACTGTTCAACTGCCCGTATACAATGAGAGATATGTGATCGAGAGGCTCATTGATAACATCGTCCAGTTTGATTATCCGAAATCCAGACTTGAGATCCAGATACTGGATGATTCTACGGACGATACAACCCTGTTGGCAAAAAGGAAGGTAGAGCAGTACGGTCAGCAGGGTTTTGACATAAAACTGATTCGCCGCCCAGAGAGAACGGGATTCAAAGCTGGGGCTCTGGACTACGGATTAAAGTCTGCCAAAGGTGAATTCATAGCGATATTTGATGCCGATTTCCTTCCCAGACCTGACTTCCTGAAATCAACCATTCAGCATTTTGAAGATCCTTCTGTCGGTGTCGTTCAAACCCGGTGGGAACACATCAATCAGGGATATTCGCTGATCACGGAACTTCAGGCTTTTCAGCTCAATGTGCATTTCACGGTGGAACAGTCCGCCAGAGAATTTGCAGGATACCTTCTGCAATTCAACGGGACGGCTGGCGTGTGGAGAAAGCAAACGATCAATGAGGCTGGCGGCTGGCAGGCCGATACGCTGACCGAAGACCTAGACCTGTCCTATCGCGCACAACTAAAAAAGTGGAGAATTGTATACCTGGAGGGAGTGGGTTCTCCGGCTGAACTGCCAGCAGAAATGAACGGTCTCAAATCTCAACAATACCGCTGGATGAAGGGAGGTGCTGAAACAGCAAAGAAGATCATTCCATCTGTCTGGAGATCAGATCTCAATTTTACCCAGAAATTCCACGCTACCATACATCTTCTTTCCAGTGCCATCTTCGTGTTCGTTTTTGTCCTGGCCATTATGAGTGTTCCACTGATCTATTATATAAAAGTAGTCGAATATGATCCAACGCCACTTTCAGTATTTTTAATAGGAATGCTCAGCATAGTGGCCGTATACTACGTTGCCAACGTCCAGTCCAGCTGGCATAAGCTGCCACGGGTAAAGGCTTTGATCAAATTTGTGATCATGTTTCCATTGTTTCTTGCTTTGTCGATGGGCTTAAGCCTACACAATTCTATTGCAGTTCTTCAAGGCTACCTTGGACGCCGAAGTGCTTTTGTGAGAACTCCGAAATTCAATATTCAGGAAATCTCAGACTCACTTAAGCGACGAACTTATCTCGATTACAATTTGAACCTGACAACCATTTTCGAAGGCCTACTCTTTCTTTATTTTACCTGTGCGGTGATCTATGGAATAACCACCGATGTTGGTGCATTCTTATTCTTTCATATATTGCTTGCTATGGGATTTGGAAGTATTTTTTACTATTCGGTGGTTCATCTCGGTCTTAAAAAATGAAAGTATTCGCCATAGTATCCTGGGTAACGGGTATCACATGGCTGCTTTATGGTGTCACACAGAATGAGTTTACTCAAATATTCGTGGCATTCATCACCGCCTTTCTCGGTTATTTTCTCATTTGCAATAATCTACGGTTCAAGCTACGGGATCTTTTGATCCTGGCTATCCTCATCCGTCTGATCAGCATAGGCTCATTTCCAGCTTTGTCAGATGATATCTACAGATTCGTTTGGGATGGGGAAGTCTTTCATTATGGCATGAATCCTTATGAACATCGCCCTGCGGAAATTGCTGATCATATAGGACGGTCCGATCTGTACGAGGAGATGAACTCCCGAAATTATTATACTGTATATCCGGTTGTCAATCAAGCTGTTTTCATTCTGGCGGCCCTGGCGGGTGATCATTTGAAATTAGCCGTGATCATAATTCGTCTTCTTATTGGCCTTTGCGAGATCGGCGTGATCTGGCTGGTACTGAGATGGATGAATAATTTTCAAATCCCACAAAAGGAAGCTGCCTGGTACTTTTTAAACCCACTATTGATCACAGAGACTTACGGCAATCTCCATTTCGAGATAGTCATGGTGCTCTTCATCCTTTTGACACTGTTTTCCGTACGTTCAGTATTAAAGAGCGGTCTTTACTTCTGCCTGTCCGCTTCTTCCAAATTGCTCTCTCTCATACTGCTGCCATTTTTATTGCTACAATTTAAGAAAATCGACCGTTGGCACCTTTTAGCCGTTGTGGTATCTGGCATACTGCTAATGTTCTCGCCTATAATAATTTTCCATTCAGGTTCAGGCTTTTTTTCTAGTCTAAATCTCTATTTCCGTCAGTTTGAATTCAATGCAAGCCTGTACTACATCTTCAGATGGCTGGGATATCAATACTGGGGATATAATGCCATAGGTTCTATCGGGCCTACTCTGGCCATTCTTAGCATGACAGCCATTCTAATGATAACCTTCAGATACAGGAATGTCCCTCTTAAGAATTGGCCCTTTGTATTCACATTGCTCTTCACCACTTATTTCCTCTTCGCCACAACCGTTCATCCGTGGTATATCATTACACCCCTGATCTTCGGGGTAATGGCTCAATTGAGATATGTGGTTTTATGGTCGGCGCTTGTGGTTCTCAGTTATCACGCGTATTCCAATTCCGAAGTGAGTGAAAACTCATGGATCATCGCTATCGAATACGGCATTCTTTGCGCAGCCATATTTATAGAGCTATATACAAGAAAAAAGCCGGAACACCACGCTGGTGATCCGGCTCAAATATCTTAATGGATAAAAGACTCTTTTAGTAAGTCCAGAGATCGTGCTCAAAGTTGAACAGCTCTCTTTTAACCTTGTCCGATTCAAGTAACATATCTACACCTTCGCCATATTGATCCTTAAGTCTCAGGTCAAGAGGATTAGACACTTTGAAAACATAACTTGAGAAAAACCTCGCCTCAAAAAGATCTGACCAGGTCATAGGTGCTGCATCATTGTATGGATTGAACACCCTTTCCTTGGAAAAGACTTCTCTTGCTTCTGGATAATACACCCAGAACAAAGGCAAGGAATACTTGAAGTTTCCGTTATCATCCAGTTCGTCCTTGATGGGCGCAATTCCCAGAATACGAACTTTCATGGTCGATGATTCTTCATCGAAGAACCAAACTTCCTTGATCCTGTATCTCTTGATGTCTTCGTAATTGATCACGGACTTTACCACCTTGATCTCTTCCTCATAAGTGACAGGGTCAAAAACAACTGTAGTATCTACCCTATAAATGATCTTATTAAGATCCTCTTTCGTCAATGGCACTTTAAAGTCATCACTGTTTCCTTTAAACGCCATCAAGTCACCATTTTCAATACCTTCCAGAAGAATATTGAAGAAGGGACGATTCGGATTGATAAAAGGGATGTTCATTTTTTCCCTTACGTCTAAAAGTCGCCACATTCTCTTTTGCCAGGCGATATCTGCCTCCCGAATGCTTTCGTATGGAAGCACACGGTTTTCGTAAATGAGACGCTTTTGAACGATATCATCCACATAGACATCCTCATCTACTTGCGAGGACTCCGTGATCATTTCATCTCCATCATCCTTTTGCGCCTGGAGCCCATTGGTTCCAAGAGCAAGAATGAAGATCAACGCTAAGGACTTACAAGAAAAGTTCATTTGAATCGGTTTAAATTATTTAATGGTAAATACCAGATCGTTAATAGATCTACCTGCGGCATCACCAGGACATTTAGCTTTCACATTCTCCATGAAGTATCTGTCCCCAGGCTTTGCTTTCGCAACCAATGCTGCGGCATCACCGTTGAATCCCCCACCGGGGTTAATAGCGATCTCAGGATCCTGACGCTTGGCTATTCTTACCAACTGGAATCCCATGATGCGGCATCTTGCTTCGAAATCAAAGTTATCGAGGTGTGCTACGACACCCTTCTGGGCCTTGAATACTCCATTTAGTATTTGTTTCTCTCTCAGGTTACCAAGTCTCGCGACAGGATCCGGGATTCTTTTCACCCGGAATACAAATGGTGTCGGCTCCAGTCCACCACCACTTACTGTGATCGTGGCCTCACCCGGTTGTTTAACTGTTACATTGTAGTCAGGTCCCGAAACTTTTGTCATTTGGATACCTGAACCTGTAGCAGACACATTCATCCTGGCCGAAGGAATACCGGCTGCAGTTACAGCTACCGGGTTATCCACACCGATATAGAATACATTCATTTTCTTGGCGGCCACGTTACACGAACGTTCACCAACCTCAAATTCGAACTGTCTTTCAAACTCCTGAACCTCACCGGTCACTGGATTGGTCACCTTGACCTCTGCGGTATACTTCTTAACCCCTACAGACGTCGGTCGGATGGACCATTCTGCAGATCCTTCATCGTTCACCTCCAGAGGTCTTCCATTCACGGAGATCTCCACACCTGTATTCGATTCCTTAGAGGCAGAAGCACCCAAAGAAATTTCAGTTTCGTAGGTTTCACCTTTGATCACATAAGCTTTCTTCGGAGAAGAGAAAACCTGGAATCTATCCAGAACCACATCTCTACCACCCACCGTATCGTTCCACATGTTCAGAATGGCTGCCTCGGTAGCCTTGGCATCATTTTGAAACTTGGTGAATATCGGCAATGTCGCCTGGAGAGGCATTTGCTTGAAGTTAAATTCAGCCCAACTGTTCTTATCCCGAACTGATCTCCAGGATTCATCATCAATCTTCAGAGGCATTTGCTGCTCTCTGAAAGTCTCTCTGGCACTTGAGTCCACCAATGAGAGATATTCTTCCTGAGCCTGTTCTATCTTCTGCTTCAACTCTTCCCCTACACCCTGGTTGATCAGAACGCGCGTGGTGACATCCTTATTCTTTTCACCCTTGAGCTTTCTTTTATCACCTTTGACGATGTAATCGCCCTCGTCAACTTCACCATTCTCATTACCTGCCATATCGATCAATCTATCTTTCAGTTCTTCGATATAGCCTGTCAGATTTTCAGTGACATCATGCAGAGGGCCGATGTTATTGGCATACTTTTCAAATTCCGGCTTTTTCTTAGCACCTTCTTCAACACTGTTCTGTACCGCTTCTATCTGACGATCCAGGGCCTGATTAGATTCTTCCAGACCTTTATCGACCATTCTGAAGGCATTAAAGATCTCAGCAGAAACGTTCAAGGCCAACAACGCCGTCAGGACGAGATACATAATGTTGATCATCAACTGGCGCGGTTCCTTAGGAATTGCCATACTATATTTTTTTTCTAGTTATCAAATAAAATATTGCCAGTTGCGAATTAATCTACAACATTCGTTTTGTATGCACTCAGGATATTTCCATATACAGAGTTCAATGAAGCCAGGTTTCTATTGAGTGATGACAACGACTCCTGATACTGCTTTGTATCTTCTAACGACTCATTGAGGTTAGACATTGCCTCATTCATTCTATCATAGAAATTGTTCATTGCACTCAACTGCTCTTTTGTCTGAGTGAAGTCGACCTCCTGCAGAGCTTTAAGAGAACCAAGGCTCTTGGACATAGTCTGCATTTCAGTCAACATGCCGCTCAAATTGGTTTCCACATTGTCGGCATTTAATGGTCGGAAAGCACCCTCAACAGGTCCTTCGGTAAGTGGTGATATATTAGAAGTATAATCACCTAAGCCCGGGTATAGTTTGTCCCAGTAGTAATCTCTTGGAGGAGGAAGGACACCGAGGAAGAAGAATAAGATCGCTTCGGTAACGAGTCCTGCAGTGATCATTGTATCACCACCTTCCCAACTCATGATTTTGTATAGAGCACCTAACATAACGATAGAGGCACCAACGCCAACTAAAAGGTTTTTTATGTATTTAAACCAATTCTGATTATAGAAAGCCATTTTCCAAAAAAGTTTTTGATTAACGAAATAATTTTGCCTGTATTGACAGCAGATAACAATGCATACCCACTATCATGAGAATTACAAATAAATAGGATTATATATGTCCAGTTTTATTTTCTAGAAATCGTTTATGGACCTGCCCAGGAATGTAAGAACACATCTGAAACCAATATAAGATTTGCTTGTATCCTGATATTCCCAATGTCGGGTACCTGTCTGAAGATAGTACGCAACATCTTTCCAGGATCCACCTCTTATCACTTTTCTCTTATACACCTCGGGATCATCATCTTTGGCATCATACTTAATGTCGGGATTCAGGTCATGAATGATCGAGTGGGCATTATCAAAATACGCCGTTTCTGTCCACTCAGCTACATTACCAGACATACAGTACAATCCATAGTCATTAGCGAAATAAGCATCCGCTCTGACAGTATAAAGTCCGCCATCTTCAGGGTAATTACCCCTTCCAGGTTTGAAATTGGCTAACAGACAACCCTTGGCGTTTCTTGTATAATAACCACCCCATGGATATGGTGCAAGATCATGGCCTCCTCTTGAAGCATACTCCCACTCATGCTCTGTGGGCAATCGGAAATCTTCACTATTGACCTCGCTGTCCTTGTACTTGTTCCACAAGAGGGTCCTCCAATAACAGAAGGCCTTGGCTTGCTTCCAGTTGATACCAACAACCGGATAGTCATCAAATGCCGGATGGCTGAAATAATTTCTTGTATAGGGTTCATTATATGAGTAAGAGAAGTCTCTAATCCAACATAATGTATCCGGATAGATATTTACTTTTTCACTTTTGAGGATTGACGTTCTGCGACCGTCTCTCATGTGAGCAGCTTTTTTCCAGTCCTTCCACTGGTACTCGAAGACAAGCTGTCGTGTATCCAGTTCTCTGGCACCTGCAAAGGCTTCGTCTCCCTGGAAGTACATTTCTTCAAGCATCTCATCCTGATAATCCAATGGCAACTCCCAGTCGATGGATTCATTGCCATAATCATCCACCAGGTAATCTCCCATGATCGAATGCGCTATGGAATCCTTTACCCAGTATACGAACTGACGATACTCATTATTTGTGATCTCTGTGTCATCCATGAAGAAACCATGAATGGAAATCGATTTAGGCCTTTGAGTAAATGTGTGAAACATGTCCTGGTCACTCTGACCAATGTGCAATGTTCCCGATGGAATATACACCATACCATATGGTGTAATGCCCGACCATTTCGGCCTGTTCTGGACTCCGATCAATTCGCCCGTCTCTTCGACGCCGCATGATGAAACCAGGATCAATAAGGCGAACAGACCCGCCCAAGCTGAAGCAACCTTTCTCATTCTAATAATACGTTTTCTAACGTTAATTAACATATCGTTCCAAACAATAGAGGACAAAGATATAACTCTTTCAAACACTTACCAAAATATAAATTTGACCTCTAGTCGACATCCAACATTTCCTTTTCACACTTACGTTGAATTACGAAATAGTGTAGAAGGCGACGATGAATGTATCACATAAATCATTCCAATGATGTCTGTGACTAAAATCTCGGATTGTAAATTACCTTAGGTGGTAATCCCGTCCTGATAAGTTCATTGAGATTATAGTTCAAAGTGAACTCGTGAGTGTTGTTTTCAGTTACAGATTTCAAACGGGATAAAACGTAATCGTAGGCGTAAAATAGAGCGAAATGTTTACTTATTCTAATTCCCGCCAAAAAAATTACCGCATCCCTGCTGTTTTGACTGTAACCTCTGAACGCTGCTCCTCCGAAAATATTGTCATTATAATTCACATGGAATCCGATTTGCGTCTGAACTTGTGACAGGTCAGTAATAAGATTCACGTGCGGGCTGATCTCGATCAGATCATTATACCTGTAATCATATCTACCCTGAAGGAAAATACTGCGGTGACTTTCAAATATGAATTGATCGCTCGACAATCTGGCTTGGGGAGAGAACAGGTTGTTGCCTCCCAATCCGATTTGCAGTTGGTTCCACTGATACCATATCCCAAGATCAAATTGCGGGATCACACCTGTAGCATCCTTTACAGGAAGGTCATCATCTTTGTGATCGATCAAAGTGCCATCATATACTCCATTGGGGGTGACCAGTTGATCTCCAGCCAGAGAGATCTGCCTGACACCTATACCCCCTCCTATGGACAACAGTCCGAATCCACCACTCAGAACATAATTATATGACAACCGTCCAGAAAAAACCGTCAGTGGTCCGCTGACATCCCGACCCAACTGTAATCCGGCACCACCACTCAATATATATAGAGGTAAATGCGCATTGACCATTTGATTCTGAACGCCTCCCTCTATATCATTCCATTGGTTCCTGAGGTGAAAGTTGACCGAAAGAGATCTGTCAAATCCTCCATAAGCAACATTGGATATATAAGGATCCAATTGTTGCAATGACCACATCGTTCGCTGTTGGGCTTCTGGACGCAACAGTCCGACCAAAATGAAGAGGACAGTTAAAAAATGAGTTTGGCACATTATATATAAATATACGTGTAATGCGCTATTAGATTGTTCGAGGAGATCAAATAATCAATTCAAGTCCGTCATAAGCCAAGTGTACGTTGGAAGGCAACTCATCTTCGATATCACTATGCCGACCCATCAGATGACTGATGTGAGTAAGATAAGTCCGGCGCGGTTTGATCCTCTCGATAAGATCAAGTGCCTCCTCAAGATTCAAGTGAGAAAAGTGAGGTTTGCGGCGTAGAGCACTCAAGATCAGAATATCGAGGTCTTCCAAATTTTCCATCTCCTCCTCAGGTATTGTTTTGACATCAGTAAGGTATGCCAGACCGTTGAACCGAAATCCTAGTATTGGCAATTGACCATGTATAATATTAATGACTCGAATATTTACGCCATCTATTTCCAAAGCTCCCGGAGATATGGGATGAAGGCCCAACGTCGGTGCACCGGGATATTTGTTCTCCTCGAAAGCATAATGGAATCTGGTCTTCAACTGATCCAAAACTCGCTCAAGTCCGAAAATGGGAATGTCATTTTTATAATAAAAATTAATGGGCCTGATATCATCGATCCCGGCTACGTGATCATTGTGTTCGTGTGTTAATAATATGCTATCGACCTTTGAAAGCCCATTGTCCAACATTTGCGATCTGAAATCGGGTCCAATATCGATTAAAAAATACTGGCCTTCCGTTTCTACATAGATCGAGGATCGCATCCTTTGATCCCTGCTGTCATCCGAAAGACACACCTCACACCTACATCCTATCACTGGGATGCCCTGAGATGTTCCCGTACCAAGACAAATGACTCTCACTTGTTGATTTCAGCATTTTCAGCAAACAGTTCCGCTGTCGTCCACCCCGGTACAATTTTATCTAGAATTTCGATCTCTTCCTCATTCAGCAACTCAGGGTCGAGTGGTATCTCTCTTAATAATTCTGTCAGGACGCGAAACCGACCTGCTTTGTCAAAGAATTTATTGACGATCACAACTTTTTTATCCTGTAACACACAATAACCACTTTGAAAGTTACCTTTTTCATATCGTAAACTGAACCCATGATTTCTCAGAATCGACTCCAGCATCGACATATTCTTTGAAGAATACAACTTCATACGATCTTTTGTTGAAGACTAACTGTGATGAATATCTTTGCAGCAGATTCACAGAAAGGCAGGTCATGCGTTTCTCTAATGGCGTAAATTTACACCTTAATGACTAAAATTAAAGAAATCTCTAATATTATCATTTTATTACTGCTGCCCCTGATCAGCATGTCGCAGCGCTTCAATTTCGGAGCTACTGCAGGTATGACTTTTTCACAGGTCAATGGTGATGAACTGGCTGGGTATGACAAACTTGGATTGGAAGCCGGTGTGCGAACAGACATCTTTTTTACAGATCGATGGAACGGTGTCGTTGAACTACTTTACTCCCAGAGAGGAAGTGCGTCGGAAATAACATTTTCAGGTGACAATGCGGTATATGCGCTTAAACTCAACTACCTGTCCATTCCAGTAATGGTCGAACTGAAGGATTGGCTCATCGAAGACGGTGGTGACTCATATTACCGGATTCGATTTCAGGGTGGACTAGCTTACGGTCAGCTTTTCCAATCGGAGGAAACCTTCGGAACAGGCATCCAGTTCCCCGACAATGATCTGAGTTTTGTAGGTGGTATAGGAATTTACGCCTCAAGGCATTGGGCATTTACTTTGAGATATACCCGGTCAATCATACCTTTGGACAGGGTAATGGTAGGTCCGAGGGAAGTTAATGTAATACCTCATCACCTGACATTGTCGACCCAATACATGTTTTTCTAATACTAATGATATGAAACAGATAGTGCTCCTCATGCTGGTTGGAATGGTTCTCCTTACCAGTTGTCAATCCGACTCAAAGCAGAATAAAGATGCAGCCCAGAAAAATCCGGACAGCATCATCAACTTGCCACCACTGCCCGAGGCCGATAGAATGCAGCTTTACAAAAAGACGATAGCCATCGATGTGATAGCCTATAACCAGGGGATCAGCATGAGCTATAATGATCCAGGCAGCATTCAACCTGTACTCGCCATGATCAAACCTGGTCAGGGAGTTTGGAAAAAACAATGTAAACCTGTCGGGCGGATCTCCTTCATGTACGACACTGGTCTCGGCGAGGAAGCCGAAATGTTGATACATCAGGGATGCAAAACCTTCGTATGGCTCAAGGATGGTAAGAAGGCCTATATGAATGAACTGACCGATGATGGACTGTCTTTCTTCACCAGGTTCATGCCAGAAGATCCGAGTAAATTCAAAATGCCGGAGAATGCCCAGCAGAATCAATAAGGACCAAAATCATTGATCCGCGCAGCCATTGATCTTGGCACAAACACTTTTCATCTGCTGGTGGCGAACATTGAGGATGAGCGTATCAGCTCTATCCTGTATCAGAATAGAAGTTATGTCTTTCTCGCAGAAGAGGGGCTTACCCGTATCAGCAACAGTGCCCTGAAGAGAGCTGAATCCGCAGTGACGTCCTTTCATTCCGTCTTACAGGATCTCGACGTAGAGGATGTACGCATAATTGGGACAGAAGCTTTGAGGACTGCCGTTAACGGAAAAGCCCTGAAGGATAGAATAGAGAGTATCTTAGGTCACCCGGTCAGGATCATTTCCGGATCGGAGGAGGCTCTGCTGATTGGTCAGGGAGTAAGGCTGGCTATGGCTGATCGACCGATTAGTGGTCACGCGATTGATATCGGTGGTGGAAGTACGGAAGTCATTTCGTTCGTTGAAGGAGATATCATGGATCACACAAGCCAAAGGTGTGGAATAGGATACCTGTACAACTGTTTTCATACCACTGAACCTATTACACAAGACCATTATGATGACATGAGACGGTACATTGCGGAATCTTATTCGGAATACTTCAGTAAGTGGAAAAACACCAAAGGTAAAGCCATCACTATGATAGGCGTTGCTGGCTCCTTTGAAGCACTGCTGGAGATCCGACCTGAACTTGTAGCGAATTCCGGCGATCACTTCCATGCATTACCTCACTCTCTCGTAGATGATCTGTTGGTCAAGGTCAGGCCTCTCGATCTAGAGGGCCGAAAAGCACTCGACTTCATTCCCGAGAACAGGCAAACCTACATCATTGAAGCCCTCACCATTATCGATGTCTTGTACAAGCTGATGGGAGCTTCCTCTATTGTGGTTTCAGAATACTCCATAAAGCACGGTTTGCTTTTTAGATAAAGCTAAACTTATACTTATATTTGTATAAGTGATTGAGCTGCTAGAAATATTCCAATCTCCGTGGGCCATGCGCGCCCTGATAGCGAGTAGTCTGGTTGGTCTAATGTGTGGTGCGTTGGGTGCCTTCATAGTGCTACGGAATATGTCGCTTATTGGTGATGCCCTGGCGCATGCCATTCTTCCGGGAATAGTTGTAGCCTTTATTTTATTTGGTCATCACTCGCTGGCTTTTTTCATCGGTGCAGTAATAGCTGGACTGCTTACTGCTGTCGCGATCACCTGGATTCAAAACAAGGTAAGGACCAAGAATGACGCTGCCATCGGTATCGTATTTACGACCATGTTTGCACTTGGAGTGATCGGTATTTCCAGGCTTAGCAAGAATGAGAATGTTCATCTCGATCTCAAGGGCTTTCTATTTGGAACGGTCCTTGGTGTTTCGGATACGGACCTATACCTGACCACAGTGATCACCGTAGTGGTACTGGCGGCCATAGCTATTTTTTTTCGTCAACTGTTCATCACTACTTTTCAACCAATTGTTGCTGCCGTCATGGGAATTCGCGTAAAGATGACGCACTACCTTCTTATGCTACTGCTGTCTTTCGCTGTTGTTGCTTCATTGAGGACGGTTGGCGTCATTCTGGTTGTAGCCATGCTTATCACCCCGGCAGCCAC
>JAWVZH010000069.1:0-15200 GCA_033722295.1 Saprospiraceae bacterium
AATGATAAATCGGAATTCGTAAAGAAAGCTTGATTCGATCCAAATGATTTACTTCTCTTCATCGAAGTAGATCTTGTAGAATTTGCGTCCATCGCTCTCACGGCCAAACTGGATTTTGCTACGATCACCGTGGATATACACATGGAAGTTCTTGTCAAGCTTCAATATACTCTTGAAAACACGTGATTGTTGTTGCACCGCCCGGTTGGACAATTCAAACTGGTCAGGCATTTCCATATCATGCGACTCCTGATAGCGTCGTTGATAATCATCAAAAGATTCCTGGTATTCGGTCTGTGCAAAAACATCATTGACGAATTCTCCGCGGTTGTATTCCTCATGAGACTTGAAGTAATCAGCAGATCGGTTCAAAAGATCGATCTGATCAGGACGTGGTACAGAAAAGTTCTCAGGAAGTTCATCCGTAACAAAAGATTTGGTCATCCGCATGAGTTCAGCCGTCTGATAGTAAGCATTGCTCATCGGCTTAAGACCGAGGAATCTCTCCTGCCAGAATTTGGCACCTTCCGACCTGTGCCGATCATGAACCAGGCACATATAGCCATCCTCGGCAAAAACATTGGCGCATACGAAAGCCTTATCCAGATCCCGAATGTCAAAACCCTCTCCTGTGGATACCTCGAAGTTCTTGCCTCGCGTATTGAAATTGAAATATCGACTCTTTGATTCTGATTTGAATAGTCCAAAACCTGTAATCAATTCATCATCGAGTAGGATATTTTCTATAAACACAACATTTAAGTATCCTGATGGTATCTGAGGTTGGTCTGACAGCTCGAATAATCCTTTAGCCAGTTCTCGTGAAGCATCAACCAGTGAACCAGGATCCTGGAATACTCGTGATGAAGACGCATAGACCCTGTTCTTATCCAGATCATCCGCATGCGATAAATGAAATGCTTCCTCCTTCTCGAACAGTGGATTGAAAAAATACTGCTGCAACCAGTCTCTTTCTTCCTCACTCAAAGTGGTGAGCCTTTCACTCAGGATCAACTCCTCTTCGTGAGAAGAGTTACCGATGTAATGTGTGATCAACTGCCCTATTTTGGCATTACTAAAGTCTAACATGTCTTTCTATAAATCTATTTAACATAATGTTCAGGAGTCTTCACCGAAGCGTCTTGCAAAAGCTTCACAATACTCATGAAATTTCCAAATCTTCGTCAAGCTGTTTTAAATATAACCCATTACCATAACCTTTATGTTCTCCAATCGAATATCGATCTCCTTTTATCTTTGACAAATGAGTTACATGGTCCTCCTCGAGATCGTCTCTACCATCACCGGAATATTCTGCGTGTGGCTACAAACCCGTGAAAGGATCCTCGCCTGGCCTTTCGGGATCATCAGCGTTTCAATAGCAGCCTTTATATTCTTTCAAAATCAACTCTATTCCGACTTCATCCTTCATATTATTTTTTTCATACTGAATGTATATGGATGGTATATGTGGTCAAAGGTGCCGCCTCAACTCGACGAGAGACTGATCGAAACACTGACGGCCAAGCTAACCATCATCTACACTACTTTTATCGTAACCCTTGCGATCCTGTGGGGTTTCATCATGGACCGGTGGACAGATGCAGACCTCCCCTATTTCGACAGTTTTACGACCTCGGGAAGTCTGGTCGCTCAGTACCTGTTAGCTAAAAAAGTGCTCGAAAACTGGATCATCTGGATAATAGTCGATGTGGTTGCTATCAATATGTATCTATACAAAGGGCTGTATTACTTCGCATTCTTATTCCTCGTATATCTGGGGCTTTGTATACTTGGATATCGCAATTGGAGATCATCGATGTCCGTGCAACCAGATCCTCAGTTCCTTCAGGAGGACTGAAATCAGATCGCATCAAAGGCCAGCACCATAAAGGTGCCAACAAATGGAAATGCCAACCAACACCACTGTGGAGCGAACATTAACAAGGCCACCAATCCAATGATCGATATCAATGTGTATAGTCCGTACAGACGCGTGTTTCTCCCTTTAGATTGTGCTTCACTCATGATTTGTCGAATTGATCCGCTAAAGTACTCATTAATTCAATTTTTCGGGGAATTAGCGCTTCCAGAACTTTGATCTCTTCGAGAGTTTTTTGATGTATATCAAAATGCCCCTCTCGCCGGTTTATCTGTTCCCACACCTTAGTTCTGCAACCTCCAAGAAATCGTAAATACTCTTGATGCGTTGACCGAACTTCACCATAGCGCATTCCATGTAAAAACCTGTTTCCATTGAAAGTATCCACATCTTCCTCGAGGTCCATCACATCATCATTGACCTCAGCCACAAGGTCATACAATCTCCAGTCCGCGAGCCTTTCTTTGGCCTCATCTTCACTACATGCTCTTTCCAGAATAAGCCTCCGCATCAAGCGCACATCACACGACTTGTAATAGTAGAACGTCTCAATTGCTATATCCGAAAGCAAAAACCCCTGGCGCATCCTCATCTCATTTTCTGCGTATATCTGTATCTCCGAAAGATAATCTTGCAATCTTTCCTCAGGTCCTAATAATTGCGACAAGCTGAGCTCTATATCTTTCCACTTAATCGATAGCAGATCATGGTCCAGCTCCCAACTCGATTCGAGTTGCTTGTCATACAGGAAAATTACATATTGCAGATCTTTCAATACGTTTAAAAACTTACGCCTGGAATCGATTTGATCGAATTCTTGCTCCAACATCCAGGGCAAGCGTCGATATTCAAAAAGCTCACTGATCTTCTTCTGTATATTACTCATCAGAAAAGCTTGAGTTGAGGGTTAAAAGCTTCCAGATTCCACTCGAAGGGTTGAATATCCGGGAAAAATCGTCTTTTGTGTAATTTGAATTGTTGATGAAGAATATCCGACCACTTCCCCTCCCCTTTCATCCTCTTCCCCCAACGTGAGTCATTCAGTGTACCTCCATGCAATGACCGTATCCTGTTGAGCACTTTTTCAGCACGCTCCGGATAATGGGAATGCAACCATTCTTCAAACAGCATTCCAATGGCGCCATTCAATCTGACCACGAGCATTCTGATGTCCGCCGCACCTAGTTCAGCGCTTTTCTCGATGACATCCTTGATCTGGTCATCATTGATTCCCGGTATAACCGGAGACACCAGAACCGTAACGCGAACACCGGATTCTGCCAGCTTCTTCAGTGCCTTAAAACGGGATTGAACCGATGAAGCCCTGGGCTCCACTTTTCGTCTGACCTCGTCATCCGAGTAGTTGATCGATAAGGCAACGGAGGTCAGGTTGTCTTTTGCCAGTTGACCGATGAGATCAAGGTCTCTGGTAATCATATAATTCTTGGTAATCAACCCGACCGGATGACGTTTTTCCATAAAGATCTCCAGAAGCTGTCTGGTTAATCGATACTTTTTTTCTGCCGGTTGATAAGGATCCGTATTTCCACTTAACATTATGGGCGACACCTTCCACGACTTCTTCGCCAGCTCTTTGCGTAATAGCCGGGGTGCGTCTTCCTTGACAAGGATCCTGGTCTCAAAGTCAATTCCTGGATTGTATCCCCAGAATTCATGACTGTTGCGGGCATAACAGTAGATACAACCGTGCTCACATCCCTGGTAAGGATTGATAGACCACTCATAGGGAACATCCGGGCTGTCCACCTTATTGATCAAGGTCTTCGGATAAACAGGAGTACAGGTGGTAGGCACTTCCAGACTGGCATCCTGATCCTCACCGTCCAGTCTGAATCGTTCTAAAGACTCGAAGCGATTATTGGTCAGGCTCTGGGTCCCCCTACCCTTTATTCTCTTTCGTTTATCCATTTTACAGGTTATCTTTAAGGTGTATTGTCAAATACCACATAATATAAACTTATCGCATGGGCTTTTTCAGTGAGATACGAAAACTTTTATTCGCCAAAAAATCCGTCGCCAAATCCGGGGTAGAAAAAGCAAAAGAAGAGCTTGAGGAGCAATATAAAGAGATCTCTGAGCGTGGCCAGGAGGTTAGAGATAAGGCCGGAGACAGGATCGACGACCTTGTAGACGCTTTTACATCTGAAGATGTGGATACCAGCCAACCGGCAGAACAAGAATCTCCGGAATTGTCACCCGACACTAGAAAATCCAATAGCCATGATAATGAATCAGCCGCGGATGAGAAAAGTGATGCAAAGGTGGAAGAGCGTGATAGCTTTGTCGATGAAGTCGGGAAAAGGACTATGGAGGGAGTTGAATCGTTAGGTAGATCAACCTTGAAAGGAGCGGACAAGGCTGGTGAAGAGCTTGGCGATCTGGCAGAAGATGTTGGCAAAAAGGTCATAAAGGGAAAAGATCAACTTAAAGAAAAGGCAAAAGAAGCCATGGATTACATCGATCAAAAATTGGATGAGACCATGGAAAAGTCAAAAGAGTTGGACGAAGAGTTGAATAAGAACGACAAAGATCGTGATGGCCTCGCCGATGAACCATCTGATATATCCAAAAGCACATTAGAGGGTAGTGACGACTTTTTTGAAAAAGCACAGCGGTTCGCTGAAGGATTGCCGTTGAGTGACGAACCCGAGATCAAGTCTGCAGATCAAGAGACCTCCTCTCCCAAATACAAATCCTATGGCATGGAGGACAGGGATGGCGATGGTAATGAACTGGTAGATGATGCCATTTTGGATGATGAGCAAGAATAGCCATGTACAGGACAAGTGTGACAAGAGCGAACTGACAAGGCTATTATTGCGCGAGCATAGCAAGGCGAATAGTATGGAGGTCGTCCAGCTTTTGGAATCAGGTAAAGCCTCCCTCCGTGATCTGATACAATTATTCAGCTCCAACGATAAATTGATCGCACAAAGAGCATCTACCACCGTCAATCACTATTTCTCACGACACACCGACGAGATCACTTCTTGCATGGACATTTTTCTGGAGGCTATGGACAGATCTATTCACCCATCGATAAGGAGAAATGTCATGCGGCTCCTACAGTTTGTGGATATTCCTGAACAATACAGAGCCCCAATCCTTAATCGTGCTTACGAATATCTGCTCAATCCAAAAACCCCGATTGCAGTGCAGGTGTTCTCCCTACAAGTAATTGCCAACATCTCCCAAAATCATCAGGATCTAAAGGCTGAATTACTAAGTGCTCTTGATATTATAGAACAGCCCTCCTGTGCTCTTGAGGCAAGGGTCAAAAGGGTGATAAAGCAGTTGAATATATAGAGACTGTCAGTGAGTAAAAGTATTTTTGCACTAACAATCCGGCAGTATGAGCTTTTTAAAAAGGATCAAAACTTGGCTTGATAGAACAGCCGACTCCGTGGAGGACAAAGTGGATGAATTATCCAAGGACGAAAGGGTACGTGATAACATCGACCGCGTAAAAGAACAATACTCCGAGCTTTCTGATCGGCTGGAAGACATAGGTGAAAAGACTGGAGAATATCTTGAGGATCTGAAAGATCGTGGTGAAAAGAAATATGAGGAACTGAAGCAGAACGAAAGATTTCGGGAGGCGGTCGATGATATAAAAAAGGGTATCAAGGATCTGGACGATGACCTTGAGGAGATGACCGACAAGATGAGGCGAAAATTTAACCAAGAAAGGAACGAAGATGCTGACGACACCACTGGTGCGACTTCGTCAGACAGCACAACAAATAGAGGAAATCATGAGGAAGAATAATATTTACTGTTTTATCATTTCAATTCTGATCGTAACACTCTTTACTTCCTGCCAACAGGAGCCATATTTTTCAGGTGGTAATCAATTCAAAGTAGAGACGTTAGCCCCGGAGGGTATTAAGGTTGTTGGCACCTTATGGTATCATAATACCACGGACCTCGAAGGAGATCATATGTCTGAGAACCTTACCGCTTACGTAGTGGGAAAGGATAAGGAAATACCCGTCAATTATGGCAGAGATCATGTCATCCGTGTGGGGCCAAGACTTCGTTACGATGTACCTGTGGTATTCTATGTACCAACAGAACTGGTGACCGAATCAGTAGAAGAGGCCACCTTGCTGGCTAACAAAAGCATCAACAAGGATATCCATTTCAGGATAGAAGGTCATGGCACCATCTTACTCAATGATGAACCTGTCAGGATGCCGGTGGAACTTGAAGAAACCATTTCTGTTTGGCCGGATAAGGATTGATCAAGCATTATCAAAGCCTGGTCTTGATATCGGCCGGAGAA
Organism: Saprospiraceae bacterium; assembly: GCA_033722295.1. Classification (GTDB taxonomy): domain Bacteria; phylum Bacteroidota; class Bacteroidia; order Chitinophagales; family Saprospiraceae; genus JAWVZH01. The sequence goes on from JAWVZH010000069.1 coordinate 6,189, forward strand.
TATTCGACGGATTTTAGCACCTTCCCGTCGGTATTTCGATAGACAAGGTATTGACCGTTCTTCTGGACTATATGCGCCTCCTGGCCTTTATTCGCTTTATACCATTCTGCCGTTTGCCTGGCTATTTCCATCGAAGAACAGGCCTTGCTCATATTGGATCGCTGAACTTCCTCAAAGAGCATCTTGAATTTCTCTCCCAAACCGAACTCCAGAATAGCACCACTCAGAACATATTGAAGATCACAGAAGGCATCGGCAACCTCTACCAGGTCCCCATCTTCTATAGCTTCCTTCAATTCTTCCAACTCTTCCTCCAGTAAGGATATCCTCAGTTCACATCTCTCTTTGGATGGAATGAGTGGTGAGTTCTTTACAGGCAGATCGAACAATTCATGAAAGTCTGCTACGTCATTAAGTGGGCGAGGCTCATCGAACTTCTTCATATGTCACTTCAGTTTATATTTCAAAGATACATATATGAATAAAAAAGGCCACCCCAAAGGATGGCCTTCAAGTCATTCTAAATGTGTATACCTTATTTGGCTAGAGCCTCTATTTTGGCCTTATACTCGTTGGACTTTTCAAAATTGTTCTGTCTCGCATGGATCTCCTTCAAGGCTATCATGGTATTCATGTCTTGAGAGTTGATCTGCTCTGCCTTTTCAAACCAGGGTAAGGCCTGACTGAACAAGCTGTCCATCTCCGCCTTCTTGACTTCGTACTTCTGCGTACCTTCTTTGCTGTAGTCATCCGCCAATTTGTTCACCTCGACAGATACCGCCGCTGCCTTATTATAGTAGAGCGCACCTATACTGTAGGTCGCCGCAAAATCATCCTTTGTGATCTCAAGAGCCTTGTCATAATTCTCCTTGGCTTTTTCGAACAATGGCTCAGCTTTTTCAAAGTTGCCTTTATCCAATTCCTTTTGGTATTGTTGATCATAGACATTACCCAAGGTCGTATAGATCGAGGCATTATCAGGTTCAAGCTCTGCAGCTTTCTCCAGCTTTTCGATAAGGCTTTCCAATTCACCTTTTTTCAGGTAGTGGTTGATCTCAGCAAAAAGAATGGATTTCTCACCAGGAAATCGCTCACGTCCTTTAGCAAGGTATGCCAATGCTTTTTCCTCGTCAGTATCGATATAGGCATGATATAACCCTTCATAAATGACGGGTTTGTCAAAATTTCTCTGATCAAGAATTCCAAAATATTCCGCTACCGGTTCTTTTTTTCCAGCGCTCATAGCTGAAACTCCAGTGATATAGTACTGGTCATTGACCGCTTTTTCATCGCCCAGAACGCCGTCCATGTCATTGGACTTCAAGGTATCATTGATCTCCAGAACAGCCTTGAAATGCTGATAAGCTTTTTCAAAATCCTGTTTCTGGTAGTAAGCGTAACCGATGGCATTCAAATGGCCGGAAGTTTCACTCATACCTTTCAAGGCATCTTTTGTTTCCCAATTCTTCATCGAGGCATCAAGTGCTTCCTGGAAAGCCTCATGTGCTACCAGAGCATAATTATGAACCTCCGCATTGGGATCGAGCGTAATATTCGCCGCATCCTTTGCTGCAAGAGCATTATAAATCTCACCTTTTGTGATCCAGGCCTTGGCGTCACCGCTGATTTCCCCGGAAGCCATGGCCCGATCGATCAATTTTTTGGCTTCCTTCAATTCGTCTTCATTGCCCGTCGGGTTCAGATGGTATTTTCCAAGTGCTTTACCCGCTTTACGCATGTCTTTATCGGCGTCTTGCGCAAACCCAACATTAATGGACAGTGAAAATGCTAGAAATAATAAAAAGAGATTTTTCATCGAATTATATGTATTTTGTTATTCACTTCTATGACGTAAACAACGCATTGATAAGACATTATAAATCCTTAAAATAACTTATCAAAACGTTAAATTATTGGATTTAAGTTATTCTTCCTCGTCATCTTCACTGATTTTGATCACTGCGACATCAGCGATCTTATCCTCATCTCCTAATTTGATGACTCTCACACCCTGGGTCGCGCGACCCATAATCGGAATATCGCTGACGGCAATTCTTATTACGATTCCGGATTCGTTAGTGATCATCAACTGATCGTCCTCTGCTACCGACTTCAGCGCAATGACATCTCCGGTCTTCTTCTTTACATTCAGAGTTTTGACTCCCTTACCACCCCTATTGGTCAGACGATACTCTTCCACTTCCGTACGCTTTCCATTCCCTCTCTCAGAGATCACAAGGATAGTATCGGTTTCATTGTCGGGCTCCACACAGATCATTCCAACAACTTCATCGGTCTCGTCGTCCAGCGTCATCCCTTTAACACCTGCTGCCGTCCTCCCCATGGTCCTGACCTTGTCTTCCTCGAAGCGGATCGCCCTGCCATGCCTGTTGGCTAAAAGAATCTCGTTGTCTCCTGTAGTCAACTTGACCTCCAGTAACTGGTCGCCTTCATTGATGGTGATGGCGATGATCCCGTTCGTTCTGGGGCGGGAGAAAGCTTCGAGACTTGTTTTCTTAACCACTCCCCTTTTGGTAGCAAAGATCACATTACGTGAATTCAGAAACTCTTCATCCGTAAGATCTTCGACATTGATATATGCTTTCACCTTGTCATCCTTGGGCAGGTTTATGACATTCTGTATTACCCTACCAGTAGCTGTTTTGCTCGCCTCAGGTATCTCATAAACCCTCAGCCAGTAACATTTGCCCTGTTCAGTGAATAAGAGGAGATAATTATGGTTATGACCGACAAACAGGTGCTCTATAAAGTCTTCATCTCGGGTCTTGCTGCCTCGGGATCCTCTGCCACCCCTACCCTGGACGCGATATTCGTCAATTTTGGTTCTCTTTATATATCCCAGATGTGAAATGGTGACAACCACCTCCTCATTTGGGATCATATCCTCGATACTGATCTCACCCTCAGCAAAAGTAATATCTGTCCTTCTGTCATCCCCATACTGTTCCCTGACCTCCTTCAATTCGTCCTTTATCACTTCCTTTTGGAGATCCTCAGATGCGAGAATGGCCTCCAGATTGGCGATCTTCTTCTGCAATTCATCGTACTCTTGCTGCAGTTTTTCCTGCTCGAGCCCGACGAGTTTTTGCAATCGCATATCGAGTATTGCCTTGGCCTGGATCTCGCTGAGCTCAAATTTGCTCATCAATCCGTTTCTCGCGTCCTCAACTGTCTTGCTCGACCGGATCAATTCGATCACTTCATCTATATTGTCAAGAGCGATAAGCAGTCCTTCCAGAATATGGGCCCGCTCCTGCGCTTTACGAAGATCGTACTGCGTTCTTCTGACGACAACCTCGATCCGGAATTTGATAAATTCCTGGATGATCTGCTTCAAGGTAAGAGTTACCGGACGGCCATCTACCAGAGCAATATTGTTCACACCATAGCTCGATTGCAATGGAGTATATTTGAATAGTTTGGACAGAACCACATTGCTAATGGCGTCCCGCTTGAGGTCAACAACGATCCTCAGTCCCCGGCGGTCGGATTCGTCACGTATGTCTGAAATCCCTGTGATCTTCTCATCGTTGACCAGCTCAGCTATTTTAGCGACCAGTGAAGCTTTATTGACCTGATAAGGAATCTCATGAATTACGATCTTCTCACGATCTTTATTATCCACCTGAATTTCTGCCCGTCCTCTTACTACAATTCGACCCCTACCGGTGGAAAATGCTTCTTTGATCCCATCTACACCATAGATCACGCCTCCTGTTGGAAAATCTGGACCCTTAACATATTGCATCAAGCCATCTACATCTATTTCAGGATCATCGATCGTAGCAATGACGGCATCAATGGATTCAGTAAGGTTATGAGGCAACATATTCGTTGCCATACCCACGGCAATACCCGACGCACCATTTACCAGCAAACTGGGGAAGTTGGCAGGTAATACTTCCGGTTCCTCAAGCGTATCGTCAAAATTGAGTTGGAAGTCGACAGTTTCCTTGCCAATGTCCGCCAGCAACTCATCACTTATCCTCTCCAGCCTTGCTTCTGTATACCTCATTGCTGCAGGAGAATCGCCATCCATCGATCCGAAGTTTCCCTGTCCATCAACGAGAGGATATCTCAGCGACCAGGTCTGCGCCATCCGTACCATAGTATCATATACAGATGAGTCTCCGTGAGGATGATACTTACCCAACACCTCTCCTACTATACGAGCTGATTTTTTGTAAGGTTTGTTATAAGTCAAACCAAGATCGGACATTCCGTACAGTACACGGCGATGAACCGGCTTAAGTCCATCTCGCACATCAGGAAGTGCTCTCGACACGATTACCGACATAGAATAATCTATGTAGGCCGACTTCAATTCATCCTCAATACTTACAGGGATGATACGATCGTTTTCTGCCATTAAATTTCCATTTTCAAAAGACACGCAAAAGTACTAAAAAGCCTACAGAAAATGTAGTAATATTGTGCAGATTTAACACGTGACATTTCAACGTATCTCATTGAAAATGAACAGGTTTTTACATACGGTTTAAATCTAATGCATTCATGGGTTCCCTTTATCCAGGTCGGGGAACTCCAGAAGTAATGGAAATATGACTAAAAAGACGGTAAAACCATACGAAGATTCGGGTGACAAGAAGACTCAAGTCGGCAGGATGTTTGACAATATAGCCGGTAAATATGATCTTTTAAATCGTATGCTGTCTTTGGGTGTCGACCAGATATGGCGCAGGAATGTGACTCGCAGATTGAAGGATCTAAAACCCCAACGAGTCCTGGACGTAGCCACTGGGACGGCAGATCTAGCTATCATGATACAGGAAAAACTGTCCTGCCAGGAGGTCATCGGGGTTGATATAAGTCAAAAGATGCTCGATGTAGGCCATAAAAAGATAGAAAGAAAGGGACTTGAAGGTCATGTCCGGCTCGAATGGGGAGATTCTGAAAATCTGCAATTCCCGGACAATAGCTTCGATGCTGCTACCGTTGCTTTTGGAGTGAGAAATTTCGGCGACCTGCAACTTGGTATACAAGAGATCTATCGAATCTTAAAACCTGGAGCAAAATTGGTTGTTCTGGAATTCTCACGACCCAGATTGCCAGTATTTAAACAACTATATGATTTTTACTTCAGCACCATACTGCCCAACGTTGGGAGATGGACATCAAAAGACCCAAAAGCTTATCGATATCTTTATGAATCTGTACGGGCATTCCCTGATTATGAGCGCTTTATTGATGTCCTCGAGGATAATGGCTTTTCTCAAACAAATTTTCTACCACAGACCTTAGGCATATGCTGCATTTACGAAGGCATAAAATAATCACCCTCACATTGCTGGTTATATTTCTGATCCCATGGTCGGCTCTATCTCAATCGGATAAGACCAGCTATAACTATGGAGGATTCAAGAACAAGCGATTTTATTTCGGATTGACCCTGGGATATAGGAATTCCAACTACCAGTTACGAAAATCGCAGGATTTTGTCGAAAACGACAGCCTGGCAGTGGCAGAATCGATATCGGGGAATGGATTCGCTGTCAACGCTATTGTAAATATGAAGATCGGAGAATATTTTGACTTTCGCGTCCTCCCTACCATTTCATTCAGCGACAGGACTTTTGAGTTCACCTATGCCAATGACGACAAGAAGATCGATCGAATAGAATCAGTCTTTATAGAACTCCCTCTTCTGGTACGCTATAAATCCGCACCTTACAGGGACAAGAAGGTATTCGTCACTACTGGGGTGAGCTATACTTATGATGTGCAGAGCAATGCCCGGGTCCGGGCTGACCGACTTAATAACATTATGAGACTGTCCCCACACGATTTCTCGCTTGAGTTTGGTGCGGGCATGCAATTTTTCTTTCCCTACTTCATTTTTTCGCCGGAGATCAAATATTCTCATGGCCTGGAGAACATACTGATTTACAATAACAATTTGCCCAGAAACACGGCTCTTGAGAAAGTGTACTCAAGAACCTTTAGTATTTCGCTTCACTTTGAGGGATAATCCAACCCAGATCATTCAACTGACGGATAATATCGCCAAGAAATTGTTGGTGATCTGACTTCCAGTTGGTCTCGTTATCTCTCAGAATTCTGGTCGCCTCTGAAAACGATTGCGGGAAACTGACCTTTTTTTCCAGTCTTCGAAATACTTGATCCAACCCCGGGAGTGATCTGTATTGCTCGAGCCAACGACTGGCCGTCATACTCATAATTATAGGACGTACCCGAGAAGGAAATAATTCCGAATGGTTATTGATCCTCGTGTAAGTAACATCCTGCAGATCATCAAAGGAACGCTCTGAAAAAAGATTCCAGTTAAGCACCAGCAGATAATCATATATGATATCAGTTACGACAGGTGCATACTTCCGAAAATATGGGTAAAGCATGCGCTTGTGTCCCATAACTATTTCGTTGCCATCAGTCAGCGCATCAATATCCCTGTGAAGATCTACCCCTCTTTTCAGATCATCGCTCAATGCTCTTTCCTCCTTCAAAGTGATCATATCGGTCATCAGGTTACCTATCATGAGCGGTATATCATCGCCGGAAAGAAAAATATGTGAGAGGTAGTTCATTGAATCAAGTTGATACTCCAACAACATTATAGTCGGACCTAAGTTCTCCCACACGCCTATCGTAGGGATCGATTCTCCTGATCCTAATATGCTGTAATTTTTAGATGTTCCCGTCGGCGCATATAGAATTGCAAGACAGCATAAGATAGCTGAAGTTGGATCAAAATGGTTACCTTATCTTTGCGCCTTCAAAATCAAAAAATATGTCCCTGAAATGCGGAATTGTCGGTCTTCCCAATGTTGGCAAGTCGACCCTTTTTAATGCGCTCACTTCAGCAGGTGCTCTGGCGGCCAATTTTCCCTTTGCCACCAAAGAACCCAATATCGGAATCATTACGGTGCCCGATGAAAGATTGGATACACTGGCCGAACTTGTAAAGCCTCAAAAGGTAATTCCGACAACAGTTGAGATCGTGGATATCGCTGGTCTGATCAAGGGAGCCAGCAAGGGAGAAGGTCTCGGTAATCAGTTCCTTGCCAACATCCGTGAGGTTGATGCCATCATGCACGTTGTCCGGTGCTTCAGGGATGACAACATCCTTCATGTAGATGGCAGTATTGACCCTGTCAGGGACAAAGAGATCATTGATACAGAACTTCAATTAAAAGATCTTGAGACCATTGAAAAGAAAATGGAGAAGCTCAAGAAAAATGCCAAGAGCGGCAACAAGGAAGATGTCGAAGCTGCCAATCAGATCGAAGCACTTTACAATCATATAGAATCGGGCCGATCGGTCAGGACCTTTGATAGAGACCTAAGTAAGGCAGAATGGTATAATGAAATGATGCTTCTTACTGCCAAGCCTGTCATGTACGTATGTAATGTGGACGATGCATCGGTTAATACGGGAAATGAATACACCGAGCAATTCAGATCTGCGGTGAAGGATGAGAATGCAGAGATCATACTGATCTCCGCGGCTATCGAATCAGAAATCATTGAAATGGATGACGAGGAAGAGAAAAAGGAGTTTCTTGAGGCCCTCGATCTCAGTGAGCCAGGAGTAAATCGTGTCATTCGCGCATGTTACCGCCTTCTGGATCTGCAAACCTATTTCACTGCCGGTGAAAAGGAGGTCAGAGCATGGACAGTTCCCGTAGGCACCAAAGCTCCGCAGGCCGCAGGTGTAATTCATACGGATTTTGAAAAGGGCTTTATCAGAGCTGAGGTGATTTCATATCAGGACTATGAACAATATGGCTCAGAAAACGCTATAAAAGAAGCCGGAAAGATGCGTATAGAAGGCAAGGACTATATCGTAAAAGATGGTGATGTCATGCACTTCCGCTTTAATGTATGATGTCTATTAGATTCATTTTCACTCTTTTTTTACTCGTCCTGGCTATTCAGATAAATGGTCAGGAAGAAAGGGCGTTTTTACCTACCATTGAGATTGGCGCAGGACTGGGAGGCCAATTTTATCTCAACTACCTTGAAAGTAACCCGATGTACTGGGTCAGGACGGGGATCAACTATCCTTCTGGAGAAAAAAGCAGCTTTTCCCTTTTAGCCGGAGTTGAGGGTTTACGTAATGAAACCTTCGTACCGCTGATAGTGAGATACACTTATGGGCAAACCAACAAGTTTTACACTCATTTTGGATATGCATTCGGGCTGTGGTCTGACGTGGATTTGATCAGGGAATATGACTTTTCCGGCGGCGCTGCCATTGGTGCTGGATATCAGAGATCTATATTAATGAGACCCAAACTGGAATTACTTCTCGCAGCAGGTTATGAATTTCGGACGGCTCATCTGGAGTTCGAAACATCCCAACCGGGAAGTGATGTCAATTCCGATCTGGAATACCACTTCTTTTCAATAGGAATAAAGGCGATGCTTTGAAAGCCATCCTTTTCATATTGCCTATCCTTTTTTTACAGCTTTATGCGCATAGCCAGATCCAGATCAATGAGATCATGTCTGCTAATGATGATATTATCTTTGATGAGGATGGGGACACCCCCGACTGGATAGAATTATACAATTCTTCTGACACGACCATTTGCCTTGATCAATGGCATTTGAGCGATAACTTTGATCAGAGAACCAAGTGGAGATTGCATGACACTTGCATTCAGGCACATTCATACATTCTCATCTGGGCCTCTGGCAAATCCCGGTCCGGTAATTCACTTCACACCAACTTTCGTTTGCGCGGTTCGGGTGAAAATCTAATACTGAGCGATCCTGCAGGCCGATTAATAGAAAGAATGATCTTTCCGCCGCTTGAAGACAATGTATCTTACGGAAAGGCCCGAGATGGCTCATTGAATGCCACATTGCTTTCACCTTCACCGGGTCACCCCAATTCCGCAGCAGCTGATTACGGTGATTTGCTCATCAGGTTTGAAACAGACACTTTCTTTTATAAGGATAATTTACTCATCAATATTCAGGCAAGTGACTCTTGCGAACAACTAC
>JAWVZH010000070.1:0-15150 GCA_033722295.1 Saprospiraceae bacterium
ACTAGCCACTAGCCACTAGTCACTAGCCACTAGTCACTAGCCACTTGCCCCGAAGTACTCACTGCGATCTGCGAAGCATGAAGTGCGAAGGAGATCTGCGCGCTCCGAAGCATGGAGTGTGAAGGAGATCTGCGTTCGACTTCGGGGCGAGTCACCCGTCAATGGCCTTTTGTTTACCTTTACGGTTATGTGGAAGTGGCTATCCAGAATTTTCAATACCATACAGCAAACGGAAGAACCTGATCCTATGAAATATCTCATCGTCGGCCTGGGCAATATGGGGGCCGAATATGACAATACACGGCACAATATCGGTTTCGCTGTGATCGATCACCTGGCAGGAGAGGCGGAGTTCGAACACGAATCGCATGGAGACCTCACAAAGATCAAACACAAGGGCAGGACGCTATACCTGCTCAAACCGTCCACCTATATGAACCTGAGCGGCAAGGCCGTCCGGTACTGGGTACAGAAGCTCAAGGTCCAGGCGAGCAATATGCTGGTTATCGTAGATGATATCAACCTGGATCTCGGTGCCATACGCCTCCGGGGGAAGGGCAGCCACGGAGGCCATAACGGACTCAAGGATATTGAAGAAAAACTGCAGACCAATTCGTACAATCGCCTGCGTATAGGTATCGGCAGCGAGTTCGGCAGGGGTCAACAGGTCGACTATGTGCTCGGAGAGTGGACAGACGAAGAAAGGAAGGAACTCCCTGACATCATAAAAGCCAGCGCGGCGGCCGTCAAGGATTATACAACGATGGGCCTGAAGCGTGCGATGGATGTGCACAACAGGAAGGCCTGATACCCATCATGGATCGTCCTCTCAATATCGCCCTGGTCGAACCTTTCTATACGGGTTCTCATCGACAATGGGCGGAAGGACTCCGGACGCATTCACGCCACAACATAGAGATCTTCAGCCTGCCGGGCCGCCACTGGAAATGGCGGATGCATGGCGCGGCGATCACTCTTGCCAGGGAGATCAACAACACGGATGCCAAATTCGATGCCTTCCTCGCCACGGATATGCTGGATGTGGCAACTTTTAAAAGCTTGCTGGACCCACGATTTGCCGACATCCCGATAGCGACCTACTTCCACGAAAATCAATTGACCTATCCGTGGTCTCCCGATGATCAGGATGTGGACCTGGGACGAGACAGGCACTATGGATGGATCAATTATACGACAGCCCTGCTCTCCGATCAGGTGTGGTTCAATTCGCATTTCCATTACGACTCCTTTCAGCGATCCCTCAAAGACTACCTGGCCGCCTTCCCGGATCACAGAAATATGGAGACGCTCGACAGGATAAGGGAAGCATCCTCTGTCTTGCCTCTCGGCCTGGACCTGCGACCCTTCCGGGACACAGGGAAGTCATCCACGAATGAGGTTCCTGTCTTGCTGTGGAACCACCGCTGGGAGTACGACAAGAATCCGGAAGCGTTCTTCCTCCTCTGCCGGAGGCTCAAGGCCAGAGACCTCAAATTCAAATTGATCGTCTGCGGCGAGCACAACAAGAGGCATCCCGCCATCTTCGACGTGGCCTATGATGAATTTCAAAAGGAGTTCCTTCACTGGGGTTATGCCGAAGACCAACAACAATACACCCGACTCCTTGCCAGCGCGGATATCATCCCTGTCACGTCCAACCAGGATTTCTTCGGTGGCAGTGCGGTAGAGGCCATTGCCGCCGGCTGCCTGCCGATCTTGCCGGACAGACTGGCTTTTCCGGAACACCTCCCAGAAGATTACCGAAGCACGCTGACCTATGAGACGAATGATGACCTGTATTCTCTGGCGGTTCAAATCATCCAGGGGGAGTTGCAGGTACCGACTGCTCCTCTGAGGAAGTATGTAGAGCGGTATGATTGGATGGAGGTGGTAGAGCAGTATGATAAGAGGGTTGAGAGTTTAGAGTTGAGAGTGTAGCGGCCCCTGAAGTACTCACTTTGATCTCCGAAGCATGGAGTGCGAAGGAGATCTGCGTTCGACTTCGGGGCAAGTGACAAGCCCCAAAGTACTCACTCTGTTCGACTTCGGGGCAAGTGTTAAGTCCCAAAGTACTCCCTGCGTTCGACTTCGGGGTAAGTGGCAAGCCCCAAAGTACTCACTCTGTTCGACTTCGGGGCAAGTGACATGAGTCTGAATCCCAAGTTCTCTAATCAATAAACCATAATCAATAATCACTCAAAAGAGTGCCGAAGGCACGATACACTACTAACCCGGAACATCAGCCTTCCTGCGTTTTCTCTTAACTCTCCAAATAATTATGGCAATTCCGACCACGACAAAGGCACCAATAATCCACGGTATCCACCAGTGGCCAACAGGCATGTTACCCCCCTGACCGACGAGAACGAGGCCCGCCCAGTAGTAGGGGTGGACAAGATCACCGCGGTGATGAAACAGGTAGTGCCTTTTGGAATCTGTCAGGGCCTGGGATATATCGTTGCCATTTTTTACTCTCCCCAGAAAATCTTCAGTGATCTCCACACTTTGTTTTTCGTCGATCGACCAAAGTGACATCAGGATATTTTGACAACCTGCATAGCGGAAGGCATGAGACAGGCTGGCCACGCCCTGTCCTCTGTCCAGGGCGCCGAGACCGGTTTGACAAGCGGTGAGGATAGCCAGGTCCTGGTCCAGGTTTAGTCCAAAGATCTCATAGGTGTGCAGCCAGCCATCCTCGGAGGTAGAGTCGGAAGGTAGTAAGGCAATACGGCTGAAAAGAGGATGCGCCTCGTCGACTTCGGCATGAGTGGCTAACACCAACACATCCGAACGATGTGATCTCCGTTTGAAATTGTATTCCGAGGCTTGCCCGGCGATTAAATACGTGCCCGGTATTTTGGACCCAAGATTCCTGAGCATAGATACCGCATTCGGCTGACGCAATAATTCGATATGATCGTAATTCGGGAATTCGGATTTCAGAAATGACTTGATGTCATCATCAAAACCGGGAGCGACACCCAAAATCGAATCCAGTTCTTCGGCAGTTGATGATTGGAGCAACGGATCTATGGAGTGACTGTAGAGAATATTATATTTTTCTATGAGAAATGAATTTGAATTGTTCCGAAGGGCTTCGAATGGCAGGAAATGAAGTTTGCCATCCGGAATGACGATAATATTATCTGTTTCAATGGTCTCTTCCAGGGGTTCAAATACAACTTCGAAGAGTTCGTTCAATGGCTGAAGGTCGCCGAGATTGCGAAGCGAATGGATGGCATTGTCGATCGGTTCCTCAATAGAATCAGGGTCAGAGAGTTCCAGGTATTCAATTTTATCAGCATCGATGATAAAGGCAAGGGTTGACCGGTCCCCGATGAAATAGTTGACCAGAGTAGCGTCCTTTTTTCTCAGCATGGCTTGTATCGCGTCGAGGTCCAACTCCTGGACGCCGTATTTTACTTTATAATACTGTGGATTGGACTGGCTTAGCCTCTTTTTGAAGATGTCGTATTCTCTGTGGACGTCGAACAAGACCTTTTCGAGAGAATCTATGGTTGTTTGGTTCTCGGACAGTTCTACATGATGAAGTTCTTCTTCGAGGCGCTCGATGTCTCTTTGAAAGGCCTGTTCTTTTTCAGCGTCCTCGACGGACAGCCCCAGGACCTGTACCGGTGAGGCCGCTTTCAAGGACATCTTGTACAAAACGTCCTTGGTCTGCTCAGCGATAGAAAGCGCGTCTACCAGGTAGATCTTTTCTCCTGTCGCCTCGAAGGCCGTGATCCTCGTTTTGATGATTTCCTCGTAATGCGGCCAGTACGTCTTGACACGTTCGATGGCATCATTGCCCTCGAGGTAGGCGGACGAAGTGGAAGATAGATGTTCTTCCAGTTTGTCAGCTTCGGTCAGGGCCGTCTTTAAATATCGATCGTCTCCGGTCTGGGCATACAATGCATTGAGGATATGGATCTTGCTGGAGAGAAGATGACGAAAGGCGTGAAAACGCGCGTAGCTCTCGAGGGGCGGGCTACTCAAAAGATCATATGCCTCGGGGTGTTTTGAAACCTGTTGCAATGCGCGCTGGATGTGAGATCGGGCGGAGTCGATCTGACCCTGGGCGAGATAAAGATCAGCCAGGGCGCCATAAGAGTAGGCCATTTCAATTTTCAGCCTTGAATCGGCTTGTTTATAGACCTCGATAGAGGACTGGTAGTATTCTATGGCCGCTGATGTATCTTCCAGAATGAGAGATACATCGCCAGCCCGATAGTAAAATTCGCCCAAATTGTTCGGTATGGGATCCCAGCCATACTTCCTGAATCCGGCAATGCCTTTTTGCAGAAGTTGGAGTTCTTCTTCATATCTCTGGAGTTGGTGTAAGGTATGGCTTCTGGTGAGCTGGAAATACGATATTATTTCGTCATCCTGACCAAACGAGGATTCTATGATGTCAATGGCACTTTGATAATCTTCCTCGGATTTTTCTACATTGCCCAAAAGTGCATGGATCCTTGATCTGAGCTGGTATAGAAAATGCAGGGTCGGGGTCTGGCCTTGTTGAGAACCAATAAACCTTCCTTCTGCCATATTGAGATATTCCAGGGCCTTGTTGCGATAGCCGATGGAATAGAACATGTTGGCGATGTTGTAATAGCCTGTGCCTATATTATTGTTGAGATCCTCTTCCTCTTTAGTCAGGGCGACAGATCTCTGAAGGAGTTCAATGGCTTCGAGTGCACCCCCCACTTCGTATATCGCATTGGCTAAATTGGCTAATACGCGGGCATAGTCATAAGAATTTGCCAGGTCATTGGCCTCCATGGCGTTCAGCGCGGCTTTGTAATATCTGATGGCTTTTTGAGTATATCCCCTGTTATCAGCAAATGATCCCGTGAGGTTATAGGAAGGCACCAATCGCATGCTGGTTTCTTCGTAAAGCTCCTGTCCGCAGTTCAAAGCAGCAGAAACGAGAGAATCTCCGACATCATACCTGTGCTGTATATGTTTGATGATACCAACATCATTGAGCATGTTGATCTTGATGAGATTGCAAGGCCCGATGCTCTCATCGATTTTTTTGAGTGCGGCCCATCCCATGCTGTCCGCAGCGGGTATATTGAAGCGCATCATCTGTATACCGGTCTCAACATAGGGTATCAAAGCCTTGATCAACGGCAGTGTATCGCGCATGGTGACCATCAGAGCTTTTGAGCTGTCTACCAGAGAGGCCGCCGAGTCCACCTTTTGAGTCAGGGTGTGCATCCTTGCCAGGAATAGCAGCGATAGAACGGTACTGTCTTTTTTACCTTCCGCGAAATATTTCTGTATGGCCATTTGCAAGGATCGCTTGGCTTCGGGAAACTGCCTCTTGTATATGTGATATTGAGCCTGTTGATAGGCGTCGGCGCTGGGCGCAGGATTTGGTGTTTTCTGACCAAATACAACAGCCGAGAAAAACAGTAAGATGACGGGACTCCAATTCATAATTCGATATGGTCATAAATTACGAATGTGATGTGAGAAATGAAGAAAACGGGTAAGAAATTATGTTGCGCTGCAGAAATTCCAATTCGGTTTCCTGATCCCCAGCTCGGTGTGTTCATCATGATATTCCGAAGAGCGAATCGGGACTTGTAGTGAAGGTGAAATCCTTCACTAGACCGGCTGCTCACGGTTGTATTCACCGAGCACCCGGCCTCTCGCATGGACGCACTGCGTTTGCTATTCGAGTAAATTGGGCCGCGGTGCGAATGTGACAGGTGAGGTAGAAGGCATTCCATAAGGATTTTCCCTGTGAACGGGAAAAGAGTGAATACCGCAAAACCTTGACCTATTTCATCACCTCCCTGGCCTCCAGATTAAAGCGGTGGGCATCATCTTCGGCGATATCGGAAAGAATGGATTTGTAAGTCTCGTCATCCAATTGATAAAGCGTATAAGCGAGATACCACTGTGACTTTTCTCTTAATTCCAGGTCATCTGTTCTTGAGAGGAGGGCTGAGAATTGATCTCTGGCGCCTTCGAGTTCACCGCTGTTGAGCAGAGACTGGGCTTCGTAGTAGCAAGCTTTGTCGAAGCCGGAATCCTGGCATAGCCTGGCAAAGGCTTCTTTAGCCTGTTCGTAGTCCTCATTTTTATAATTGATCATGGCTTCATCAAATGCCTGGTCTTCGGTTTCTCCCATTTTCACCGGTGTGCCCGGATCTTCATAGTAGACCGAGGCAAAAGGATTACTGTCACCAGCAGGTGAGGTACGAGTTTGCCATAAGAAGAATCCCAATAATATGGCCAGCGATGCCGCGATTGCCAACGATCGATAATTATTGAAATCTATGACTCTTGCCCCAGGTTTCTTTTCCTTGTCCTCTCCTCCTTGAGCAAAACTGGACATTTGTTCACGCAAACCCGCTGCCATGATACCCCTTCTCAAGGTCTTCTCAATATCAACTTCGTCAGCTAATCCTTTGTCGGACTTCAGGGCTTCTTCAAACTGTCTGGCCTCTTCTTCTGACAGTTCTCCATCGATATATGCATGTATATTTTCGTAATGATTCATAACTATCCATTATTCGGTGCATAAAGCGTACGTAGCTTTTTCATACACCGGTATTTTTCATTTTTTGACGTGTTGCCTGAAAATCCCATAATCTCGTTGATCTCAGACATTTTCTTCTTTTCGTAATAAAAGAGAAGTAGGAGCTTCTTACATTTTTCACCTAGCTTTTTGAACATGGATTCTACCTTCCTGGTCTTTTCCAGAGATTCCATCTCCTCGAAGTAAGTCGGGTTCTCTACCTGCAGATTTTCGTGGGACTCCTCCATCTTTACAGACGTCCTGGTCCTCGCACTTTTCCTGTTCTCCAACCATCTGAAACGACAAATCTGATTGATATAGGTCGTTATCTTGACGTTGCTCTGCAGTTCGAACTTGCCATCATGGACATTTGAATAAAATGCAATGATGCCATCTTGCAGAATGTCCTCTGCATCTTGTTCACTACCACCGTTGTGATAGATAAAAGACCTGATTTGCGGTCTCATCTGATCGTACAGATACTTCAGAACGTCAGAGTCGTTGTTCATGACGCCCCGAAGGACTTGTTCGGGTGAAAAACTCTCCATTGGCTTGATTGGCTTTCTTTCTTCAAAGTTAGTAAATCAAGCACTTTCAATGGTGAATAGGGCGAGAAGGTGAAAGGTCATCAAACGAAGGAATATTTAATTAAAACTTTGAAATTGGTGCAGGAGATAGATCGTTATGAGTTAGGGAAGCGAGTACAGAATAATTCCTAAGAATTACCAAATACAAAAGGGGAAATGAGAAACACAAAGATTGATGATCTGTGATTAATTTCAGGAGTATTTTGCCAGTAAATCACAAGCCACTTGATGACCATATGGTTGCTCAATCTATAAATCACTAAAAATTGGTACAATGAACCTACTTCAAAACATCATTCTTACTCTCGGTCTAGTGGCCTGTACGACCAGTAATGGCTTTAATACAAATCAATCTGGTGGTATTATAGATCAGATTCGAAGAGGCAATGATATTGTTCAGATCGGTACGACAATTAGCGAAGCCATTGAGCTTGGTGATCTGTTTTCAGTTCATGAACAATCCTTTGAAGTAAGGGGAGAATGGCTTTTCGTCGATTGTACATTTGAAGAAGACATCATCTGGAAAGACAGTGAAGGAAGGACGGTGCGTTTTCGGGATGACATCACTTTCAAGAATTGTGAGTTCAAGGGTAATGTCATCATCAATGATGCGGCTTTTGAGGGGAATTTTAAAATGCTTGATTGCGTGGTTGCAAAAGACCTGGACCTACAGCGTAATACCTTCTTTTACCCTGTGAGAATTACAGGTTGTAAAACCGGCAATGACATGACCCTCCAATATTCTCGTTTTCATGAGGATGTAACGTTTCTCGACAGCGAGGTAGGCAGGCATGTACTTTGTCAGGGCTTGTCGGTCTATGGAAAGAGTCAATTTGGCAACCTCAGCTCCTCAGGGTCTGTGGATCTGTCCAATTCGGACTTTCATGAGAATTTCTCTGCCAACTACATGAGTATCGGTGGGAAAATATTGACCAGCAACTGCCGCTTTCACGGTGATTTCTCAATGAACCAATTCGAGGCAGGAGGATCTGTAAGTATAAAGAACAGCCGTGTCATGGGGCAATTCCTCCTCGGTGCGAAAGATTCCATGGCAGAGATCATCGACACTGATTTCATGCATTTTGATTTAGATCAAAAAAAATAAAGAAACCTTGATGACCTTTTCAATGGGTAACCTATACACCATTGAATGAATCAATTATCAATATCTAATACTACTACCATGAAAACTAATGTATTCTTATTTGTGATCTTCCTCGGCTTAACCATAGCCTCTTGCGACAAGGACGGTGGAATGTCTGACGTCAATGTCAATCCTGATCTGGAATATGGATTGGGTGCTAATCTGGACGAAGACGATTCTGACGTTCCAGATGATCTTTTGTTTGGCAATGGAAATCTTCCGTCAAGCCATGATATCAGCCAATATCTTCCGCCTGTAGGCGATCAGGGCAACTATGGAACTTGTGTGAGTTGGGCTTTGGGCTACAATCTTAAGACTATTATTGAAGCACAGGACAAGAACTACTCTACAACCGACCTTACCGATCCGAGCAAGCAATTCAGTCCTAAAGATCTCTTTCTTGCCATCGACAAGTCTGAAGTAGGGCCTAATTGCAATGGCACGTATCTGAAAAGTGCCATGAATGCTATGCAAAGAAGAGGCATCGCAACACAGCAGACAGAGCCCTATGTCAACCTGGGAGATTGCAGTCAGCAACCTTCTCAAGTGGCTACTCAGGAAGCTCAGAACTATAAGATCAACAATTACAGAAGTGTTGATATAAAAACTGATGTGATCAAGCAATACATCGCCAACAACCGTCCGGTAGGATTTGGTGCTCGGCTGGGTGATAATTTCATGACCTGGAATTCTGATGATGTGCTCACAGGTCATACATCTTTTGACAATGTGGGTATGCATGCAGGTCATGCCATGACCGTAATTGGTTATGATGACAACAAAGGTCCAAGAGGAGCATTCAGAGTTATAAACTCCTGGGGTCAAGCCTGGGGTTCTCAGGGATTCATATGGATCGATTATGATTTCTTTACGAGTAATGATTTCTGTGATGTGGCTTACGTTGCTACCAATTCGGAGAGCAATGTGGATCCCAATGACCCGACAGATCCTACCTCTCAAGGAGAGATTGACATGATCCCATGGGGATTGACAGACGATCCTGACATGGATGGACAAACGGGTAGAGACAGAACGCTCTCATACAACGTTTACAATGTGGGTACAGAAACAGCCAGAGCGAGTTCTGACTGGAGTGTAGTATATATCTATTACAATGCTTTTGATGCCAGTGATTATGGAATCATGCTTTACGATTATTACAGCGACGACTACGGTATGCCAGGCGAAAATGGTGAGCTGCAAAGTGGGCCTGGAAGTAGTGGCAACTGGTGGAATCACGTAGATGTTCAGGGTGGTTCTAGCCTGACTCAGGCTGTGTCCCAGAGCGATGATAATTTTACCTGGGACTATCAGGTGCCGAATATTACAGGATACTACTACCTGGTTATGATCGCAAATCCATTCGGTGCCCTTCAGGAAATGGATCTGTCCAATAACTACTTCTATTTCACTGATGAGTACGGATATCCGATATGGTTCCAGAACGGTGTGCCCCAGGGATTGACCAACGACAAGAACGATACTCGTAGCGGTAATATAGGAGAGGAAACTGTATCTCACCTGGCGCCGTCAGAGATCAGTGTCAAGATGAGCAATGCCTACTCAAAGTCTGAGATCTTTGATCTTCTCCAATATGAGAAGCAGTCAGGAAGACTTGAGAATAAGGTCAACAAATTCAAATCAAAGAAAAAAGTCAAGTAGAGTTCAATTCATATTCAGTTGTTGAGATAAAGGGCCTTCAAGTGAGGCCCTTTTTTATTTGGTATTAGCTTCTCTCAGCAGGCTGATACATCTGAAGTAGTCCGCCCTGAAATCTCTTTTCAAGAGTATTTTTCAATTCCATACATTTCGATCGACCGTCAGTCCTGAATCAGGCTGTGTATCAGAATAGACAGGGCCCCAAACCTCAAATAATACGCTCAATTATTGCTGAAGGGCAACTCTGACCTCCAAGTATTTTCACTTTTAATGATGACCTATTGCCAGCTCTTCCTATACACACATGTAAGCAAACATTTTAAAACCTTAAAATTTTAATCATGAAACGTTTTACTCAGATTCTAGCTTTTGTTTTTGTCACATCAAGTCTTGCGGCTCAGATGTCTATCGGAATAAAATCCGGTATTTCGGTCAACAAGTATTCCAGAAGTGAAGTCATCAATGACGAATGGGATGCACCGTCTACTTTGGGGTATTCTGCTGGAGTGGCACTGGATATTCCATTTGGTGGCCGCATGGGTATTGAGACCGGTGTTTACTGGACAAGAAAAGGATCTCAATTGGAGAGCGAGAATTCTCGATTCCAATTACAAGATCAAAATGGGGAGACCATAGGTATTTGGTTGAACTCAACAGAGAAGCTCAACTACCTGACCATTCCCGTGCATTTGAAAATGCAATTCAGAGGAAAGGCTCTTGGTTCCTTCATTATGGCAGGCCCTGAATTCAATTTTGCTTTAGGCGGAACATATTCCAACAGTTATGTAGACCAAAGCGGAAGAGTGGTCCAGGGTGCAGAGGATGTTCTTAACGCCAATGGCGTAGCAACAAGTGGAGAAATAGAATTCGGTTCAGGTGCAAATGACATATACAATTCATTCGATTTTGGTATTTCTGTTGGCGGCGGACTTTTCTATGAACTGGAGTTTGGAAAGGTCACGTTTGATGCCAGATATTTCTTCGGAATGTCAAATCTGATCAACACGGATGACAACGATACGAAATTGAAGAATAAAAACCTGATGATCCAGGTAGGATACGCCATCCCTCTAGGCGGAAGATGGTAGGATCTAATGATTCTATCGATCCAAAATCCTTCCCTCTTGCCATTGTCAAAGTATTTAGACACAGCTTTTAAATCATCGTTAAGGGCAGGAGGGGAGGATATCAAAAAATAGAATTTAAAATAAAAAAATCAATAACAACTTAAATCAAGAAGTCATGAAATGCTATAACTGCGACCACTTAATTACCGATCCCGATGCAGATTGTCTTTATTGCCACTTTCCTGTAGAAGATACAAAGCTGCTGATGAGGGCCGCTGAGGATGCAAAAAGAGAAATGCAACTTGAATATGAAGTTCCTCAGATCGAAGACGATTTGATAGAGAATCACGGGTGGCAAGAAAATATCTTTAATGCAATTACGAATTCAACCAAGGTGGTTCAGCTGAACTACTAGTTTTCAAAAATATTCAAGAGATGAAAAAGCAAGTCAATACAATGAGCACCTCGTTTTTGGACTTGTTGTCCGGTGCCCTGGGAGCAGTGATACTGCTGTTCGTTCTGGTGCCAAAGACAACGATCACAGATAAGGAGCTCATAGATCAGATGAAGAGCCTGGAAATCGAAACTTCTCAACTGGACTCTCTTATGAACAACCTGGCAGAGTCCGGAGATACGATAAGCCTGGTGGATTATCTGGAGGTGGTGGAGAAAGTGAAGTTTTTGCAGAAGCAGAATGAGGTTTTGATCGAACGACTGTCCAGGCAACTAGCCAACGCTCAGGAAGAAACGAGGGCCTATAAGAGAGCCAATTACCAGCTCAAGACAGAGAATAATGAACTGAAACGGCGTATAGAGTCGCTGGAGTCCGAGAAGAAGGCCCTGGCAAATAAGTTGAATCAGAAGAATCCATCTTCGACCAAGAGCGCGACGGAATCCAGGACGGTATCGACCACGAAGGCCAAGGTTGTCAAGAATACTGACAAGGAGTTTTACTTCGGATTTGATTCGGAATTGAGTATTGTGCTCAACTGGGATTCATCCGATGTGGATATAGATCTTTTCCTGGAACAGGACGGTCGTTTCTGCGATGGATTTAATCGAAATCAATCCTTTGGAAAATGGGTGCGGGTTCCCGCGAAATATTTGGCCAAACCGACTGAGGTTATCATTCAACAGGAACTTGTACCTGGTACCTATAAGATACATGCGCACCTGGCAAGGCCCAGACGTGACGCGACAGCTGAAATTACGGGTTTCGTAGCTATGGATATTGGTAAAGGGAAAACCCGGAAATACGACTTTAGAAAACAGACAATTAGAAGTGCACCACCGCCGTATCATAAAAGAGCTGATGGATCTACTCTTTTAGGTACACTGGAGGTCACAGAAAACAATATCATATTCAATTCAAAATAACTTAAAATGAAAGAGAAAACATTCATATCGTTAATAAGTGCATGTCTGACGTTTTGCCTACTCATGTCAATGATGCTTCTGGCACAAGCAACCACAGACGGCAGCGTGCTCAACCGAATAGCAATTCTTTTTGGCGGGAATATGCCGGGAGGAATTATTCAGGGAATTATTTACTTTTTGTTTTTCTACGGATGGTTCGAAATGAGGAATATTTCAAAAAATGTAGAGAACGAAGCGCAGCATCTTAATAAGGCGTTTTTGCCGGAAAGAGAGCAGCAGGTATTACTGCCACAGCATGTCAATGATATCAAATTGAAAATGATCGAAATGGAACAGAAGGACAAAACGACTTTGACGGATCTTATCAAGAAGGCATGCACGAAGTTCAGATCAAGCAACAGTGTAACTGAAGTCATGGATCTTGTCAAAACACAGATTTCGATCTACACCCGGCGCAGTGAGTCAGAGCAGTCTTTTATTCGATATATCCTCGGTGCCATTCCGAGTGTCGGATTTATCGGTACTGTTCTAGGAATAGCAGCTTCTCTCGGTAGCGCAGGTGAGGCCATGACCACCGAT
Organism: Saprospiraceae bacterium; assembly: GCA_033722295.1. Lineage (GTDB taxonomy): Bacteria > Bacteroidota > Bacteroidia > Chitinophagales > Saprospiraceae > JAWVZH01. The sequence goes on from JAWVZH010000070.1 coordinate 12,949, forward strand.
GGACTGGATAGTGTGACGTCGATGCTGTATGTTGCTTTTGATACGACTTTGGTAGCATTGGTTTTCGGCCTCGTGCTGATGTACGCCTATCATGGACTTCAAAGAAAGGTAGAGAATCTATATATAAATCTGGAGTCTTATGTGATCGAAAACTTAGTCAACAGGATCTACACACCGATAAATCAGAAAGATGCTCAATAGAATCTGAGTGGGATCAAGGAGTTGTCTCCATGATCAAACGTGAGACTTGTTTTTAACAACATCTCTGAGCCGGCTTGATTATAGCCGGCTTTTTCTATATTGAAGTGCAATGAAAAAGCTCTACGCACTGTCAAATGCTCTTACCTTCATCCTGGCGATCTATGTCAATTACACCATTGGCATCGAAGGGTTTCGTGGCTCCACGATACAATCCGTCAGTGCGCAATATTCCACACTTCTGACTCCGGCGGGTTATGCCTTTGCGATCTGGGGGATCATCTATTTTGGCCTCATCTGGCTGGTCATTTACCAGATCAACGATGCTTTTTTTAACGCTCCGCCGGATTTCAAGGTGCTGGAGGTGGGTCCGTGGTTGACCATCTCGAATATCTGTAATGCCCTTTGGGTCATGGCCTGGCTCAGGGAACAATTGTTGCTCTCGGTCTTTATCATGCTGCTGCTTCTTTACTGTCTTTTGCGCATCGTGGTCAACACCAGAATGCAATTGGTTGAAGTGCCGGTGGAGGTCAAGATCTTCCTGCATTGGCCGATCGCCATATATGCCGGATGGATATCAGTGGCATTCGCCACCAATGTTGCGAGTTATGCGGCCTATGAATGGATAGCGCTCGTTTGGAGTGAGGAGGTCTGGACCATTCTTGTTCTCCTCTTGGTTACGTCCATCTTTCTATATGTTGTCAGGCGACGGTCCATGTTTGCCTTTGGATGGGTCGGGGTCTGGTCTCTGGCATCGATCGCTGTACGACATTGGAATGAGATTCCGGTGATACAGTGGATGGCTGTGCTGGGTGGATCGATCATTTTCATTATGATCGTATCAGAATTATTATTTTCGGATCGATCATGAAATCGTTTTTTCAATCTGAAAGACTTTCTTTTCGCTATTTCCGCGAGGAAGATTTTGAGGATTACTTTTCGTTGATGTCCAATCTCCCGGTGATGAAAATGATCACAGGCAAAGCCCTTTCTCGCAAGGAAGCGGAGAAGAAGTTTCAGGATGCGCTGGAGAGTGAAGACATCGAAAAGGGCCTGGGCCGTTTCAGGGTGAGCACCAGAGACAATGATGATTTTGTAGGCCTTGCCAGGCTCGTGCCTGGCGATAGTGCACCTGAACTTGGCTATGCCCTCGCCAGTGATCAGTGGGGAAGGGGCTATGGATCAGAGATCTGCAAGGCGGTCATCGATCATGCCAGGCAATATGGAAAGTATAAAAAACTCATGGCCATCGTCGATCCCGAGAATTTACCCTCTGTCAGGATATTGAAAAAGAATGGATTCGTTTTTGAAAGGGCCGGAGAGTATGAGGGGTTGCCGGCCGAATATTATGTGAGAAACGGAAGATGAGGGATGAAACAGGAGATAGGAAATATGAAATATTAAATATGAGATATGAAGGTTTTCAAAGTTTGAAGGGGTAATTGGTATTATGAATGACCTTTTTTTAATTATCATATTCTGATCGTCAATGTCTCAGCTTTATTTCATAGCACTGGTTCCGGATGAAGGTCTACGTGGTGAGATACAACATCTCAAAATGGAGATGGCAGAACATTACGATGCCAGTCATGCGCTCAAGTCCCCAGCTCACATCACCCTTCAAATGCCGTTTCGATGGCCGGAGGAAGAGGAGTCCCAGTTATTCGGGTCGCTCGATCAACTGGCCAGTGATCAATCACCTTTTCGGGTAGAACTGGATGGTTTCGGATGTTTTACGCCCCGGGTGATCTTTGTGAAGGTGGTGGATCATGCGCCTGTGATTCAACTGTTCGAGCGGGTCCGGAAAAGCTTGAAAAAGGCAGACTTGCCGGAGGATAAGATGAACGATGACATCCATCCTCATATCACGATAGCCACGAGAGACCTGGATAAAGATGATTTTTTCAAAGCATGGAAAGTATACAAGAAACGGCCTTTTTCCAGGTCCTTCACAGCGAGCCGCCTCAGCTTGCTCAAATACAACGGCAAGAACTGGGAAATATA
>JAWVZH010000071.1:0-15063 GCA_033722295.1 Saprospiraceae bacterium
AGGACATGTTCTGGACGGACACGATTTTATAGAAAAGGCCATAGCCAATGGTGCACCGGCAGTAGTTGTAGAATTACTGCCGAAAGAGAGAGATGAGGCGATCACCTGGATAAAGGTGCATGATATGGAAGAAGCCCTGGCAGAAATGGCCGCCAAGTTCTTTGACAAACCGTCACAACATTTGACCGTAATAGGGATTACCGGTACTAATGGAAAGACATCAACGGCATTCATGACCTATCAATTGCTCAATGCGCTTGGTAGAAAATGCGGGATGATATCGACCATAGATGTAAGGTTGGGTGATGAGATCCATCACGCCAGACTGACCACACCGGATGTGATATCTGTGAACAGGTGGTTGGATAAGGCTCGTCGATCAGGATGCACGGAGTTGGTCATGGAGGCCAGCAGTCATGCTCTGGATCAGGGCAGATTGAAGGGGGTGAGATTCTCCTACGCTGTATTCACGAACATATCACATGACCATCTCGATTATCACAAGGACATGAAGTCCTACATTTTCGCGAAGAAAATACTCTTCGATGATCTGCAGAAAAATGCCAAAGCGATCATCAACAAGGACGATAAGAGAGGTGAGGTTATGGTGCAGAATACAAGAGCTGCTGTGGTGACTTACAGTTTACAAAAACTGGCAGACTACAAGGCGCGCATCATCGATATGGACTTGAACGGAATGACGCTGGAGATCAATGGCATGCAGTTCGTGACCGCGATGATTGGACAGTTCAATGTATATAACCTTTTAGCTGCACTGGCCATCGCGAGGGAGGAAGGATTTGATTTGAATGAAGTATTGCAAAAGGCTTCGTTACTCTATCCGGCAGAGGGAAGGTTCGAAGTGGTCAGAGATGCATCGGGCAGGACAGCAGCGATCATTGATTATGCTCATACGCCGGATGCCCTGAAACATGTGCTTTCTACGATCAATCAGATAAAGCGCAAGAAACAGAAGGTAATAACGGTGGTGGGTTGCGGAGGTGACCGCGATCAACAGAAGCGGCCAAAAATGGCTCAGATCGCCAGCAGGCTTTCTGATGAGGTCATTTTAACCTCGGACAATCCCAGAAATGAGGAGCCTTCGAAGATCATCGGACAAATGTTGGATGGATTAGATCCGGATGAGAAAGAAGCCACGCTGGTCGTGGAAGACAGGCGACAAGCGATCAAGATGGCTTGCAAGATGAGAGGCGATACAGATATTATTCTCATTGCGGGTAAGGGTCATGAGAAATATCAGGAGATCAAAGGTGAGCGATTGCCTTTTGATGATAAACATGAAGTTAAAGTCTATTTATAAAGAGTTATAAAAGTAGGTTCTATTATCATTCTCAGGTTGGTTTTAACAGTTGCAGCAGGTATGCTCTAGAAAGCTTAGAGCAGCCTGCTGTATTTTAAAAAAAGACCGGGGAAAATGAAAAGCGCATATGCTTTATTACCTGTTCGACTTTATTGAGAAAAACTACAATCTGCCTGGTGCAGGTCTGTTTCAATTTATCTCTTTCCGGTCTGGTGCCGCGATCATTATTTCATTGATGATCTCGATACTCCTCGGAAAGCGGATCATAAGTTCTTTGAAAAAACGTCAAGTTGGAGAATCTGTCAGGGATCTCGGACTTCATGGACAAAAAGAAAAGGAAGGAACTCCTACAATGGGAGGACTTATCATCGTTTTGTCTATAATGGTGCCCTGCCTTCTTTTTGCAAGGCTGGATAACGTCTATGTACAGGTCATGATATTTGCCACCCTATGGATGGCATTGATCGGATTCATAGATGATTATATCAAGGTCTACAAGAAGGACAAGAAGGGCCTGCAGGGAAAGTTCAAGATACTGGGTCAGGTGGTCCTGGGACTGGTGGTCGCTCTCACCATGCTGTATCATCCTGAAGTGGTGGTGCAGATGTCAGAAGATGAAGCTGGCAGAGGGAATTTTGTCGTAGTGGACCGCCCGGAAGGACAGGTTGACGGCGAAAATTATGTATACGTCAAGTCTTCGCTGACCAATGTTCCTTTTGTCAAGGGCAATAATCTTAAATACAGCGATCTGTTGACCTTCCTGGGTAATGGGGAGAAGTGGACATGGATATTATTCATCCCTCTGGTAGTATTTATAGTGACAGCGGTTTCAAATGCGGCCAATCTTACCGACGGCCTTGACGGACTCGCTACCGGAGTGTCGGCGATCATTGCCATTACACTGGCGGCACTTGCCTATGTTTCTGGCAACACGATCATCGCTGATTATCTCAATATATTTTATATCCCTTTCTCGGGAGAATTGGTGATCTACTCCGCCTGTTTTCTGGGAGCGTGCATTGGCTTTCTTTGGTACAACGCGTATCCCGCCAGGGTTTTTATGGGAGATACAGGAAGTCTTGCTATAGGTGGGATCATCGCTTCGATGGCGGTACTGATCCGCAAGGAATTGTTGATACCCATTTTATGCGGGGTATTCGTGATAGAGAATCTGTCCGTGGTAATGCAGGTGGCATATTTCAAGTATACCAAACGTAAGTACGGTGAAGGAAGACGAATATGGCTGATGTCGCCCTTGCACCATCATTATCAACTAAAAGGTATGCACGAAGCCAAGATCGTGACCCGGCTTTGGATTATAGGGGTTCTGTTGGCGGTACTGACAGTAATAACATTAAAGATCCGATAATGGATGTGGCAGTACTTGGAGGTGGAGAAAGTGGTATCGGCGCAGCACTCTTGGCGGTGAAAAACAACTATGACGTATTTCTCTCGGACATAGGTTCGATAGATGAAAAAAGGAAATTAGAATTAAGAGATTATAAAGTTGACTTTGAAGAAGGTCAACATTCATTTGACAAATTGAAAAATGCTGATGTTGTCATCAAGAGCCCGGGTATTCCCGGACAACTTGAATTGATCGTACAACTTCGGGCGCTTGGTATAGAGGTGATCTCAGAAATAGAGTGGGCCTTCAGACATACTGACGCCTCTATTGCGGCTATCACGGGAAGCAATGGTAAAACGACTACCACCAAGTTGCTGCATCATATGGCACAAAATGCCGGACTGGATGCTGTGTGTGTGGGGAATATCGGATTTTCCGCTTCGCGTCAGTTAGCTATCAGGGAACCACGTTGGATGATCCTTGAGGTAAGTAGCTTTCAGTTAGATGATATTCGACGGTTCAAACCGGAGATAGCCATCATTCTGAATATCTCACCGGATCATCTCGACAGGTATGATGACTTCATGGATTATGCCCGTGCTAAATGGAGGATCTGTGAAAATCAGACATCGGAGGATCACTTGATCTTTGTTGCTGAAAAGATATTCGAGCGACTTTGCCATGAAAGGCCTCCGAGATCGGAAGTCGTAAGCATCAACCCGGAAAATTGTACACCCGGCAAAGCGAATTGGGCAGGGAGCATTATTCTGTATGACAACAAACATTTGCTTGGTCCGCATAACGCGTGTAATGTAGAATGTGCAGCGGAAGCCGCACGACTGATGGGAATTCAAAGAGTGGATGTGAAACGATCCCTCGATGATTTCGTCAATGATCCTCACAGGATGGAAGAAGTTGCATTCTGGAATGACATACGGATCATCAATGACAGTAAAGCGACCAACGTGGAGGCAGCGATTAAAGCATTGGAAAGTTTTGATGCGCCAATTATCTGGATTGCTGGAGGAACGGACAAAGGAAACGATTATACAGATCTGCTGCCGCTTGCCCGTGAGAAAGTAATGGCCCTGGTAGCCATGGGTGCGGACAACAGCAAGTTGCTGAAAACCTTTGCAAATGAGATAGAGACAGTGGCGGATTGCCATAGTGTTGAAGAGGCGGTCAAAGTGGCATTCCGATTGGCTGAAAAGGGAACGACAATATTGCTGTCGCCCGCGTGTGCGAGTTTTGACTTATTTAATAATTACGAAGAGCGCGGTTTGCTCTTTAAACAGGAAATCTTGAAATACATAACACCGATTGGATAGATATATTAACATATTGAAGGAGTTGAAAGGAGATAAGGCCATCTGGGTCATCGTGCTCTTTTTGGCTTTCGCATCTCTTCTGGCGGTCTATAGCGCGGCAGGAAGCCTGGCGTACCGTTATGCTGCCGGCAATACAGAGATATACCTTCTGAAACATGGTTTTATCCTCGGTGCAAGTCTCATATTGACTTATTTCTGTTATCGGCTCCACTACATGCAGTATTCCAAACTGGCGCCGATCTTGTTGTCAGCAGCCATTCTCTTATTGGTTTATACCTTGTTATTTGGAACGGAGATCAATGAGGCCCGACGATGGATACAGCTTCCGGTACTGGATATTTCTTTTCAGACATCGGATTTTGCCAAGCTGGCACTTATAGTATATGTAGCAAGAGCGATCGCCGTCAAACAGGAGAACATCAAGGATCTTAAAGGTGCCTTTTTACCTATTATTCTGCCTATAGCATTGATCTGTGGACTGATCGCGCCGGCGGATCTCAGCACGGCAGCCTTATTGTTCGTGACTTGCATGTTGATGATGTTCATAGGCCGAATACATTTAAAATACATATTTGCCCTGATCGGCATCGGGGTATTCGTTTTGCTGGTGCTGTTTGCCATCGCACAGGTCTTTCCTGATGCAGTGCGTGCCACGACATGGGTATCACGAGTGACGGAGTTTTTCGCGGATACCGATGGTGGATATCAGATACAACAGGCCAAGATAGCCATAGCCCGGGGGGAATGGTTTGGCGTTGGACCTGGCAACAGTATTCAAAGGAATTATCTGCCCTATCCTTATGCAGACTTTATTTATGCGATAATCTGCGAGGAGTATGGGCTGTTTGGTGGATTAACAATTATCGCTCTTTACCTGTGGTTGTTTTTCAGATGTACAGCTATGGTAACAAAGAGCCCGAAGGCATTTGGCGCCATCCTTGCGATGGGTCTTTGTCTCAATCTGGTGATCCAGGCTTTTTCGAATATAGCGGTCTCAGTACATCTGGTCCCGGTAACGGGATTGACGTTGCCATTCGTAAGTATGGGTGGCACATCGATTTTATTCACAAGTGTTGCTTTTGGGATAATACTCAGTGTAAGTCGTTACATCGAATTGGCCCGACTGAAATATGCAACACAGGAGTTGACTCCTGATGAAGGCGATTATTAGCGGTGGAGGTACAGGAGGTCATATATACCCGGCGATTGCCATGGCGGATGCGATCATGGCTCAGTGGCCGGAAGCTGAAGTTCGATTTGTAGGTGCATCCGGAAGGATGGAGATGGAAAAAGTGCCCAGAGCAGGGTACCCTATTGAGGGATTGTGGATCAGTGGATTTCAGCGCAAAAGTTCTTTGAAAAATTTGCTTCTTCCATTTAAGGTGTCCCACAGTCTGTGGCGGTCCTGGCAGATCCTGCGGTCTTTTAGCCCCGATATAGCCATCGGTGTTGGTGGATATGCAAGTGGTCCATTATTATACGTGGCCTCCACTTTAAATATTCCGACGATGATCCAGGAGCAGAATTCGTTTCCTGGAATTACCAACAGGCTACTGGGAAGGAAGGTCGATCGAATCTGTGTTGCTTTCGAGGACATGGATCGATTTTTTGACAGTGAAAAGATCGTACTTACAGGTAATCCTGTGAGAGATCTTAAGCTTCCGCTTTCTGAGAGAGGACAGGCATATGAACACTTCGGACTTGATCCTGACAGGAAAACTGTTTTGGTAGTCGGAGGTAGTCTTGGTAGCCTTACTCTCAATCAGTCCATGGCTGGATCAGATAACAGGATATCGGAATCTGACCAAATGCAATTCATCTGGCAGATTGGTGACCTGTACATGGACCGGTACGGAGACTCAGAAACTGCCGGTCTGGAAAATGTATGCCCTCTGAGATTTATCGAGAGAATGGATCTGGCTTATGCGGCCGCCGATCTCGTTGTGTGCAGAGCGGGGGCGTTGACCTTATCTGAATTGGCTATGTGTGAAAAGGCGGCATTGTTGGTGCCTTCTCCTAATGTAGCAGAAGACCATCAGACGAAGAATGCCATGGCTTTGGTCCGAGAAGGTGCTGCGGAGATAATGAGAGATGAGGAATGTGTGGAAAGCATGATCGAGAAGGTCGAAAAACTGATTGCTGATGAGGACAGACTTCAAATGTTGTCCGAAAATATCTCGAATTGGGCAAAACCAAATGCGACGAGGGATATCATATCGGTGATAAAACGACTGACGACATGAAGTTAGATAAGTGGAAATATGTGCATTTCATCGGAATTGGTGGAATAGGTATGAGCGGACTTGCAAAGTACTTTGTTAAAGCAGGGGTAAGAGTTTCCGGTTATGACAGAGTATCCACAGAGATCACCCGACAGTTAGAAAAGAAAGGTGTATATGTATATCACGAGGATAAAGTGCAATATGCTTTTGGTGTTCCGGACGCTGTGATATATACGCCTGCAGTACCAAATGATCATATTGAGTTTTCTGAGGTCGTCAAACGGCACTTACCCTGCTACAAGCGTGCGGAGGTGCTCGGCAAGATCGCCGAAAGATATAAGACTATTGCGATTGCCGGAACTCATGGTAAGACAACGACAACGGCCATGATCGTAAGTATCCTGGCTGATCTGGAAATAGGATTTACCGGATTTATAGGAGGGGTATTGAGCGATATGGATACCAACTTCTTTCAGTCCAGCGGCGATTGGCTTGTGACAGAAGCCGACGAGTTTGACCGATCCTTTTTGACGCTCAGCCCGGAAATTGCAGTGATCAACTCGATGGATGCAGATCATCTGGACATATATGAAACTCCTGAAGGATTGAAAAAAAATTACCGTCGCTTTGCGGCTAATGTTAAGCCAGGTGGAAAACTGATCCTGCATAGCGCGGTACGAAACGAACTCAAGTTGGATAAAGAGTTCAGTAGAGAATTGAGTATCAGGACTTTTGGAAATGAGGAAGAAGCGGATTTTAGATTGATGAAAATTAAACCTGAGGATGGCCACACAATCATGCACTGGCGGTATAAAGGCCAGGATCTTGTGAGCCAGCTTCAGATGCCCGGACAACATAACGCCATGAATGCGTTGGCGGCTATGGCAGTGGGCATTGAAATGGGTTTGCAAGATATAAATGTGGCAAAAGCCATTAGCGGATTCAAAGGAATTCGCCGAAGATTTGAAAAGCGATTTGATGATGGTCAGATTGTGATCATAGATGATTATGCACATCATCCGACCGAGTTGGAGGCTACGATAGGCGCTGCGCGATGGATGTATCCTGAGCGCAGGATCGTAGGAGTCTTTCAGGCTCACCTCTATTCACGTACCAGGGACTTCATGAGGGAGTTCGGTCGTGTATTAGAGAGTCTGGATGTGCTGTACTCCTGTGAACTATATCCTGCCAGAGAAGAGCCCATTGAGGGCATAACGGGCAGGGCATTATTTGATTCTGTGGATATGGAAGAGAAGTTCTTTTATACCAGGAATGAATTAGCGCAGAGTATGGATTTTCGATCCGGAGATGTGATCCTGATCATGGGTGCTGGAAATATCGACAGTATTATACCGGAACTAATAAATAGAATTGAAGCAGCGTAAAAACATATGGACTAAGTTAGGGGGTGTGCCCTATAAGGCCATTGTAGCCTATGCCATAGGTATAGCTATGGTTATCAGTGCAGCGGCTTTCAAATATAATTCTCCGGTTAGCGACATCATTATTGAGATCGAAGCCCTTCCAGAAGGCAAGAACCTGATTACGAGAGATGATGTAAAATCTATTCTGATCAAGAATTACAAGACCAACTTTGTCGGGTGGAAGCTCCGGGAAGTGGATGTAGGACTCTTGGAAAAAGAAATAGAGGGAAATGAATTCGTCAGGGAGGTTCAGGTTTATATCGATGCACTTAATCGTTTGACCATCAGAATAAAGCAACGCGAACCATTACTTCGAGTTCAGGACGAGAACGGAATGACGTTCTACATTGATTCAGAAGGATACAGGTTGCCAACATCGAGACATTATGCTGCGCGAGTGCGTGTAGCAACGGGCCATCTGCCCAGGTTTGACGGGAATCATTACATGGAGGCAGCGCCTGTTTATAAGTCGCTATTCACAGCCTCGGAGGCATTGGCGGCAGATGAGTTTTGTAATGCTTATGCTGAACAGATATATGTGGATCAGCATGGAGAATTTTACCTGGCACCCAAGGTGGGGAAGTATAAGATCCGCCTCGGTACGATAGAAAATATAGACAGCAAGCTGGATAATCTGAAAACGTTTGTCAAGGAAGTGATCCCTCATCAGGGATGGGAATTGTGTGAAGCCCTTGATCTGAGATTCAGGGACCAGATCGTTTGTACAAAGAGAAATAACATGATATCAGTCAATAACTCAATACGATAAACCATGGGTAAGCTATTGAATAAAAAACCGGAATTGGTTGTAGCTCTGGACATCGGAACCACAAAAGTGGTGGCCATTGCCGGAATGCGGAACGACCTGGGTCAGATCGAAGTACTTGGCTATGGACGAGTGAAGTCTGAGGGCGTACTTCGTGGGGTCGTTGCCAACATTGACAAGACCGTAAAGGCTATTTCCGATGCTGTGGACATGGCCGAGAAGCGCGCCAAATACGAGTTTCAGGTCGTCCATGTCGGTATAGCAGGTCAGCATATCAGAAGCTTGCATCATCGTGGTATTTTGACTCGTGATGATGCCCAGGCGGAGATCCGTCAACACGAGATCGAACAGATGATCTCGGAGATGTATAAACTTGCACTTCCGCCGGGAGACCAGATTCTTCATGTTATCCCTCAGGAGTTCGTTGTCGATGAGGAAGAAGGCATCAAGGACCCTGTTGGTATGTCCGGGGCACGCGTAGAGGGCAACTTCCATGTGATCACTGGCAAAATGGCGGCTGCGAATAATATCATGAGATGTATTCAAAGAGCGCGTTTGAAAGTTTCTGAGATGATACTCGAACCTATCGGTTCGGCGTCTTCGGTCTTGAGCAAAGAAGAGATGGAAGCTGGCGTGGCACTTGTGGATATTGGCGGCGGAACTTCAGACATAACCATTTTCCAGGATGGTATTATTCGCCATACAGCGGTCATTCCGTTTGGAGGCAATGTCATTACCAAGGATATAAAGGAGGGGTGTTCGGTCATGCATGATCAGGCCGAGAAGTTGAAGACAAGATTCGGATCTGCCTTGGCAAGTGAGATCGTCGATAATCGCATCATCACTATTCCCGGGATAAAGGGAAGGGAAGCTAAGGAGATCTCCGAAAAGAACCTTGCCAAGATCATCCAGGCCAGAATGGAGGAGATCTTCGATTACATCTTGTTTGAAATTCGACGTACAGGATACGAAAGGAAACTGATCGCCGGCCTGGTATTGACAGGTGGTGGTTCCTTATTGAAGAATATCGAGTACCTCGCTCAGTATCATACAGGGTTCTCGGCACGTATCGGATGGCCGAATGAAAACCTGAAGGATAAAAAAGACAAAGAACTATCCAGCCCCATATATGCAACTTCTATTGGATTATTGATACATGGTATCGAGCATCTTGATATAGATGGTGGCGAGATCGTCAAGCATGAGGATGAGCTGGAAGAAGCCGAAGGTAATGAAGGGGATGAGCAGAATCAGGAGAGATTCTTCGGAAGGTTTGTCAATAAGCTTTTTGAAGGGACTCGCGAATTTTTTGAGACCAAGGAAGACATTGAATTTTAGAAAATTAACAACCAAGAATTATGTTGTTTGATTACGATAAAGACCAGGCTTCGATCATCAAGGTGATAGGTGTTGGCGGTGGAGGCACAAATGCTGTCAATCACATGATGAAACAGGGTATCGTCGGTGTAGATTTCGCGATCTGCAATACTGATGCCCAGTCTCTGGAGATCAGTGAGGTTAAAACCAAAATTCAGTTAGGTCCTTACCTCACAGAAGGCCGGGGAGCCGGCAATAAGCCGGAAGTCGGCAAAGAAGCGTGCAAGGAATCGATCGAAGAAATTCGCACCTTCCTTGAGCAAGGTACTAAAATGCTGTTCGTAACTGCCGGTATGGGTGGTGGCACAGGAACGGGAGCGGCACCGATCATAGCGAAGGCGGCCAAGGAGATGGATATATTGACGGTTGGTATCGTGACCATACCCTTCACCTTTGAAGGTCCAAAACGTATGCATCAGGCACTCGCGGGAATCGAAGACCTCAAAAAGAATGTTGATGCCCTGGTAGTTATCAGCAACGATAAATTGAAAGATATTTTCGGTAATCTGGCACTTTCAGCGGCTTTTGGTCATGCGGACAATGTATTGACGACAGCAGCCAAGGGTATCGCAGAGATAATTACGGTAACCGGTCTGGTCAACGTCGACTTTGAAGATGTTAATACTGTCATGCGCAACAGCGGTGTGGCCATTATGGGTACGGCGGCTGCAAGCGGAGAAGATCGGGCCAAGGAAGCGGTATATCAAGCATTGCATTCTCCGCTTATCGAGGATAGTGACATCAGGGGAGCCAAACATATTCTACTTAATATTACGAGTGGCAATAATGAAGTGACCATGGATGAGGTCACAGAGATCACCAACTATATACAGGATGAAGCGGGATATGGAACGGTCCTTATTTGGGGCCATTGTCAGGATGAGAAAGTGGAAGAGGAACTGATCGTGACCATTATTGCTACGGGTTTTGAACCCGGCTTCACCACCGAAGAGAAAGAAAATAAAATAGTCGTTGAACTGGATGAAGAGGAAGAATTGGATGAGATCACGGCACGTCCGGATCACCATGAAGAGTACCATGGATTCGAAGATGAGGTTTACGAAAGTGGAATGTCACTGGACCTGGAGCCCAAGATAAAGGAGGAAGAAAAGGATACAGAGACCATGACTCATACTTCTTACTCCTATGATAAGCCTTATGTGAAGGCGGAAGAAAAGAAGAAGAGGGAACGGGAAGACAGAGCCAGGATGGAGGAGGAATCGGAAAGACGAGAGCAGTTGCGAAAGAGAGCGGCGAGGATAGATGATCTGCAAAATATAAGTAGCCTGGAGAATGAGCCGGCCTACAAACGAAGAAATGTGGACCTGGAGGAAGTGCCCGACAGCAAGGAAGATGGTTCTCTATCCAGGTCGATACTGAATATTGATGATGACTCCCTCGAACTGGGAGATAATAACGCATATCTACATGACAATGTAGATTAAAGAGGTTCGTCTTTTTTTAATCTTTTCATGAGATTGGTTTATATAAGGTCTAAGCGCTCGCTTAGGCCTTATTTTTTTGTACAGCATCTTGAGCTCCTTCGAATATGGCCGTTTCCCGGGAATTGGTTTTCTTTGCAGTGCGTTATAGATGTGATGGCCGCGTAGTTCAACTGGATAGAATATCAGATTTCGGCTCTGAGGGTTGAGGGTTCGAATCCTTCCGCGGTCACAAGAAGCCTCTGGAGCGGTTTGTTTCAGGGGCTTTTATATTTGTTGGGCTTTATCATCACTATTATTAAGCTGAGCCTGTTGGAAAATGATATTTATATAATTACTACCATCGCCTGTTGACGTGATACCCGGACTTCCCGATTTTCCCTGATATTTGAACACACATTTTCGATCATACGTTAGACATCTATATTCAAAAGTTATGGCCAAAGAAAAGCGCAATGTGCGCAGAGCCCTTCAGATATTCAGTTTCATTGCTCCTTATCGTTGGTATTTCGTCGGTGGTGCGATATTGCTCGTGTTGACCAGTGGCTTTTTCATGCTGCTGCTGGGAATAACCGGAGAAATGGCCAATGTAGCTGTTGGCAAGGGAAGATTCGATATTACACTTAATCAATATGGCATCATCCTGCTGGTAATTATCCTGGTACAGGGTGTTTTTTCCTACCTGAGAACGGTTTCCTTTGCCATAGTCAGCGAGAAAGGAATGGCCGAGGTACGGAAAAGGGTGTTCAGCAAACTGATCACGCAAAATCTCAATTTCGTGGAACAATCGAGGGTAGGGGAATTGACCAGCCGGTTGACAACCGATGTGGAACAGTTGCAGACTGCATTTTCTATCACCCTGGCTGAATTTCTCAGACAGATCGTCATCTTGATAGTTGGAGTGATTGTATTGGCATATTTAACACCTGCCCTATCACTGACGATGCTGACCACCTTTCCCGTAGTGGTGATCGCTGCCTTGTTCTTTGCGCGCTACGTCAGAAAACTGTCCAAGGAACGTCAGGATCTCCTGGGTGACAGTAATATCATCGTTGAAGAAGCGCTGCACTCATTTGCTGTGGTCAAGGCATTTGCCAACGAATGGTATGAAAGACTGCGATACGGCAGATCAGTAGATCGCGTAGTGAACATCTCTTTGCGGTTTGCCAAGATCCGTGGCCTCTTCTTCATCTTTGTGATATCCATACTTTTTGGGGGGATATTCTTTATCCTCTGGAAAGGTGCCATAATGGTATCCCAGGGAGACATGAATATTGGCGACCTGTTTACATTTATCATGTTTACCGGTGTTATCGGTGGTGCTATTGCAGGATTGGGTAACCTCTACACTCAGTTGATGACTTCTGTAGGGGCGAGCGAAAGAGTATTGGATATCCTGGACCGAGATCAGGAGGTCACAACAGACAAGGTTATCATTTCGCCTGAAGACAGGATACAGGGTAATATCAGGTTCGATCACCTGAGCTTTTCATATCCCAGTCGTCCGGAAGTCGAAGTCCTCAAGGACATTCATTTTGAAGTAGAAAAAGGAAGTACAGTTGCTCTGGTTGGACAAAGTGGCTCCGGCAAATCTACAATCGCCAAGTTGATACTGGGATTTTATCCCTCGGACTCAAGATTGCTGATAGATGAAAAACCTCTTGACGAGTATGACATTACCTCATATCGACACCAGGTGGCTTATGTACCTCAGGAGGTGCTACTTTTTGGAGGAACTATCCGGGAGAACATACTCTATGGCCGAACGGATGCTACAGAGGAAGAAATAGTAGAAGCGGCGAAACTATCTCATTGCTGGGAGTTTATAGAACAGTTTCCTGATGGCTTGGAAACACTGATAGGGGATCGCGGTATTCAGCTTTCCGGTGGTCAGCGGCAAAGGGTAGCTATTGCCAGAGCCATGTTGCGGAATCCTGCTATACTGATCCTGGATGAAGCGACCTCTTCCCTGGATGCCGAGTCGGAAAGCAAGGTTCAGGATGCCCTTAATACCCTTATGAGGGGCAGAACAAGCATCGTGATCGCTCACAGACTGGCTACTATCAAAGAAGTAGATAATATTTATGTTCTTGAAAGTGGCCGGATCGTGGAACAAGGACGACATAATGAGTTGATGGTCAACTCCGAAGGGATTTACAGCAATCTGGCTAAATTGCAATTCAACTAGAAAAGTATGAGGAATACATTATTAATACTCCTGGCACTCCTGATCATTGAGATATCAGGAAGAGCACAGGTCGGAATAGGTATAACCACAGGGATCGATCTTTATCAGTTCTATGATAAGGGTGACCCTGACGAATTGGTCCGTTCATCTACTTCTGGTTCTGCTATTACCAACATTATTCTCGGGCCCAAGATCTGGATAGGTGGGCCCAGGTTGAGCGTGTCACTTGAGGCACCGGTCAACTGGGGTATGTTCCATTTTGATGTTAATGAATTTAAAGGCATGGGAGCCCTCGCTTTTCCCCTGGGTGCCAAATTGAATTTTGGAGCGACTTCGGGATTCAGCAATGTGGACCTTGTTGGGTTTAGTCTTGGTGGAGGGATCCAATATATGAATACAGAGATCTATGGCACCAAGAGAAGTTTCAAAGACGAAATAGAAACCGGTTATTTTTCCACCTACTATGGAGAAATGGCGTTTGGTATGGGATTGGCAGGTTTTGACCTTTCTCTTTATTTCAGGTATGGCAGGGGAGAGGCAGAGGAAATGAATCTTAATATCGGTTTGATCACCAATATCAATATTAGCCATATGAAGAGAAAAAGTAAGAGATTCTTCGATGAAATGGAGGATTTCACAACACCGAATGAGGTTACCCATCATGCAAGATAAATCACCTTACCTTGGACTGGCCAAAATAAAGTCATGCCACTCATAAAGAACAAAGATCTCATCGATCACAACACCTTCGGCATCTCCTCTATAGTCGCGGAATACTTCGAGGTCAATTCAGGAGATGTTTTATCCGAGGCCATCGATAGTCCTCTACCCATTTTTATCCTTGGGGGTGGTAGCAATATATTGTTGCCCGAGAAGCTGGACCGCCGTGTGATCCATAACCGGATAGAGGGTATTGAATTAATCGATGAGACAGATGATCATGTTGTGGTCAGGATCGGGGGTGGTATGGAATGGCATCAATTTGTCGGATGGGCAGTGGATCGGGATCTCGGTGGCGTGGAAAACCTGGCTCTGATCCCCGGCACTGTAGGAGCTGCGCCTATTCAGAATATTGGTGCCTACGGTATCGAACTCAAGGAGACATTTGTAAAATTGACCGCCATCGATATGAGTTCCGGCCAGAAGCTGGAATATGGACTGGAAGAATGTAGGTTCGGATACAGGGACTCTGTATTTAAGAATAGATTGAAGGGTGCGGTTTTTATCAGTTATGTCACATTGAGATTGACAAAAGCGAACCATCACCAGCCTGACCTTTCTTATCGTAGTCTCCGTGAATATTTGATCAGCAGTGGTAACGAGGAACCGTCTATCAGGGAAGTCTTTGATGCTGTGATCGCCATTCGTAGATCCAAATTACCCGCTCCGGACCAACTCGGTAATTCCGGCAGTTTTTTTAAGAATGCAATTGTACCAAAAGAGAAGTGGGAAGAACTGAAGATAAATTATCACGATCTGGTTTACTTCAAGAATATCGACGGCACCTATAAGATCCCAACGGGCTGGTTGATCGAAAAATGCGGTTGGAAAGGTAAAAGAACTGGCAACGTTGGATGCTATGAAAAACAGGCGCTCGTTCTGGTCAATTATGGAGGTGCCACCGCCAGTGAAGTGAGAGATTTAGCA
>JAWVZH010000072.1:0-14949 GCA_033722295.1 Saprospiraceae bacterium
ACTCAGGGCATCCGAAAGGCTGGTAAAGTAAAATTTATCTCTGTCTATGCCCATTAAGTGAGTGTATGAAACATTGTCCGGGTTAAGGATAATGTTCGAAACTGTACCTATACCACAGGTGCCACCACAAACATCTTCCTGGCTGTAGATAGGAAATGGTTCTGCGATACTTACTGTGCCTATGAGTTGAATATTATCAGCGCCACATGGCGAATAGCTGTCGCAACTAAAGATCCCAAGACCTGAACTAAACCCACCACCAAACATGTTGCCGCTTGATGTATAGCCATCGATCACAACATTTTGTACCGAGGTTAATGAAATTCCATTACCTCCATTATTCATGGATGTGATATTGTTCATGGTAATGTCATTCACACCGGTAATTGCGAATCCTGAACCTCCCCCTCCTGTAACACTTATGCTATTCAACGTCAGGAAATTACCTCCTACAACCGGATTACCCGTAATTATACCGAAGGTGCCTGCGCCATTTAGAGTAAGGTCCTGGATAGTCACATTATCCGCTTCGATGGTCAACCCCCAGCTACCGGAGCTGGAATTAATGGTCGATCCATTTCCCTGCAAGACAAGGCCCGCTTTTGTGGAAGGAATAGTGATCAATCCCTCCGCAAATGGTGATGATGCAAATTCCAGGCTTACCGTATCACCTGGTGATGCTGCATTTATAGCATCCTGGATAGTAGCTTCATCCGTTGGAACTAAGATCACCGCAGCATTCATCTGTATCAGATTCACGACTGCCAGGAAAAGGATCAAAGCCCCCACTCTCACTCGATTATACGTATATGTAAAGTTCTTCATGATTCCTCTAAATGTTGAAGTAAGTAATGGTTTTATCATTCAAAAATTCATTTTATGATCCGGCGGGGGCGAAGAATTGGGAGAGGGAGTCGTTACGCCCTCTCCAACAAATTCCATTAACCGAATTCTTACTCTATAATTACCATCTTACGAGTGGCTGAATATCTGTCAGTTTTGAGTTGATAGTACAAGACTGATGATTCTGAAAAACCCGACATATCCAGCTCAAGGCTCTGATATCCAGATCTTCCAAATCCATCCACCCGTTTTAATATTTTACCCGACATATCGAATACCTCTATGCTGTACGTCATAGCACCAGGTAGTTCGAATGCGATATTTGTCGTTCCCTTAAATGGGTTAGGAGTATTTTGATACAAGGCAAAACTCTCAGTTGTACCCACACCTTGTGAAAGTATGTTGAACTCTACCCTGTCGTCGCTGTACGCAATAGCCGGTGTAATCGCACCAGTAAGTGTAAACGGCAATGCACCGTCTATTTCGGACCTGGGATTAAAGACCGCAGTTAACAATACATCGTCGCGACCAATTTCAACAGCATCTATATTGCTCCAGGCCAAAGTGAACTGTCCTTGATCAAGATCGGCGACATGATAATCCTGGACCTTTAAGGCACCAGACCTCAATTCGACAAACTCCATGAGATCCCGGTCATATTCTCCGGTAAACTGGATAGCTAGAATGTTCTGCATCTCCGTCTGGCCAACTACGATTGGCACTAATATTTCACCCGATGTGGTCGAAGCTGGTTGCGGCAATGTCAACAACAGATCTCCTGATCTTGTAGAGTTGTCAATGACTCCGCTTGGAATCGCATCGCCCGAAACATCACCAACTTTAACTGCAACAAAGTCGGATGCCATCTCATCCTTGCTGAATGAATTGATATCTATAGCTTCCTTATAGGGAAAAGGATTCCTTACATCGCTGAACTGAAAATCCTGATCTATGAATCTCCAGGATTCATTTCTCGGGAAATCAGCATGTACGCCTAGGATCATCTTTCTCAACTCTGATATATCACCGGCCGATATACTATGGCTGTTATTCACGTCAGCAGCGATATACCTGTAAGGCCCATCAAGATCTTCATATCCAAGAAGATGTCGTTGTATCATTACGAGATCCAGCGTGGAAACACCATTCATCGGATTTTTATCATACCTTGCTGACACCTCGTAATCTTCATACATTGCCATATCCGGGAAGGCAAAATGTCCTTCGTCATCCGTCATGTAAAACTTACTGGCTCCCATTGATGGACTTTTCAGTTCCACCTCTACATCCTTCATTCGATCTGAAGACTGCGTACTTATAAGACCAGCTATCATTCCGTTTAGAGAAGCCCGGTCAGGACAAACATCCTGGTTGTCCTGAAGTATTAGTACAGTTTTACACAGGTCTACATTGCCCGCTTCATCCCATACGTAGATCGAGATCTCAATTGTATCAGAAATACCGTTTTCGATATCATCGCATGACAAGGTCTTTCCTGTCTCTGTGATATCGAGTGAAAAGGAATATCTCAGATCTGTGGAATCGGTACAGTTGTCAAAACTACCTGCGTCAAAATCACTGGCCCAAATAGTCACCGTACCTGTTGTCGGCATCAAG
The DNA here is from genome assembly GCA_033722295.1 of Saprospiraceae bacterium. Taxonomy (GTDB): domain Bacteria; phylum Bacteroidota; class Bacteroidia; order Chitinophagales; family Saprospiraceae; genus JAWVZH01. The sequence continues at coordinate 2,461 of JAWVZH010000072.1, forward strand.
ACTGTTGTTATTCCATTCTTACAATAAGGCGTTGGCTTTTTACAATCTTCAACATGGAGATCGTATTCGCACACCTCAGAATTACCACATCTGTCTTCTACTGTAAATTTTACTCTATATGTTCCGGCCTCCAGTACTCTGGAAAATGAGTTCCGGTTGCCACTGACATCAAAGGTTCCGTCATTGTCCAGGTCTATCATGTATGACCATTTCAATTGATCTACAGGTGTGCATTTATCGAATGCTGTGGCCTCCTGTGTTACCAGAATGCTACAATCACCTCCGTCGATACATACTGATCGGTCCTGACAATCAGAAGTAAATTCTGGACCTTCGTTATCATGCACTTTGATCACCTGGGTATAACAGAATCGCCCAGGGTTATCGGGATAGCACTCATCAGGGTTATCCCTGTCGAATTGACACCAGTCGATCACTCTCCACTGTCTTATTATTTTCAGACATGCTCCATCTACCTGTGAAAAAACCAGGTCTTCGTAAGCGGTCGCCAGCTGAGTACAGTCATCTACATTTCTGAAAGTCGGCCGACCTGTATTATCGGGATCGGTATCTTCCATACAACCATTTGTCAGGTTGCGATTAGGGGGCCAGTTAATATCATCTTCAATGAAAGGATCATCATCGACCACCGTTATCACTTGTGAACATGTGGCTGAACGTCCACCATCGTCTGTCGCAATGAATATTCTGGTTATCGTTCCAGTACCACAATGATTTAGATCAATAATTGAATCAGTAGTGATCTCAACATTACAATTGTCAATCGCTTTTGCAGTACCAAACTGTCTAAGCGGAGTGTAATCCTCTTCACATGTTATCTCGACTGGATCCGGGCACTCCGTAATGATCGGTGGCAATTTGTCCTGTACAGTAACTTCTACCATACATTCACTGAAATTATTCCCACATTCGTCATATACTCTGAAGACCACCATAATAGGGTTGTCATCAATATCTTCACAACAGAATTCGATGTATTCTTTGAAGTCAGTACTATCTTCGATTCCCGGAGGACAGTCGCCTTCCACCATTCTCCTGACCAGGATATCCCCCAGCCCGCAATTGTCATGACTACCGTCATCAAATGTAGAACCATCAACCCTGGCTTTACCGTCAGAAGTCAGTGCCACTACAGTATGCTCATGGCATACTGCTATGGGTGCCACAGCATCCTCAACAAAGAGGTCAAAACTAAATTCTGTACTGTTTCCGCAATCGTCGGTTATGATATACTTTATCCAGTTACATCCAGCAGGAATATCGAACAACTCATAACGGCCATCCCGACGCTGTCTTACATTGGATGTACTGAAGATCTGAGAGTTATCAACTTGCGCACATTCATTGGGATCTTTGATTTCCTGATCCACACTAAGGTGCCTTACTTCATATGTCCACGAACCACACTCTTCGAGAATAGTAGGTATATAGGGATTGTCAACGGCATTCGCACCCGTCGGATCGTATACCGGTTCCGGAACGATATAGGACTTTATGCCGCACGCCCAATCCTGCATTCGTAATACCAGTGGTGTTCTCGGCGGTGCGATGACCACAGGGCCATCTTCGTCAACAACCTTGATCTTCTGGATATATTCCAGCTTGTTATCTGGATCACACCAATCGATTATCAACCAATTCCTCAGGATCTTGTAATAGCTGTCACAGACGCTGATAGTGTCATCCCAGAAGTCGAATTGAATGTTGCCGCAGAAAATACCTTCAGGTCTGCCTGTACCGCATGGTTCCGGAGCGGGAAATCCATTTGGTAATTTGCAGAAGTCACCGTCGCACTGAAGTGGATCGGGATTGCCGTTCTCGCCATCATAATGAGGTGGCAGAGTAATATTGGTAAGTGTACCACGTGTAAAATAAATCGTATCGGTACACATTATCATCAACCCGGAAGCATCGGTAGCTGTCCATTTTCTGTAAAGGACACTGCTGAAAAGAGTATCCGTGCAATCCCGTGTCACCAATGAATCACTGTACTCCAGGATAACCTCACCACACGCATCTACGCTGGAAGCTATGAACACCTGAGAGTCAGCAGTGGTCGTGATATTATTAGAGTCAACTGGAAATCCGATGATAGGATTGAACGGGCTGATATCCTCACCACAACTGACAGTATCAGAGTCACAAAGCAATTGTGGTGGGGTCTTGTCTTCCACCAAAAGGTCCCCCCAACAACTATTTCCACAGGCTACATTAGTGACTACCACCTGCAGTTCCTCGCCAATATATTCTGCTGTTAATGGCAAAGGAATAAGGTTGTTGTCCTTATCAAAGATCTCAACCTTATAAAAACCGAGATCTACACATTCTTCATTCTCTCCTTCGAGTACCATATCCGCGAGTATATTCACCTCACACATGGTGTTGACAGATATGTTGACCTTGTTATTACAGGCCAGCACACAATCTGACCAGCAATCTGTCAATACCGCGGTATCTGAAGGCGCAGGAGTAATGGTTGCACCCCCGGATGTGAGTGATGCACTACCAGTTGCCATATTAATGAGGTCTGTGGTAGTATTCTCAAGATCAACCGTGACTGCATAGCCTACTGTAACAGATTCCCCTGGTGCTATAAATCCGCTCATGCCGTCAAGCAAATTCGGATCAGCACCATCCGCGCTATAATTCACATTGATAATGGGATCTATCAGAGCTGTTGAACTTGCTATGAACGGTCCTTGTGCCAAACCAACAAATGCCCCGCCAAAATTGGCAGCAACATTATCACTGATCTGAATATCCGTTATCAGAGGCGCAATGTTCACATTGGTCATAGTTGCCTCGAAATTGACATCAATGAGCCCCGGGGTTCCTGATTCGGAGATCCCGGTAATGACCTTGTTAAGCGTATACTCCTGAACTTGTGCACTCAGAGACCATGCATAAATCATGCATAGTGCCATTGACACAGAACGCAAGAATCGCTTGCTCCTCGGTACTAATCGGTCAATTAATGGTTGTATATTTCTTTTCATTTCTAAAGAATTATCTCCTTGTAATGGTCTTTCAAAAATTTTCATTTGCTATTTCTCTGGTGGCTGACGTCATCTAAAAAGATGAGAAAAAGAAAGCCTGTCCGGAACTCGCGCTCCGGAACAAGGCTTCCTACGATCAACCATTACTCGATTAATATCATTTTACGTGTTGCCATACGATCATTGGTTTCCAATCTGTAGTACAGGACTCCAGTTACGGGCAAGTCGTATTTTGAAATTTCTATTTGATTAAAGCCTTCAGAGAACAGGCCTTTGATCTGCTTGATCACCTTGCCATTGACATCTATAACCTTGATACTGGCTTCCTGTGTCCTCGGTAGATTGAAACCGATCACAGTCGTGTTGTCAAATGGATTAGGCTTGTTCTGTAGTAATTCAAAATCATGACTCGAAGCGATCACATCACCCTTCGTATTGATGAAATTGAATGCAAGGCTTGATACCTCAAGGTTTTCATCATAGATCTCCGGAGTCACCGCCTTCGTATTGAGCGACAGAACTCTGGAGAGCTTACCTGAAATCACAGCCTCAAATGTCAGTGTCAGAAACTCCTCGCTGAATTCATGACAAACTCCCTGCAGGTCATTCCAAGACAGGGCGATTATCCCTCTGTCCAGGCCGGCAAGTCCAAGATGAGCATCGGTAGTTTTACCATTCTTGTGCTCAATGTTCAATAGCTGCAGAATATCATTTTCAAATTGCAGCGCATATTGCATTCCCTGGTACAATCCATGAGGCACGTATATGTCTACATCCACTGTTTCTCCTGCCACAAATTCTATATCCTCAACTATCAAAGCCTTTTCCTCTCCCGACCGGATCTCATTACCGATAAGTCCATTGGCCCTTGCGTCTCCACTTATATCTCCAACCTTGATGGCTACAAAGTCATTGGACATCATGTCACCCGATAGATTATCCACATCGAGTTCTTCGGTGATTGGCCATGGGTTGTCTGGATCCTGGAATTGATAGTTAGATGGAACGAATCTCCAGGATTCATTTTTCGGAAATTCGCTGAAATAGCCAAGAATGAGTTTTCTGAGTTCTGATATATCTCCTGCTGATACACTTTGTGTATTGTTGACGTCAGCAGCGATGTATTTGTATGGTGTATTAAATGAAGATATGCCCAAAAGGTGACGTTGAATCATGACGATATCCAGAGTAGAGATACCGTTCAACGGGTTATCATTTCTTGAGGCGCCGAGTTTATAATTATTACTCATCGGTATTGATGGGAAGGCATAATGCCCATCATTCTTGGTCATGTCATATTTTGGTAGTCCTGGCATGCTACCATTGAGCATAACCATGACCTCCTCAACGGTCTCGGCGGCTTCTGTTTTAATGTTTCCGGCTAACATAGCCGTATTGCCATTTACATTGTCAGGGCACACATTGTCAATTCCGTCCTGAATGGTTATCGTTGTCTTGCAGAAATCGGAATTGCCAGACCCATCAGTAACATAGATGGTAACCTCGAATGTGGCTTCTATTCCATTTGGAATACTGTCGCATGTATATACCCGGCTTTTGTCGCTGGTATCTGATGAAAATGAGAAGGTCAGATCCCGTCTTTCCGAGCAATTGTCAAAACTGCCATCATCGAGATCACTGGCCCATATTGTTATCTGGCCACTTGTGGGCATTACAACCGTTGTAATGCCAGGCCTGCAATATGGCGTGGGTTTCTTCTGATCTCTAATTGTGAAGTCATGACAGCAAGTCGCTGAACTACCACATTTGTCCTCAACAGTCCAGCAAATCTCATGCGTTCCCACAGGGAATGTATTACTTGCATTGTTGGTACCACTATTCGAAAAATCGATAGTTCCATCCTTGTCAACATCGATCGTATAGGATACATCAAGATCTTCTACCGGTGTACAATCGTCGTCTACCTCTACTATCAACTCTGCAAAGCCATTGCAATCTGGACCGGGACTGTCAAATACCTTGTCCTCGCAACCGGACACAAAGACCGGATCGTCCGTGTCAAGGATCTTGATGACCTGCGTATAATCCCATCTGTTGGTTCGGGTGTTGTTATTGCACCAGTCGACTACCGACCAGTGTCTCAAGATCTTATAACATGCGTCGTTGACGATTTCATATACTTCGTCGTCGTATGAAACCAGGAGGTCGGTACAATCATCATCAGCCGGCAGTTCTGGCTCACCGGTAATGTCCGGCGACACGTCGTCAGGACAACCGTAAAGATCTGTATCATCCGGCCAAATTATATCTGTACCATGAAATCTGTCAAACGTGATGAATGTAATGGTCTGAGTACATGTACGCTGTTGATTGGCATCACTTACCGTCCATGTTCTTAATAGTGTTCCGACTCCACAGTCATTTCTATTATCGGTCTCTACATAAGTAAGATTGGCCATACAATCATCTCTGTAATAACCGTCCTTACCCCAGAGGTAATTAGGACCTACATTCGGATTATCTGGGTCATTCAGGATAATATCATCTCTGTCTGCCTCATTATCTCTCATGCTTCCGAACACGTTGATATCCGAATAATCGAACTGACAACTTACCGTAATGTCAGGCGGACAAACTATGACCGGAGGACTCTTGTCAACCACATTAACCTCGACCATGCATTCATTGAAGTTCCCTGATCGATCATAGACCCGGAAAACAACCATTACCGGACTGTTTGCTGCATCGTTACAACAGAATTCCACGTAATCTCTGAAATCAGTCCCATCATATACCCCTCTGGGGCATTGACCTCGATTCATCCTGGCTACCTCAAAATGTCCGACCTCACAATTGTCATAACTTCCATCATCGAAGGTAGAGGCAAACACCTTTGCTGTGCCATTTGTAGAAAGCGTCACAGCGGTGTGCTGGTCACAGATGGCCACAGGTTTTTTATCTTCTTTTATGAATACATCGTACCGACACTCCGTCACATTACCACAGTCATCAGAATATCTGTAAACGATCCAGTTACAACCTAATGGAAGATCTACGATCCTGTAATCTCCATTCGGCAATTTGAATACTCCCTGCTTCGTTTCGTCGGCAGCCGACTCCGGCGTACAATCCGGAGCTCCTCTTTTAACAAGCACCTCTACCGAAACCGTATTTGAGCACTCTCCACCTGGTATGATATAATCAAAAGGATCCGGCGCTACAGCCTCTCCAAGGCATTCGAACGAATGAACAGAAAACGTATCGTTCGGTGGGCAGGAAACCTGAGGACCTATGTCATCTACAACTTTTATGATCTGGTTACAGTAAATCTGCCTTCCTGTACACCAGTCAGCGATCAGCCATTCACGGATGATCTTGTAGCTGCTTTCACAAACCCCCAATCGATAATCGATATAATCTACATCTATATTCCTGCAAAAGGTATTTGTCGGATATCCCGTAACATCAGGTGATGGATTTCCATTCTTGTCCAAAGCAAAGCTATCTCTGCAATAAAGAGCAGGCTCATCGATATTGTCATAATTGGGCGGACACATTACAGAGTCGATGTTACCAATGAGGATACCTATAGTATCTGTGCAGTGCCCCATATTGCCTGACTCGTACTCAGCCCACCATGTCCTGAATATCGTATCCAGGTGAGTGACTACTGGAGGACAGTCTCCTTGCTTTAAAACGTCCATATAGGTCAGGGTTACATCTCCGCATGAGTCGATCCCTGAGACTGTGTAAGAACCATCAGGGTTTAACACATATGTGCTTGTAGTCGTATCGAAAGGAAATCCAACGTCAGCGCCTGGAGTAGGATCGCCATCACAAGCGATCTCATGGAAACCGCATTCCAGCGAGGGCGGCAATTTGTCCTCGATCAACAGCCAACCCCAACAACTGTTAGTGGAACAATCATGCTCCACAGTGACTTTCAACACCATTCCGTCGTGCTGACCATCAAGGGTAGCATCCGGTATAATATTGCCAAACTGATCTTCGATCAGCACAGTATAATCCTCATTCATTATCATGCCCCCTTCCAGAACCATGTCCGGGGTAATGACAGCCTGGCAATCTGTACCGAGAGACACTTGAACAGTATCATTACACGCCAGTTGCTGACCAAAGTTGTCTACGATGATCACTTCAAGAGTGTCATCAAATGTACCCACACAACCGGCCTGATAATCAGTCAATGTCACTATGACATCAACCGTATCGGCTCCCTGGTCCCAAAGGACAGTCACTACCTGACCACTATCAGAACCGATAATGGTTCCTCCATTTGAAGGACTGAGTGACCATTGAATAGATCCTTGTGCAATTTGAGTATTTGGTCCGTCGATGCTGACATCATAATCGACCAGTTCTCCTTCACACACATAATTGCTTCCAGTAATTACGATCTGCTCATCACAGTCCTGGGCAATCAGAAATACGGGCAATAGGAAAAGTATGGCACTCGCAAGCCACACCTTCTTAGTCCATCTTAGTACTTTAAGTAACGGTATGCTCATCTAATTGCAGTTTAATATTCGGTTTTGCTTATAAGTCAATAGGTCCTACTCCCTTACGGAGAGGACTGATTATTCAAATTCAATGGGGGGAACATCTATGTCCCGGTCAGTCAATGCTGATCCATTAACTGCCGGATGTGAGAAGAGTCTGGCTGAGGATAATTCGTTTTTGCTCGTGCTCTTGCTATTTGCAAAAGCTCAGTTTTGGTATTCATCCTCGGCCATTATGGTTCAATAACTGCGCCAATGGCTTGGGCAGAAAGCCCGACTAACATTGTTTTTACAGTGGAATTAACATATTTAATTTTCAAGTAATATGTAGTGTGTTGATATGAAAAGAGTAATGGTTTAGCCCACTTTTATATGTAGAAAACTTATAATGTGAAAAATACCATTATACTTCTTTCGAATGATAGGACTAACGATTGAAAAATTCACCAAAGGACTCAATTGAGGATAGAAACCTTGGGTTTTGTACTGCTCAGAGACGATAATTGGACAATTGACATGTAAGTCAAGACGGAAATGAGAATGAGCCAATGATCATGGATCAACACCTCATAAATAGTGAAGTGTGCGTAATATGGGGCTTATTTTACCTGTCCAGCGGCTAAGGCAACCATCAATTTGAACTGTCTCCTGTCTTCACTGGCATGAAATCATAAGAATTCAATAATGCATTGACATCTATTACATAGGTGTCCTCAACCACGCAATGTGTCTCAGAATTGTAATCCGGATCGGCCACTGGTATAAAACTCCATGTATTCAATCCGTATCTGTTGAAATCTCTGTCATGGCCAAGTATCACTTTGGCAAGAGCTGCGGCATCACCAACAGATATGCGACAATCACCATTAACATCTGCCGCCATTCTCTTTGCTTGAGAAGTAAAGTCCTCTTTGCCTAATAGCGATCTCGTAATACTGACGATATCTGCTATACTCACTCCATCCAAAGGCGATTTATTGTATTCTATACTCAACGTCAATTGACCGGTCAGACCCGCTATATTGAATTCAAATGGTTCCTGATCAAGATCTCTAGACCTAATAAGGCGACCATTTTTGAATAGCTGAGCTGTCAGGCCAGACATATTGAACTGTTGGCCATTTTCATCGACCAACCGGCCTGTAATTATTGTGCGTGGACAATTTTCAGAAGGATCCTGTATTTCTATCATCGTTTTGCAGTAATCCTGATTACCCTCCTGATCAGTTACCCATATCTCTACTTCCTGAACACCTATATCATCACAGTCGAAGACCCTATTCGTTTCTGATGTATCAGAAGAGAATGAGAAGATCAATTCATCACTACAATTGTCAAAACTGCCATCATCCAGATCCGAAGCCCACATCTCTATACTTTGTGTAGCGGGCATGATCACCGTAATGATGCCGGTTTTGCAGTATGGCGTCGGGGCCTTACAATCTTTGATCTCGAAAGTTGTATCGCACAATTCCACATTGGCGCAACCATCTTCTACAAACCATTTAATCCGATGTTCACCGAGTGGATAGGTTCCACTTGCATTGAGTACACTATCAGGAAACTCGGCATACTCATTCTCCTGTATTGCGGGAGCCTCATCCAATTTACTTAGGGGGCCTACTCGCAGATCAAAGCCTCCTAACGGGCCTTGCCCATCGTCGAACAGATCGATCTTGTATTCATATCTCAGGTGATCCTGGTTCGTACAAGAATCAATTCCTTCTGCCCTCAGTTCGATATATCCGTAGCACTTTCCATCAACCGTATCCTTCACCGCCGGGTGGCAATCACCAATCGTACAAGTGATCTCCGGGTCAAGTTTATCTCTTACTTTTATCACCTGGAAGTATTCCCATTTTCCTTTTCCAGGGTTCTTCAATGGATGATACTGACACCAGTCGACAACCGACCATGTCCTCAGCACTTTTAAACAGGCACCTTCCTCAACAGTAATGGTATCGTCCTCAAAACTCACAGATATGAGATTGCACTGATCGTCTGCCCCAGGCACGATTTGAGGTCTACCCAGAGCAGGGTTATCGGGACTCAGGTCGGCATAGCAACCATCCAGAGGATCAGGTTGCTGGCAAAAGAGAGGCCATTCAATATCGTCATCATCATCTATACAGTCGTCCGAGACATAGAAAGGATTACAGTCTATTACCCAGATCCTTTGCTTATCGCTGTATTTAAGGCCTCTGTCATCTATTGTGAAAGTCCTGATGATCAATCCTGTACCGCATTCCCGTCTGTCATCAACTCGGATCTCAACCGCACTGGTCGCACCATTCACATACCCATCCCATCCCCATACCAATGGATACTTTTGACCAGGATGCGCTGGACTGTAATTCCTACGATAATACTGACAAGCTTTCCCTTCTGTTTCAATTTCAGGATCATATCCCAGATAGCGGTCATACTCACACCATGATGGACAAACCCTGTCGTATGTTTTGAATTTCTGAATATTGGACTGACCATAAACAAAACGTCCAAAAGTCGGGTCGGTTGGATCGTTAAGATCGCTTAAGCTGAACCAATAATCACAGCTAACAACGACATCAGCAGGAGCCTTTACCTGAGGAGAGGCATTGTCTTCATGAATGTATTCTGTTGCACGGGAAGGTCCAATTAACAGACCTATGAATCCCAGGAAAAGTAGTAATCTGTTCATTCTTAGGGGGTTGGTCATTTCATAGTAAATATAGAAAAGTCATCTTCACTAAACCAATCCTGAATGGCTTATCATGTAAGTAGAATTAATGAACAATCAACTTTTCGATATATTCGGCTTCTACATCCGACGCTTTTATAAAGTACAGACCCGATTTCAGATCGTGGGTTTGGATCGATAAAAGCCTTGGTATCTGCCTCCAGGACCTGATCAACCTACCTGATGAATCATACAGTTCGATGTCTTGACCATGTCCTTTCTGAAAGAATTGGACAGTCTCCCCTCGTTTGGCCGGATTGGGAAAGAGAACAGGTGGTCGTTTTTCCGGTATCTGTTTCAAGTATATGGTATTTACCTGTTCGTCATACACTTCCCCACGAACTAATCTCGCGCTGAGATCATCTGTAAATCTGCCGGTAACAGAGAATAACGTCGCTCTTTCCAGTATATGGAGAGACCATGCATCGTTCACAGTCCAGGATAATCGTAATTCTGACCCTACAATTGAATAATGCTTATCACCTATGTCGAGCAATCCTGGTTCGATGATCACATTTTCATCATTCAGTTCCAGGATCAACTCCATACCCGCAATACTTATATTTTCTCCTAAAGAAAAGGTATGTACTTCCTTCCCGCTGATCGCAGAGCTCTCAATGATCAAGTCCAATGAATTTCTCGTCTGAGCCTCCTTCAGACCTCCCCGAACGGGTCCGGAAATATCTCCTATTTTCACTGCTGTCAGGTCTGTATTTTCCGGACATCGAATGGTATCAAAAAATATTTCGGAATTATAATTTAACGAATCCTCCCTGTGGAGTATGAGCCAACTTGGAAGATTATATGGAGAAAAATCGCTGATCAAGCCAAGTATGAGCTTACGTAATGTCGATATATCACCTGCAGATACCGACTGTGTATTGTTGACATCCGCTGCAACATACAGTAACCGATGATCGAACTCCTGTAATCCGAGTAGATGCCTTTGGATATAGACTATATCACTGGTACTGACCCCATTAAGAGGATCCCAATCTCTACAAAACGATAGTGAGGTTGGCTGGGTCACCTCGATAGAATAGCATGCCGAAGTATCATCCTGACAGTTGAGCCTCGCCTCCACCAATTCATCATTATACCAATTCTTGATACACCCTGTACAATTGAAAGAAGGCCTTCCGCAGATATACTTGTTGTCCTGAACAATCAGGTCAACCTGACACACAGATACATTGCCGGCTTCATCCTCTACATGCAGGTATAAAGTCTCCCGATATTCACCAAGTACTCCTTTTTTATCAAATGAATCACACGTTACGCGATAAGAGGTAAATGCAGGATTGTCATTGAGATAAAAGATCAGATCCTCCTGTGCAGTGACATTATCCGTAGTGCCATCATCAAATGATCTGGCATCAACGACAACTTCACCTGTCACAGGGAGCACCACTACCATTCCGGTCTTACAAATTATCTCAGGTGGCAGATTATCCTGGGCGTTGAGCTTCAGAGGATATAACAGGATACCCAGGACACCACATAGCAAGGCGCTATAAAATCTCAGGTTTTTCATTGTGTGCAGTATTGGTTCCACCCATAATATACAAAAAAAAGAGGTGACCGTACACGGTCACCTCTCGTGAGATTGAGTTTTTCGTCTTGATTCGACCTGTTATCGGCCATATAGACGCCCACCGAAAGTCGGTGAGAAGGTTATTAAAATTAGTCTATCAGTACCATTCTTCTAGTTGAAGTATAATCTTCAGCATCCAGTTGATAGTACATTACTCCTGAACCATTCAACTCAGAATGCCTGATCCTACTTTCATTATATCCTCGCTTGCCTTCAAGATCTCTTACCAGCAATACTTTTCCTGATACATCATAGATCGTCAGGATCGCCGGCATCTCTCTTGGCAAGGTATAGCCTATCACTGTGCTGCTTTCAAACGGGTTCGGTACGTTCTGATACAGATCGAATACTTCTACAGTTCTCTCTCCATCTTTGAACTCCATCGTCAAGCCCATTACACTGATTTGCTCATCGTAAGCCTCAGCTCTGGTCAATATCGAATTCACACTAACCGCTTCGCTTACTCTCGTATCCGACAGTACCTCAAAGCTCACTGTGAACAATACTTTGTCACTGGCTACACTCACGCTTCTACCATGTCCTTCATGCCATGACATCGTGATCAGTCCTTCCTGAACCATTACCTCTCCAACATTCGATCCATCCATGTTCAGCACTCCGGATTGAACTCCCTTATACTTCAGAATAGCGTTATCGAATTTCATCGTCATCTGGTAA
>JAWVZH010000073.1:0-14917 GCA_033722295.1 Saprospiraceae bacterium
AGCGCTTCGGCAAGCCGCGCGGTATACTCCCTCATGGTATTCAGACTTGCCTCACTCAGGCTATAAGTAGGCAGTACGGCCGAACTGTCCCCTGAATGGATCCCCGCTGGTTCGACATGTTCCATGATACCCATGATATGCACCTCATCACCATCGTATATCGCATCTATCTCCGCCTCCTTGGAACGCTCCAGAAATTGATCGATCAATACTTTGTTGTCCGGCAGATGTTTGAATATGCTGAGCACATGTCTTTCAAGTTCTTCATCATTGATCACAATTCGCATTCGCTGACCACCAAGCACGTAAGAAGGTCTGACCAACACCGGATAGCTTACCCTGTTGGCAATCTCGATAGCTTCATCGGCTGCATTGGCCACACCGTAATCGGGATACGGTATGTCCAGCTCTTTCAACAGATCAGAGAACCTGCCCCTGTCCTCGGCAAGGTCCATGCTTTCATAATCTGTCCCTATGATCTCGACTCCTTTTTCATGAAATTTCTCAGCGAGTTTGAGCGCCGTCTGTCCGCCCAGCTGAACGATCACTCCTTCAGGTTTTTCCAGCTCAAGGATTTCATCGATATGCTCCCAGAATATCGGCTCAAAGTAGAGCTTGTCGGCTACATCAAAATCGGTGGAGACCGTCTCTGGATTACAGTTGATCATGATTGATTCATACCCGGCATCCTTGATCGCCAGCAATCCATGAACGCAGCAGTAATCAAATTCTATACCCTGACCTATCCGATTGGGGCCAGAACCGAGGACTACGATCTTCTTTCTGTCCGTAACCTTACTTTCATTGAAAGTATCGAAGGTAGAATAGAAATATGGTGTTTCAGAAGCAAACTCTGCGGAGCAAGTATCAACCATTTTATAAGATCTTCTGATGCCAAGGGATTTGCGATACCTTGTTACTTCATCTTCCTTTATGCGGAGCACCCAGGCGATCTGAGCATCGCTATACCCCATTTGTTTCAATTCCATTAAAAACTCTTTCGGTATGTCTTCCGCCACGTTGAACTTCAACAATTTGCTTTCGGCTTCTACGAGCCTCTTTATTTGTTTGATATACCAGATGTCGATCCCCGTCAACCTCTGTACAGTTTTTTCTGGAACACCAAGCCGCAGGGCATCCTTGATCCGATATACGCGGTCATCGCTCGCATTTTCTAGCCTGTCGAGAATATCCTGGGTGCGGATCCATTCTTTTTTGTCCGCTCCGAGGCCGTATCTGTTGTTCTCCTGGGACTGACAGGCTTTTTGCAGGGCTTCGAGGAAGCTCCGGCCTATCGCCATGACCTCACCTACACTCTTCATCTGGAGACCCAATTTGTCGTCCGCCCCGTGGAACTTTTCGAAATTCCATCGTGGCATTTTTACAATCACATAGTCGAGTACCGGTTCAAAATATGCCGAGGTGGTCCTGGTGATCTGATTCTTTAATTCATCGAGATTATAGCCTATAGCCAGCTTGGCTGCAATTTTGGCGATCGGATAACCCGTGGCCTTACTTGCCAGGGCCGATGATCTCGATACCCGGGGATTGATCTCGATAGCGATGAGTTCCTCGGTTTCAGGATTTTGGGCGAACTGTACGTTGCATCCTCCCGCGAAATTCCCCAGCGACCGCATCATGCGGATACCGTCATCCCTCATCTGTTGAAAGCTGCGATCGGAAAGGGTCATGGCAGGAGCTACCGTTATACTGTCACCGGTGTGAATTCCCATAGGGTCCATGTTCTCTACGGTACAGATGATGACCACATTATCATTGTTGTCGCGTAGGAGTTCCAGTTCGTATTCTTTCCATCCAAAAAGGGCCTGTTCCACAAGTACTTCATGGGTAGGACTGGCATTCAATCCTCTCCTTAAAGCTTCATCAAGTTCATTTTTATCATGGACAAATCCACCGCCATAACCTCCCAGGGTGTAGGAAGGACGGAGGACAAGAGGGAACCCAATGGACTGAGCGGCATCCTTACCCTCCAGAAATGAATTGGCGATCTTGGATTTGGCAACCGGCATTTTGATCTCATTCATGAGATTTCTGAATGCTTCTCTGTTCTCTGTGAGTTCTATGGCATCAAGATCGACACCGATCAGTCTCACATTATATTTGTCCCATATCCCGTGTTTACCAGCATCGATCGCAAGGTTCAGAGCTGTTTGTCCACCCATTGTTGGCAAAACAGCATCTATTTCCTGTTCCTGGAGCACCTTTTCAATGCTTTCAACTGTCAGGGGAAGGAGATAGATATGATCCGCGATTACCGGATCCGTCATGATAGTAGCTGGATTACTATTTATGAGGGTAACTTCAATACCCTCTTCTCTGAGCGATCGCGAAGCCTGAGAACCTGAGTAATCAAATTCACAGGCCTGACCTATGATAATGGGGCCGCTACCAATTATTAAAACTCTCTTGATGGAATGATCTCTAGGCATGGCTTTGATTTTGGCTGCCCAAAGATAGATATTAGAGTTAAATCTACTATATCCTTAAACATGAAGTCAGAAAGACCTGAAATATTGATCACGGATGCCGTACATGATTGCCTCATTGAGGGTCTGGAAAAGGAGGGTTACAAGGTCAGATATGATACAGAGATATCCCCGGGAGAGGTAAAAGGCATCCTGCATAGATTTGAAGGTATTGTGATCAGCAGTAGGATGATCATGGACAAGAAAATGATCGAAAATGGCCGAAGGTTAAAGTTTATAGCCCGCCTCGGATCCGGCAAGGAGATCATCGATCTGGATCATGCGGCGAAAAAGGGGATTTCGGTCATCACCAGCCCGGAAGGGAATGCCAACGCGGTCGCAGAGCACGTTATCGGAATGCTCCTCACTTTGATGAACAAGATCCACATCGGAGATCGTAATGTTCGAAACTTTATCTGGAAAAGAGAAGAGAACAGGGGAACTGAGCTTGAGGGTAAAACAGTCGGGATCATCGGCTTTGGCCATACTGGCTCAAAAGTGGCTGAAAAACTCGGTTCATTCAATGTGAAGGTATTGGCATATGACAAGTACAAGAAGCATTTTGCCGATGACCTACGTTATGTTGAAGAAACGTCCCTGGAAGATGTGCAGGCAAGGAGCGAAATACTCAGTTTGCACGTTCCATTGACGAAGGAAACTACGGGAATGGTTAATGGATCATTTCTTGAGAGTTGCAAGAAAGGACTTATCCTGGTCAATACTTCACGTGGCCACGTAGTGAATACCATGGATTTGATCCTGTCTATTGAGAGTGAACATCTGGCAGGAGCAGCGCTGGATGTTTTTGAAAATGAGAAGCCTGCGACCATGACGCAGGAGGAAAAAGAAATGTATCAGAGATTATTTCGATTGGATAACACTTTGTTGAGTCCACATGTTGCCGGCTGGACTTTTGAATCGAAAAGAAAATTGGCAGAAACGGTATTGGATAAAATAAGACGGTTGTGATACCGTCTTTTAACAACAAATCGTATGCATACAGACGATTAGAGATGAATGAATTATTTCTTGAATGATGTTAAATTTCTTAACATTGCATTCACCTATTTCAATTCAGCTTATACTAAATCTTTCATTTATGATAAAGAGGTTGACTTTTCTACTGATAGCCGTTGGATTTATCAGTGTTGGTGTTGTTGCACAAACGTCCCTGGAAGGGAAAGTTACCGATGACAATGGAGAGCCCGTGTTGTTTGGTAATGTTGCCATCTTCCTCAATGATGTTTTGGTAACAGGAACACAGACCGATTTTGACGGAAACTACAGCATTAATAACATCGACCCGGGGACCTATGATGTTCAGGCCAGTCAGGTCGGATTACAGACCAAGCGAATTTCTGATGTGGTCATCATTGCCAATAAGGCCAACAGACTGAATATCGAACTGACCTCGGGAGTGACCCTGGAAGAAGTGGTAGTTGTGGACTACAAGGTGCCGCTTATTGAACAGGATAATACGTCCACCGGCGCCATTCGTACTGCTGAACAGATCAAGAACCTTCCCGTCAAGGATATTAACTCTATCGCTACTCAGGCAGCTGGACTGTCCTCAGCAGCTGACGGAGGAAGTATCAGTATCAGGGGGTCCAGAACAAATCAGACCAACTATTATATTGATGGAGTAAGGGTGAACGGAAGACTAATACCTCAGACGGAGATCGAGCAGTTGCAGGTACTGACAGGAGGTATCAGCGCAAAATATGGGGACGTGACGGGTGGTATCATCTCCATTACGACAAAAGGTCCCTCTGACAAATTCAGTGGTGGACTTGAATTGGAAACAAGTGAATTCCTCGATCCTTATGGATATAATCTGATCAACGCCAACATCAGTGGTCCGATCCTGAAGAATAATGAAGGGAAAACCGTACTTGGTTACAGATTGTCCGGTCAGTACAATTACAGACAGGATGATGACCCTCCTGCATTTGGCGTCTACCGGGCGACTCAGGAAAAGATAGATGAATTGGAAAGAAATCCAATATTCCTCCTTGGCAACTCTCCCATTACTGCAGCGGAGAGGTTGACAGAAGGGCAGGGAGTAGAGTTTTTGGATGCTCGGCCTAATGAGGAGAGAGAAAACCTGGATGTCGTGGCCAAGATAGATGCGCGGCTTACGGATAACGTGGATATTACCTTTACCGGTGTTTATAATTCCATTTACAATCGCTTTTCTCCAGCTCCTTTGGCTTCTGCTGGGTCTCTGAATAGATTCGTTGGCATTGGCTCATGGGATTTGCTTAACTGGCCCAACAACCCAGAGGACATAGATAACATATACAGGGGTGCATTCAGATTCCGCCATAGATTAGGAGGTAACACTTCAGGTTCTGGAGAACAGAGCCAGGAAGCATCCAATTTTATCAGGAATATATCATACACCATCAGATTGGGATTTGAGCGTCGGGAGTCAGAACAAAGGGACATTCGCCACAAAGGAGACCTCTTCAATTATGGCTATATAGGAGATTTTGACATCCGATGGGATACCATATTTGGTTTTGATAATATGGGCAATATAGTGCACACGGGTTATAATGATCAATTGTATGGCTATGAAGGTGCTAATATAAATGCAGCGATGGCCAATTATAATAATGTATTTGATGAGACACTTAACTCTATATTCGCCTATAATGCTTATAACGGTAGTTTGGCAAACTCAACAACTACGGCGTGGAATACGCACTTGAATGTCGGCGGTGTATATAACAGATTCATAAAGACCGAGAGAGACAGATTGAACGCTTCCTTGGCGGTGACCTTTGACCTCTTTCCGGGTGGTTCTGAAAAAGGACGTCACAGTGTGGAACTCGGTGTGAATGCCGAACAGTGGGTGGAAAGAAGATATGAAGTGAGACCATTCAGCTTGTGGACACAGGCGAGGTTATATGCCAATGAGCACATCCTCGGATTAGATACAACGAGATTCGACAGCACAACAATGACCTTCGCCAATGAGATAGATGAGGGTCTTGTGGATGACCCGGAAAGAAGCTTTTTCAAGAAGCTCAGAGAATTGAAGTTCCCGGGACAATCTCTTAATGAGAATGTAAGGGATTACGTCAATGTTGACGATGTAGACCCGGGTCAGTTGTCTCTGGATATGTTCACAGCTAAAGAACTGACCGATCAGAACGTCGTTTACTACTATGGTTATGATTATCTGGGCGATAAGACCGGTACAGATCTGACCTTTGATGACTTTTTTGCACTTGATGCCAATGGTGCCAGATCATTTAACGTAGCACCCAGCCAGCCGATCTATGGTGCCTTTTACATACAGGATAGATTTACTTATAAGGACATTATATTCAGACTGGGAGTCAGGGCGGATTATTATGATGCCAACTCCAAGGTCCTGAGAGATAAATATTCACTCTACCCGATCATGGATGCCGCTACTTTCCATTCGATGGAAGGCACATTGGATCAGCCGAACAGTGTAGAGGATGACTATAAGGTATACGTCCTGGAGACCGGTAGTAGCCGCGTCGAGGCATACCGCGATGGAGACACTTGGTACGATCCGAATGGTACGGAAGTCGATCCTCGATCAATATTTGGTGAGGGTGGACTGGTCACTCCGAGATACAATGTTGAGGACGATACCAGAAACGATTTTGATGCACAGTTCGATCCGCAGAATGCCAACTTCGATTCGGACCTGGCATTCGAGGATTATGAACCGCAATGGAATATCATGCCGAGGTTGGGCTTTTCATTCCCGATCAGTGATGAGGCTAATTTCTTTGCGCATTATGACGTTCTCGTCTCTCGACCATTGACAAGAAATATAGCTACCGCTTTGGATTATTTTTATTGGAAGACCGCGGGGCGGACGCCAGCGAGCAATCCAAATCTGAAGCCGGTAAGGACCATAGATTACCAGGTAGGCTTCCAGCAAAAACTGACCAATTCGTCAGCGATCAAACTGTCGGCCTATTACAAAGAGTTCAGGGATTTGATTCAAAGGAGAACGCTGCTCTTTACTTCTCCTAATCCCGTCAATGACTACCTGACTTTTGACAACCTTGATTTTGGTACTGTAAAAGGATTTACGGTACAATACGACTTGCGTAGAACAGGAAATATAGAATTGACAGCCGCCTATACCCTCCAATTCGCTGAGGGGACAGGTTCAGATGATGATTCGCAGCGGGGACTAACAGGACGTGGACGAAATATTCGTACCCTTTCTCCGCTTTCATTTGATGAAAGACACCGTTTTGTTGTCACTGCTGATTATCGCTATGGAAGCGGAAAGCAGTACAATGGACCTCGCTTGTTTGGTAAGGACATCCTGGCCAACATGGGGGCGAATACGCAAATTACGGCGGTTTCAGGACGGCCTTATACACAGAGAGTGACACCCACCAGATTTGGTGGAACTCAGATCGATGGATCAATCAATGGTGCTCGATTGCCATGGAATTTTACCGTCGATATGAGAATAGACAAGAGTATTAGTTTGAATAAAGGAGAAGACGGACGACCGCTGTTTTTGAATATTTACTTCAGAGTCCAGAATCTATTCGATACGAGAAATGTGATCAGTGTTTACTCCGCTTCCGGCTCACCAGATGACGACGGCTTTATAGCCTCACCTGAAGGACAGGGCGCCATACAGTCTATCGAAAGACAGGGAAGAGGAAATGAGGTGGATTTCTTTATCGAAAGCTATAACTGGAGACTATTGGATCCGGACAATTACACACGACCTCGTCGTATGTACCTGGGTGCCATTTTTGAATTTTAATTGATTAACAAAAAAGAATTTTCGGAATGAGAATTTTACACTATATAATGCTGGTACTGGCCCTGAGTCTGACAACGGATATGATGGCCTACAAGCCGCCAGCCAAAAGCAAACCGGAGGTCGATAAGGACATGACCTATGGAACGACAACCCTGCATCTGCGAGGTGGGGTGTGTGAACCTTCGGAATCATTCGCAGAGTTGAGTATCAACAATGTCAGATGCCGGCTTCTCGGTGGAGGAGATATGTGGTGGGACCTTGACGACGGTAGATATGAAGTGCCCAAGGTCGACCCTGGATCGGGACTGGATCCTGTTTCTTCGATCTTTGCCGGATCCGTATGGATCGGAGGTTTTGACCTCTCTGGTAGTTTGAAGATCGCTGCGATTGACTATCGTAATGCGACGAATAACGAATGGTGGCCTGGACCGATCGATGAGGAAACAGGTACGACCTGCACTGAGGATTGTGACAACTGGGATCGCCATTTCAGAGTTTTGGGCGATAATATCAGGAAGCACAAGGCGGATTACGAACGCTCACTGACGGATCCGACATTTACATATACTGAAGAGGACATTCCCACAGATGTTAAAACCTGGCCAGCCAGGGGGAATAAGTTTTTCGTCGAAAGATATGGCTTTGAATTACCTGACTCGCGTCAGGGATTGGGCAACTTCTTTGAGACGGAAGGCAATGAAAATGGTATATACGAACCCGAATTGGGTGAACATCCACAAATTGACGTCAGAGGTTGTCCAGGAGGGATATTTGCTGATGAGATGTACTTCTGGGTCTACAATGATGTTGGAAACGTTCATACCAACACTCAAGGTGATGCCATACAGATGGAAGTCCAGGTCCAGGGTTTTGCTTACCAGACCACGGATGAGATCAATGACATGACCTTCTACAGATATAAATTGATCAACCGGGCAGACCAACAGATCGACAGTTGCTTCTTCGCGATGTGGGTGGATCCTGACCTGGGTTGCTATACGGATGATTATATAGGTTGCGATACGACCAGAAGTCTGATGTACATATACAACGTGGATGAAGTGGATGGCACTTCAGGTTGTGATTGTGATCAGGGTGTACCAACCTACTGTAATGAAGTGCCTATCCTGGGTGTCGATTACTTCCGTGGACCATTGGTACCACAGGTGTATGATTCTATTCTGGGTAAGTACAGAAACCCCAAGATCGGAGAACCGGTAGACAGAATAGTGGAAGGAGGAATGTCCTCGTTTACATACTACAACAACGGTGGTATTCCAGGTACTCCTCCTGCGCAGGCCGACCCTCAGGTGGGTCCGCAGTTCTATAATTATCTGTCGGGATCCTGGACAGATGGTACGCGATTTACTGTGGGGGGAACAGGCTATAATCCGGCGAGTACAGACTTTACAAACTTTGCACTTTATGATCCGCCCAACCAATCTGGTGGATGGAGTATGTGTGAGGAAGGACTGGAAAACGGTGACAGAAGAACGTTACAGGCTACAGGACCTATGCGTCTTGATCCAAACACTACCAATGAGTTGATCATCGGTGTTGTATGGGTGCCTGATCAGCAATATCCATGTCCTGATCTGACAGAATTGTTCGGTGCGGACCAGAAGGCCCAGGATCTCTTCGACAACTGCTTTGAGTTGCCCAGGGGCCCTGATGCACCTACAGTGGATATTATCGAACTGGATAATGAGCTGATTTTGGTGTTGACCAACGATCCAGTGATCGGAAGCAACAATATCAATGAGGAATATGAAGAGCCCGGCCTCGGTATACCGGATGGTATACAGGATTCAACCTATGTGTTCGAAGGATATCGTGTCTACCAGGTGAATGGCCCAGATGTAACAAGACAGGAATTGAGCGACCCCAGCAAGGCAAGAGAGATATTTACGATCGACGTCAAGAACGGGGTAACGACCATCTATAACTGGCAATCGGTCAGTAACCCCATCGAAGGTGAACCACTCGTGTTCTTCCCGGTCCAGCAGGTTGAGGGAAGTGATGCCGGAATTAGGCATACCTTACGCGTGACTGAGGACAGATTCAGTAGAACCGCTGACGCTAGATTGGTCAATCATAAGGAATATTACTTCTATGTGATCGCCTATGGTTACAACAATTTTGCTGATTTTGATGGTGATCGGCCATCAGCGACTCAGGATGAGCCTTATCTTGAAGGCCGTCTGAACGTCGGTGATCGAGACAGAGGGGGAGCGCCATATATCGGCGTACCGAGACCGCTGATCTATAAGGATCTTAATAGCGCCTATGGCACTGGTACGGTCATCACAAGGCATGATGGTGTGGGTGTCGGAGGTAACTTCCTTGATATTTCTGAGCAAACTGAAGAATCCATATTTGATGGAACATTCGACGGTGAAATTGTCTATCAACCAGGTCGTGGTCCAATTGATGTGGCTATATATAATCCGTTAGAAGCGGTTTCGGGTGATTTTGAATTGAAGTTCTACGACGAAAATATGTCCAACGATCAGTTGGATGATGAGATCAGATGGGTATTGACGAGTGACAACGGCGATACAGTTGTCGCAGACAAGACCCTGGAAACATTCAATGAACAACTGGTAAAAGAATTTGGCTTTTCGGTCAATATAGGTCAAACAGCTGATGCAGGCCAACAGGATGATGAGTCCAATGGCTTTATAGGAGCTGAAGCACTTTACAGCAACCTGGAACAAGAGCTTTGGTTTCAATTCTTTGCGGATGGGGATCTGATACAAGTACCTTTTCAAGGTCAGACTTTCCCTCTTCCCCTGGACTTTATAGACAACAGCCCAGGGACAGTTGCCGGTGATGTTGATCCGGACGGAGTCTTGAGCAGTCAGGTCTTACATCCATTTATGCTCACTTCTTACACGGATCCAACCTCAAGGATCATTTCACCGGGCTGGGATGACAACAGTATGGGTATCGTTCAGTCATTGAGCGACATCGAGGACCTTAATAACATAGATGTTGTATTTACATCTGACAAATCCAAATGGAGCAGATGTGTGGTAGTTGAAACGGCAAGTGAGGCACATTTTTCTGCCGGATTACTGGCGATTGGAAGTGCTGAGGACTTTGAATTGAGGAAATCGCCTTCAGTAGGAAAAGAAGATGCAGATGGAGATGGTCTTGCAGATCCGGATGGTGACGGTGATGGCATGGGTTGGTTCCCGGGTTACGCCATTGACGTTGAAACCGGCGAAAGACTGAATATTTTCTTTGGTGAGAACTCTGTTTACAATCAAGAATTGGTCGACCAATTTGGTGTTCAATTCGAGGATGGTAAACTCAACGCCACTGATATGATGTTCAATCCTTCATCTCAATTGCTTATTGCAGAGCTGGCGCCAGTCATCGGTTTACAACAACCGGCAAATGCTTACATGGGCGGCCATCATTATATCTATGTCACACGACAGGAATATGATGAGTGTGCTTCTCTCAGACAAGCACTTGAGACCGGCAGGTCTATCACCATCGCCAGAGCGCTGTCAGATGTGACCTGGTCTTGTGTGCCGATTTTAAGAGGAAGTGCTGATTTACTTTCTTACGCAGATGGTCTGATCCCGAATGATCTACGATTGAAGATTCGGGTAGACAATCCCTACCAGCATTATGTCGGTACCGGCGATCATGACGGCTATAACTTTTACAGCTTTTCATTCGAAGGTGTCGAACCGGAAGAAAAAACTGAAAAGGACGTAGTGGAGAATGCGATGGATGATATCAAGGCTGTACCAAACCCGTATTACGGGTTTTCAGAGTACGAGGTAACTCAATTCGACAACTTTATCAAGATCACGAATTTGCCTGACAAAGCGACCATCACCATTTATGGTATTGATGGTTCCTTCATCCGGCAGTTCAGAAGAGATGAGGTCAGTAGGCCGACGACGGACAGGGTAAATCCTGGCGTGAGAAGCACGCAGACCAATCCTGATCTTGTTTGGGATCTGAAGAATAATAAGGGAATATCAGTCTCCAGTGGTACTTACCTCATTCATGTCAAGGATGAAGTGACTGGCGCTGAGACTACTGTGAAGTGGTTCGGTATAGCCCGGAAGTTCGATCCGTCGGGATTATAATTTGATATAAAATTTATGGGGGTCTTAACTGACCCCCACTTTTAAAAGATAAATATCATAGAATGATGAAATTCAACCGTATACTCTTAGTTTTCATAGCTCTCGGAACCTGGGCCCTTCAGGTGGAGGCCGGAAACCCTGACAGACGGGGAGAAGCCGGGGCTTATGAGTTACTCATGAATCCATGGGCGCGGTCATCAGGACTGCATACGCTGTCGACATCCTTTGCTACCGGTGTTGAGGCCATGCGTATCAATGTAGCCGGAGTTGGAAGGATCAATAAAACAGAGATCGTCGTTTCAAATTCTCAGTACTTCGTAGGATCAGGCTTGTCGATGAATGCGGCCGGCCTTGCCCAAAGAGTAGGGGAGAATGGTGCTTTAGGTCTTAGTCTTATGGCACTCGATTTTGGCGATATCGATGTGACGACGGTCAACAATCCAGAAGGTACGGGCGCGACGTTCTCACCCTCTTTCTTCAATCTGGGTGTGAGTTACACGCATACCTTCGAAAACAAGATCTCAGTAGGCGTTCTGTTCCGCGGTGTGTCGGAATCTATCGCGGATGTCAGCGCATTTGCCCTGGCCCTTGATGCCGGAGTGCAGTACGTAACAGGAGCAAGGGATGAGTTCAAGTTCGGTATCTCATTGAGAAATATCGGCAGCAAGATGAAATTTGCAGGTGAAGGACTGGCGGATATAGCCGAGAATGATGAAGACCAGCAATACAGGTTTGATGTTCAGGCATCAGGTTTTGAACTACCATCCCTTCTTAATATTGGTTTGTCATATGATTTCTTTGCTGATGGCATCAGCAGCAGACTGACTGCTTTTGGTAACTTCCGTGCCAATTCATTTCTCAGGGATGAAATCGGTGGGGGGCTCGAGTATGCCTATAATGAAATGTTCATGCTCCGCGTAGCCTATGTTTATGACATAGGTACAAGCTCGGACGGTGAAGATAATGGTATATATACGGGCCTGGCAGCAGGTATCAGCTTCGACGTTCCGCTCAAGAAAGATTCACCTAATAAACTTGGTATCGACTACTCTTACAGGGATACTGAGCCTTACAGTGGAACCCATAATTTCGGCTTGAGAATTTCATTATAATGAACCTTTTGGCCATTTAAGGCCTTATAAAAATTATAATAGAACGTTTTCGATCTTGCATCGGAAACGTTCTCCTTTTATATTAGAATTACAGAATTATGAGTAAGTATACTTACCTGACAAAGACGGGCTACGATAAGATCGTAGCTGAACTGGACGAATTGAAGACCAATGGAAGAAAAGAGGTCGCTGAGGCCATTGCCGAGGCAAGGGAGAAGGGTGACCTTTCCGAAAATGCCGAATATGACGCAGCGAAGGATGCCCAGGGCATGCTGGAGCTCAAGATCAATGAACTCGAGATGGCTCTGGCCAACGCCAGGATCATAGATGAATCCGAGATAGATACTTCCAGAGTGACGGTCCTCAGTAAAGTTCGGATCAAAAACCTCAAGGTCAACAAAGAACTGGAATATCAACTGGTATCTCCCAGCGAAGCTGACCTTAAGGAAAAGAAATTGTCTGTCCAATCCCCGATAGGTGAGGGCCTGCTTGGCAAGAAGGTGGGTGACGTGGTCAATGTGACTACGCCCGCAGGTGAGATAGAATTTGAAATTCTGGAAATCAGCCTTGTATAATGTCGACCGTATTTTCGAAGATCATAGAGGGTGATATACCATCGTATAAAGTAGCTGAAGATGATCTCTTCTACGCTTTCCTTGATATTCGTCCTCTCAAACGTGGACACACCCTTGTAGTTCCCAAGGAGGAGATCGATTACTTTTTTGATGTAGGCGATGATCTGATGTCAAAATATATTCTCTTTGCCAAACGGGTGGCAAAGGCCATAGAGAAAGTGGTGCCCTGCAAGAGGATAGGTGTTTCTGTAATTGGACTGGAAGTGCCACATTCTCATATACACCTGATCCCCATCGATGGTGTGCACGACATGAATTTCGCCAATGATCCAGTCGAGATGGATGAACCGGAGATGACGAAATTGGCCAAATCGATCAATGAAGTTTATAACAAGCTGAATTAACTATCCTGGTCTGCTTTACTTGATCTTGCCTGGATTGGACTTTATAAAACTTTCCCAACTATTGTAGTTTTTGGAATTTCCTTGGGTCACACCCATGCTGTGGTAATGGCATATTGCAGTCGCAAGGGCGTCCGTTGCGTCCAGTTTCAGATGACTTACGGATCGTTTTGTAATACTTTCGATCATGGCGGCCACCTGTTCTTTTGAGGCATTTCCGTTACCCGTAACAGATTGTTTAATACGCTTGGGAGAGTATTCGTAAATGCCCAGACCCATGGTCATCGCCGCGGTCATGGCCACGCCCTGAGCTCTACCCAGCTTCAGCATGGATTGTGGATTCTTACCGTAGAAAGGGGCCTCAATGGCCATGTCGGATGGCAGATAGGTCTCTATTATTTCCTGTAGTTGTAAAAAGATCTCCTTGAGCTTGGTCTGGTGATCACCAAACTTTTTCAAGTGAAGTACTCCTACATCCTTGATCGTATATTGATGAGGTTGGGCGACAACTACAGCGAATCCCAGCACATTTGTGCCCGGATCGACACCTATGATCGTTCTTCTGGACATATTATAAACAAATGTAATAAATATCTTTAGCAGTGGTCGGCCAACAGTTTCAGTGGTCTGTTAAAGCTCCTGACCGAAAAGAAAACAATAACTAACGACGATTTACTCCTATTACCCGATACACCATGCACGATACACCGTTTTAAGTGTTTCTTACGGTATCATTATGAATCTTTAATACACGATCTTGCGTTATGTAGATGAATAATGATTGTGCACACTCTTACGTTCATAGTAGAGTTCTGCATTTGATAAAACTTTTTGATTTGAGCATCAGATTTATAGGACAACTTATATTCATGACTTTTCCGCTCTTGGGAGCCCTCCAGGTAACGGACTCTGCGCTGAATGCAGACCGTCCTCCGGCAGGATATGAGCTAAACTGTGAATCGGAGAACTTCTCCTTTCAGCCCGGTGAAGAACTGGTATATAAGATCTACTACAATCTAAACTTCATCTGGATCCCTGCGGGGGAGATAAAATTTAATGTATTCAATGGCCCTGGGACCTATGAATTTACGGCCTATGGTACTACATATCCGAGCTATGAATGGTTTTACAAAGTGCACGATATATACAGAACGACGGTGGATAAGAGCAGTCTGCTTCCCACCTATTCTATGAGGCACCTGCAGGAAGGCGGTTATCGTTTGTACGAAGAGGTGGTTTATGATCAGGAGGAAGGTGAGGCCAAGGTTTTAAGAGGAAGAGACAAGGCCTCTGCGACAGACAGGGGAATTGTGGATTTTGGCAACTGTGCCAATGATATCGTTTCCTTGCTTTACAAATTGCGAAATGTCGATATGGAGGCTTTGAAAACTGCGGGCGAGATGCCTGTAGACTTTTTTATGGGCAAGGAATACAACGTAAAGCTCCGTTAC
>JAWVZH010000074.1:0-14855 GCA_033722295.1 Saprospiraceae bacterium
AAGGTTCTTTTCTGATAAGGCGCTGTAAATAGATGCAGATCCCTTTCCGGAAGACTGCGTTATACTTTGCGAAGATGGGTCGGCCCCAGATGAGGGTTCTTCACCTTTGAATACCCGCTCCGTCTTGTTTGTAATGTCCGTTTTCTCCTTCATCTCCCGTATCTCCGACCTCAGCAATACGAGCTCATTATCCAATTCCATTTTCTTCGCTTCACATGATCTCAGACTACTATCAAGTTCGGTTATTCTCAAATTCGCTTCACCCAATTCAGTTTCCTTCTCCTCGAACCGCGACTTCCACCGAGACCAAATGAGGTAGCCCAATAATAAACCGAGCAGGAAAGGCAGAAACCACCATATAATAAGCCAGATCGGTGCATCGAGGTCACAAAGGGATAACAAAGTCATAAACTAATTATTTACAGGTTCTTTTATCACCAGTTCCGTCCTCCTATTCTTACTCCTTCCTTCCGCTGTATTGTTAGGTGCGATGGGATCAGTCTCGCCTTTTGACAGAACAACGATCTGATCTTTGGGCACACCCAGGTCCCCGAGAACACGACTGATGACATTTGCTCTCCTTAAGCCGAGAGCGTAATTGTAGGAAGCATTCCCAAAACTGTCTGTGTGGCCTGTTAGCTCAACGATCTCTCCCGTAGATTTCACACGATCTCCTACCGCTCGCAAATAGGCCTCGATCTCAGGATCATCCATCCTTTGAGTCGAATTATAGGTGAAATATATCAAGGTTCTGTCTTCGATCTCCACGATCGCCGGCCTGCCACGCTTAGAGTCAAACTCTACCGCATGATAGGCTAGCCCGGCAGCTTCGAACTCCTGATCTATCTCACGACTCTTAATAACAACTTTGGAAGTATCGATGCGATCTGAGAAAAGGGTTTGGACCGCAGCAGCTCTTGCTTTCCCCAGATCAGCATATGAAGCCGAAGGACGCCCGAATTCATCGGATGCTCTCAAACCAGTAATGACAAGGATCTGATCATCCGATATATTATTAAGAATACTATCCTTAAATTTTTCGAAACGAGAGGAAGTCTGTGGGTCGGCGCTGTTATATCTGAAAACCAGTGGATATTTCTCGTCCGGCTGAGGAAGCTCAGCCACGGAACTTTCTGATGGATCAATATCCGTTAGTGAAGATGATCCCTCTATGGCTGTCTGCTCACAACACCTGTTATCGATGTTCTGATCCAGCCACCAGTAAAACACGCCCAATAAGATCCAGATAACTACAACCAGTGATTTCATGCGGGATCAGTTTTCATTCCGACCTTCAATTTAACATAAAATCTTTATTTGTAATTCATTCATACTGTACTATTTGCGTAAACGCATATAGACGTTTAATGAACGATACTCCATTGAAAATATCGGAATTTCCGATCTATTCCTGAATGCACGCTATGATAAAATGGAGAAGAATACCCCTGGTTTTCTACACCCTCCCACTCATCTGTGGTGTGCTGCTGTATTTTGACATTCGCTTCGCATTACCAATTGTCATATTCTTTTGCCTGACATACTCAGGATCCAAATCGTTAAGAGGTTTGCTGACATTTCTCGCTCTCTGTACGTTCGGATTCCTGATCACATACCATCACTCCAGTCATTTGCTATGTGATAAACCGGGTATAATGAAGTCACAGCACCGCAAGGCCCTGGTTGAGTCATTGAACATGCGACAAAAACATCTTTCGATCCAGGTCCGCGATATTGATCTCAGCTCAACTTATCTGCTCAACATCAGGGGCGCCTCGGAAAATGACTTCATCATCGGTGACACTATATCCTTCAGAACACGGCTCTATCCTATCAGTGAACCGTCCAATCCCTATGAATTCAATTATAAGCGTTGGCTCAGGATACAGGGCATCACTCACCAGGCGTATTGTGACCGTGATGATATTATTGTGTTAAAATGTGAAGCTTATAATGTTTTTGCCATTTCTATGCTATGCAACAGATACCTTAAGGCGAGCATTAAAAAATACTTGCCCAGTCAGGAATATACAGCATTACTTCATGCCATAGTTCTGGGTGATAAATCCGGAATGAGTGCTTCCCAAAAGTCCATTTTCGAATCGACTGGTACCATGCACATTATGGCTGTTAGTGGTCTTCATGTTGGTCTTGTTGCAGGAATTATTCTCCTGCTTCTGCCAGTAACAACGTCTCGTAGATCCATTTGGCTCAGGACTGGTATTTACATTTTGAGTATCTGGAGTTTTGTCCTGATCACAGGAGCAAAAAGCAGTGCCGTCAGGGCAGCAATCATGTTTTCGCTCTTTTTCTCCGCCCAACTATTCAATAGATCGTCACATGCCATCAATGCTTTGATCTTTGCAGCATTCATTATGATCGTCTTCGATCCTTTCGTAGTTCTTGATATTGGCTTTCAGTTCTCGTTGATGGCTGTTCTGTCAATACTTGTTTTCTTTCCTTTGATTCAACCATTATTAAAGCCTGAGGGGTTTTTGCTAAATATGATCTGGGATCTCATGGCAGTGAGCCTGTCAGTACAGGTTTTACTAGCACCTGTTTCGATATTCTATTTTCATGAGTTTCCCTCATGCTTTTTACTGAGTAATCTGATCGCAATTCCTATGGCCGCTTGCATAATGATCCTGTCTGCCCTACTAATGATCAGTTCTATCATAATGCCGCAGTTCGCACTAGCCATAGGGCACGTCCTTCATGGTACGACCGCTCTGGGATACAGTCTTTTAGAGATGACTCAAGTACTGAACTTCATCAATCTTGTTCATCTGTGGCCCGGAGTTGCTGAAATCGCCATTTATTACTTCATCATATTTTTCACAACTATCGGGATCCTGGCTCAGTCATCATTTCACTACAGAATCGGTATGAGCTTCATTTTCATTCTCGGATTATCAATTGGCATCAAAAACTTATCGATACGAAACTCTGCCGAAATCATCGCTTACGGTCCGCCATTTAGTGAAACGGTTGACATCCGAATAGGACGACAGATCACTTCATGGAATAAATTTGACAAACAAAGAGCTCCAGCTTTTCGCAGTAAATACGGGGGTCAATGGCGACTATCTGCAAATCCTCATTCAAATCAACTCATTTCATGGGATAATGAGTCTGCCATTCTATGTAGTGGCTCGAAAATAACACCAATCTCTCAGGACATCGCTTATCTGATCCTGAATCGGAATATCAAAACCGACTCATTGATGGATCTGCTTTGCTCGATCGAACCCAGGGAAGTTATCAGCACGTATAAAATGTCCCTGGCCGAACGCAATAAAGTCAAAGAGATGTCAGAAACATTAGGCTTCTGCTGGCATCACACACAGGATCAAGGCGCAAGACGTATTAGAATATCCAATACGGCTGAACTATGAGATATGATAAAAAGAAAAATCCTGTAGGCGATTATTTTGAACGCCATCCGCAAGACATAAGAGTAACGTTGTTTATCCTTACCCTCGCATCATGCATCTGCTTTGCCACGGATCATCTACCCCTCAACCCCAGGATTAAAATTCGGACAATTCAAAACATCAAAAGTAATATCGGCCAGGTAAGAAAAGATGGAAAAGTGACCTCCAATGTTGCGAAAACCGAAGACCAGCAACTTGAAAATAGAGGGAAGCATGCAGTCATATCACCGAAAAAAGAAAAATTAGAAAATATTTCAAGGGGGGCAGAAGGTTTGAGGATCGATCCCAATCAGGTTGATCATGATATCTTGAAAAAGTTAGCCGTTCCGGATAGAGTCGCTGATAATTGGATAAAATATATCGGAGCAGGTGGACAGATCAACTCAAGAAGAGACCTGGCCCGGATTTACGGTATGAAGGAAGTCCTTCTTAGTGACCTTGAGGAACACATTATCTGGCCACCACCCGAAGAAAAGAAAGAATATTTTCTGCAAATTGAAATTAATACGGCAACGATCTATGACTGGCAAAAACTGAGGGGCATCGGACCAGTATTATCAAAACGTATCGTAAAATTCCGGTCCCTTCTGGGTGGATTTCATAGTGTAGATCAGGTTGGAGAAACATATGGTGTCAACGATAGTCTCTTCCGTGCCATACGTCCTCACTTACACCAATCCCAACAACCCGAACAACTGCACATCAATACTCTATCTGCCGACCAACTTGCCGCACATCCATATATCAGTTATAAAGAGGCCGAAATACTGACATTATTCAGGGAACAGAACGGGCCATTCCGGCAGCCTATGGACCTATTGCGAACAGAAATAGTTGATAGTCTTTGGCTGAAGCGCTTATCCCCCTATCTCGATATTCATTGATCAGGAAGAAACAGCCTTGGATCCCTCTAAAAAGCCCTCCAGCTCCCTCACCATTTCAGGTGAACCAATGGCAATCGAGGATCTTTCATGCAATTCATCTACCTGATGGTCCAGAATTCTTTCCCGAGTAGCAGAAATTGCACATCCTCCAGCCTGCTCCACGATCATTCCCATAGGATTACACTCATAGAGTAATCTCAGCTTTCCGTTGGGATATGTGTTTGTACTCGGGTACAAAAATATACCACCCTGAAAAAGAATGCGATGCACATCCGAAACCATGGAGCCTATATATCTCAGTTTCAGGTTTTGATCTGAACAGAGATCTATGTAGCGTCGTACCTCAGGTTTGAACATATGGTAGTAACCCTGATTGACCGAATAGTATTTTCCTTTTTTGGGAATTTTAATGTCCTGATGGGAAAGGCAGAACTCACCCAATGAAGGATCCAGGGTAAAGCCATTGACACCATGTCCCGTGGTATAGACCAGAATGGTCGATGTGCCATATAGCACATAACCTGCAGCGACCATATCCTCTCCTTTTTGCATAAAATCCGCCATTTGACAGGGACCATCAGGATCTGACTTCCTGCGATAGATACCGAAAATGGTTCCTACTGAAACGTTGACATCAATATTGGAGGAGCCATCCAGGGGATCAAAGACAACAACATACTTTGACTGTTTTCCCTCGATAGGCTCGAAAGGGACAAAGTCGTCCATCTCTTCCGAGGCGATCCCAGCGCATTCACCACTGTTCTTAAGGCATGCGATCAGTTCCTGATTGGCATAAACGTCAAGCTTCTGGACATCGTCTCCAGAGGCATTTTCAGATCCGGCGATACCTAAAATGTTGACAAGCCCGGCCTTATTTACTTCGCGATTGATAATTTTTGCAGCGACCCCAATATCGCGTAGCAAGTTGGTAAGTTCTCCTGTAGCGTATGCAAATTCCTTTTGTCTTCTGACAATGAATTCATCTAACGTAACAATACGATCCATCTCGTCATGATCAATTTCCGCAAAGATACACGATTGTAGTAATGGACCATCACATGATCCACTAGTTCCTTTGAATTACTCATAATAATCAGTCAATAATGCATTATTAATCAGGTGTAAGTGGTCTTCTGGCAACACATTGGTCTGGAGGTTCCGATCCTTGGTAATTGGTATTTACCAGCTATTCCATGAAACCATGATACCAAACAATCGTTTATGCTATGTCAATCTAACGGAGTGTGAAAGCATTAAGAACATTAAATCATTACATATGGCGATATAAATGGCACTTGCTGCTCGGTATCGGTTTCGTGTTCTTTTCTAACTACTTCAGAGTTTGGCAGCCTCAGGTGATCCGGGAAGGGCTGGATCTCGCTCTGGAGCAGATCAAAAGTTATCAGGAAATATCGGATTCTCAAGCCAGGTCTGCTATGTACCGGGAGATCTCTTTCAGTCTTCTAAAACACGGTGGGCTCGTACTCTTACTCGCTCTTACAATGGGTGTACTGATGTTTTTCATGCGTCAGACGATGGTAGTCATGTCGAGGTTGATAGAATATGATATGCGAAAGGACATCTTTGCTCACTATGAAGATCTGGATGCCGGATTTTATAACGAACAGAAGACAGGTGATCTGATGTCCCGTATCACTGAAGACGTCTCTAAAGTCAGGATGTACCTGGGCCCGGGTCTCCTCTATGGCATCAACCTGACCTCACTATTTGCCCTTGTCATAACATCCATGCTCTCCGTAAGTCCGAAGCTCACGCTTTATTCATTGCTCCCATTGCCCGTTTTGTCAATATCGATCTATCTGGTCAGTGATATCATAAACAAACGAAGCGGTATCATCCAAAAGCAACTGTCTCATCTAACCAGTATCGCTCAGGAGGTATTCAGCGGTATTAGGGTTATTAAAAGCTATGTACAGGAGAAAGCTTTTTCGAGATATTTCAGAAAAGAAAGCAATATATACAAGAATAAATCCCTGGACCTTGCACAGGTCAATGCCCTATTCTTTCCGCTTATCATCTTCCTTATAGGCCTCAGCAATGTACTCGTTATCTATATAGGAGGGATCGAGGTCAACAATGGGAATATTACACCAGGTAATATAGCTGAGTTCATAATTTATGTAAATATGCTTACCTGGCCTGTAACATCGATCGGCTGGATCGCATCAATCGTTCAGCAGGCTGAGGCTTCACAGGAGAGGATCAATGAGTTCCTCAATACGGAACCCGCGATCCAGAACACTTCAGAGGAATATGAAAAATTCAAGGGGCATATCGAATTCCGAAATGTCACGTTGAGATATCCGGATAATGGGATCATAGGCTTAAAAGAAGCCGATTTTGAAATATTGCCAGGTGAAAAGATAGCGATCATAGGACAGACGGCCAGTGGGAAGTCTACCCTGGCAAGCCTGTTGCTCAGATTATATGACCCAACGTCGGGGCAGATCCTCATCGATGGTAGTGATATCAGGGATGTTAATCTGTATCGTCTGAGAAAATCGATCGGATACGTCCCCCAGGATGTCTTCCTTTTCTCGGATACCATTGCCAACAACATAGCCTTCGGTTTGGAAGAAAGCAATGACAATCGCATCAAAAAATATGCTGATCATGCTGCGGTGGGTGATGACATTCGTGATTTCAAACACGGATTCGACACAATGATCGGTGAGCGTGGTGTCATGTTGTCCGGCGGGCAAAAACAACGCATAAGCATTGCGCGAGCTTTGATCAAAGAGCCCGAGATCGTTATACTCGATGATTGTCTCAGTGCCGTGGACGCCAAGACCGAAAAAGAGATTGTAGAGTTTCTCGAAGACGAACTCAAGGACAAGACAACTATAATGATCACCCACCGCATACCGCACGGCATGAGTTTTGACAAGATCATAACACTGGATAATGGGGAGGTTGTAGAATTTGGCCATCCCGAGAATCTTGAGAACAGCGGAGGATACTATAATCGACTTTTGACCGATATCATCGAGGATCCTGAAGAATCAAGCCTATGATCACGCGCCGGTAAGTGAGCATGTCACCTTCGCTTTTATTTAAAGCCACTCGTTTTGCATATGTTAATTTCCTTATTACTTTTACAATGAGGTTTTTTATGTACATACGCCAAAATTTATAAAAGAGTGGACGAGAAGAATCGCAGGTTTGAAAGTCTCTTTACTTCCAAAGTAAGAGCCGGGCGAAGGAGAACTTATTTTTTTGACGTTCGCGAGACGAAGGGACATGATTATTATGTCACTATCACCGAGAGCACCCGTAAATACAATGGAGACGGGTACGAACGCCATAAAGTCTTCATTTATAAAGAAGATTTCAACAGGTTCATCCAGGGCTTGCAAGATGCCGTCAATCATGTAAAAACGGAGTTACTTCCGGATTATGATTATGATGAATTCACCCGAAAGCAGGAAGAGTGGGAAAGACAAAAGGCTGAAGAGGCCAAGGAGGAAGCCAATAAAGAAGAGGACGCGGATGATGAAAAAGCTGAAGAAGCTTCGGATTCTGAGGAGGGAGAAACTTCTTCTGAAGAAGATATGACTTGGTAATCAACTTAGTTGCATTACATAAAGCGTTTATTACGAGGGTCATCCATTCCGATGACCCTTTTTTCGACCCATCCCCCTAAAGTCAGGATATGATCAATACGGTCAATCCCTTAGCTGAGTAAAAGTCAGATCCATTACCAGATCTCTAAAGTTGCCTGATCAACCTAAAAATAATTGTCAGCGCAACGCTTATCAATATCATTGATGTGATCGGAAAAAAGAACGAAAAATTCTCTCTTTCAATTCTGATATCGCCTGGTAATCTCCCAAACCAGGCAAAAACATTTCCATAGAAGTACATAATTATACCCGTTACTGTAATCATCAGTCCCGCTGTGATGATCCACTTCGCAATCTCTGGGTTCATTTCCACAGGTTTAATGGATAGGCCCCCGATGCAACGAGCTTAGTCATCTCCTCCTGAACAAATGGTTTGTCTTCCTTATAGGTCACGCCAAACCACTGATCGTCAGAAGCCAGTACATCAACTTTTGCCTTATCCTCATCCATCAATAGCTGTATGGCCTCAGGTATATAAAACTCCGACTTTGGTTTATCGATATTTTTCTTCAAAAAATCAGAGAACAATCTTGTGGTCTCTTCCATAAAAACAGGGACAAATCCCCACATATTCATGGAAACAAGGGTATCCTCGCCAAGATATCCGGGTGAGTGGTTGACGTTGTACGCGATACGGTCATCTTCCAGTCGTTTGATGTTCTTTCTTTCCGTGACAGAAACCAGCACGCCGTTGTCATCAACTTCACATACGCCACGATTGACCGTTCCATGGTCCGAAAGGGTATTCTTCAAGTAATAGCTGACTGTACAGTAAGACTTTTTATCGTCGGGGCTCAGATCAGAAAGGTAATCATGCATTTGCTGAAACGATCCACGCCCATAGAAGTCATCGGCATTGATAACGGCAAAGGGCTCTTTGATAACATTACGGCAAACCCAAACGGCATGTGCCGTTCCCCACGGCTTCTCCCGGCCTTCTGGCACTTTGAACTGACCTGGCAGGTCATCCAGTTCCTGGCAGACATAATGTACCTCCACTCTCTCATCGAATTTGTCCTTGAAATATTCCTTGAACTGCCGTTCAAAGGACTTTCGGATCACAAAGACAATTTTATCAAAACCAGCCCTGATAGCATCGTAAACCGAATAATCCATAATGGTCTCACCAGTAGGTCCAAAACTATCCATCTGTTTCAGACCACCATACCGGCTTCCCATACCCGCCGCCAATAATATTAAACTTGTTTTCATGTATATCTCTTTGTATTCGACTCAAAACTGCAAAAATAGAAGATAAGTATTAACCTACCCTTATACCCTTTGAAAGCTCTGATCCAAAATTTTCTAATATCACCATTCAAATAAAAAACAGGACCATGTGATGATGGCCCTGCTGCATGTGATGTTAACTTTATATTCGGTACATATCAGATCTTTATTACTTTGACTGTTTTTTGTCGACTTCCTGCCACGACTCGAACAAAGTAGTTGCCTGACTGAAGTTCACTGACCTCTGATGTCAGGGTGTGTTCACCTTCGTTGTATCTTCTGTCCGACAAGAGTTTGACCTCTGCTCCTCTCGCATCAAACACACTGAGCCTCACCTTTTCATTGAATGATTTGAACCTGATCCTCAGATAGTTGGATGCAGGATTAGGATAAATCTCAACATCAACTGACTGGGCCAAAGGCGAGTCCACAGACGTAGAGAAGTCACAACCTTTTACGATCGGAATATGCTGGAAATCTTCAAACAACAGATCTTTCACATCCTGCTCGGATGCTTCGAACCAATCCATCAGAATAGACCCATATACAGATCTGAAGTCGTATTGCATGGGCACACCCTCCTGTGGTTCGACCTGACGGTCGATCTCCGGATTTTCTCCGATGATGATCGGGTTGACACAAGATCCAAATACGAACAGTGGAGCAGCTGTCCCGTGATCCGTTCCATCACTTTGGTTGCTTCTGATCTGACGCCCAAACTCGGAATAGGTCATACCCAAAACGCGTTCTTCGACGCCCAGTTGGCTGATGTCATCCTGAAAAGCACAAATGGCATCAGACAACATGGTTAGCAATTGAGTTTGCCTTCCCTGGACAGGATCATTAGCTTCTACTTGTCCTGAATGCAAATCGAATCCACCAAGTTGTACAACATAAACTTTGGTCTGTAGGCCTCCTGAGATCAATCGGGCTACGATCTTCAATTTTTGCGCCAGTGGATTGGCATCAGCCCCTGGATACTTTTGACTGAGATTGTTGCCTTTTTCATTGGCATCAACAATAACATCAGCATATGCATTGGTCTGGGCAGCCACCTCCCTTATATATCCCAATTCTTCGCCATAGCAATTACCAGGTAGAGGGCTTCCCTCTCCAACGTTCACTGTTCCTGGATTGGCAGGGTCTACCAATGCAAGACTAAAAGTCGATTCTGTGCCCTGACATGTTTCCGATATCACTCCTCCTATGGTCAAAGCAAACGGGTCAGGACATTCTCCATTTGGGTATCCCGCTGGATAATCCGGAGCTTGAGTTTCCAGCCATCGACCCAACCATCCAGTAGTCAGATATTCATCTGCCGCCGAAGCGGTGTTCCAGATATCAGTGGATCGGAAATGGGAACGATTCTGATTGGGGTATCCGACACTCTGTACAATATTGAGTTTTTCCTGTTCCCAGATTATCTGCAAATTACCCATCGAAGGATGAAAGCCATTGTCAGCCCCAATTTCCAATATAGTATTCTCGGGTACCAGGACATTACTTCTAACAGCAGCCAGATTATCGTATTGATCCAAGGGTATCATCGTGGTCAGGCCATCATTACCGCCAGCAAGATTGATCAAAACGAGAACTCTGTCGGAGTCTCCGTTTATTATCGAGGATAATGCGCTTTTACCTATTGCCTTCAGTGGTGAACCACCGATTACAAAAGGCAGTGAAAGTGTAGAGGAAGTTTGTATGAATGATCTTCTTTTCATTTCTAATTAAGTTTTGTGCCTAGCCTACATCAACTGTGCTTCAGGCATTTCAAGCAATGAGGAAAACATGGCTCGGAGGCGGTTTTCTACCGCTTCTCGTTTCTGTCTGTCGTCAGGATCCGACAGATAGTCGGAATATTCGACCGTCCATTCGAAGTCAGGAAGTCCGGGGATGAGAATTTCTTTCAGAAAATCCTTCTGACCATCCGTAATACCATAAGGAAAAAATCGCCGGGCCAGGGCATGGATCAATTCATTAGGATCTTCCGCGCCAGGTATGTTATTCACAATGTCCAACACGGGAATAATCTTGTCTATATCATATTCCCTGTTGGCCACCGTAATACTGCCTCCCGCGATCATTGCCGCAGAATGCTTGGTCCTTATTGGCAGAGTAAATGTATTTATCCAGGTCCGGTAATAGGTCGGAGCCTGATAATATGCCTTCCACCCTGCTACATCCGGATGTTCGTATACAGCCATGCCTGCATCTGCCGACATTTGATAAGCAACGAGTGAATTGTAATAGTCAACCAGATCTCCGTCAATAACACCCTCCGGTATGCTTAAGAGAAAATTCCTGCCGTCAAATAGAAAGTTCATTCCTTTCAGTAGTGAAATATGAAAGTCTCCGGGGTTCTTTATCATACAACCAATGGCCTCCTCTCCGTAAAAGTGCTCACTGCTCAATAAGGCTCTTAAAGCAGGTTCTATGACATAATCGTTGTCCCTGAGTATCTGAGACATAGGCTCTATAACATCAGTTTCAATCTGAGGTGTGATGTTATAATGAATGAAATATCTGTAGAGTTTTCGACAGATAAAACGCGACACTTCGTCCTGCTGGAATATGATATCTATTACATCAGCATATTCCTTATCACCATTGTTAGTTATTACCGCATTCTTGAAGCGATGCGATAATTGCTTCCTCCCGATGTCATGATTGAAGAAGGCAAACAGTGTATCAACCTCACTTCCCTGTAAGGAACCCGGGTCAATCGTCCAGCCGGTCAAGGCCCGCGAGATAGCTCTGACGTCATCCTCGGTATAATTGGTATAGTCTCCAGGACCAGCCAGATCTCCTTTACCAATGGTAAAAAGTTCAAGTAATTCCCGCGCATAATTCTCATTGGGTGCTGCCGCAGTATTTTCAGCGCCATTGAGATAGAGAAGCATCGAAGGGTCAAGAGTTATATCCTTTGTCAACTGCTTGAAATCTCCGACCACGTTCTGGTGAATAGTATTAATATACTGATAGATCAATTTGGGGATCCTGAATTCGGCCACAACGAAGTGATTATGCCAGAATATGGTCATCTTTTCTCTGATCGTCATGGAGTTCTTATTCATCAGCTTAAATATCCACCCCAACATGGATTGTTGTCTGTAATTGATGATCTGAATATCTCTTTGCTGATCCCCGGTTCTTGGCAAGAGTTTCGCATTGATCCAGGTTTCTCCGTACTCGACCTCGGGATCGTCCACATAAGGAATGAATCTCCTGTACCGCCTATCAGGATGAGGTTCATCAAGGATCCACTTAACAGGAGGGTCCGGAAATCCAATATTTTCGGTGAATAATTTTTCTATGGTCCCGTTCAGACCAAGATTCACAGATTCATCGATCTGTGCCTGACTCGGGCCGAATGTGGCTCGACGTAAGAGATGTGCGGCTTCGCGCACAGTCCAGGGGCCCGTGTAAGGATTCAAGCTTCCTCCCAAGACTGGAGCTTTGAACGTACGCGCGCTGGATAATTTTCCGACCATGGCGGAAAGTGTAGATCTTCTGTCCATAAGGCGATTTTTTATTGATTATCAATGAGAAAAGCCTCCATCTCAGTAATTGTAACCTGTTTTTTCTGAAAATATATATATCCGGCTAAGCGAAGAAATAAAAAAATTAGTTTGGAGACATTTTTGCACTCTTACAATTATCTCTATTTTTACAACTGCTTTGATCTTCTACTGTATAAGTGGATGGTGAAGGTAGTGCGAAATATTGTCAGGCTTTGCTTTAATTAATTGAGGATATTCCTTATTATTGCATGTCTGTCTACATATTATAGAATTTCGTAATATTTAGAATACATGAACAGAGGTTGGTTAGTTGCTTTATTTTTTGCCTTGATTTTGGCCGGGTGCTCATATGAGACTCTGGATTATTCAGAGGTATTGAATAAAGAACTCGAGCAAAGACTCGAAAGTGTAGCCGGCTCTGTAGAACACTTCAAGCTTCCAGACCACGATGATTATGCTTCCATTCCCCAGGATCCTAGAAACCCCCTGACAGAAGCTAAGGTCACTCTTGGTAAATTTCTCTTCTTCGAAACGGGTATAGGGATCGATGCTTCTCAGCAATCCGGTATGGAGACATATTCCTGTGCTACTTGTCATGATCCCAAGGCTGCGTTCAAACCAGCGGCACAACAAGGTGTGGCAGACGGCGGATTTGGTTATGGACAAAGAGGTGAGATGAGAACAAAGAATCCTGCTTATGGCAATTTCGAGGTCGATGCACAAGCCATTCGTCCATTATCCGTTCTGAATGTTGCTTTTGTAGAGAATACATTCTGGAATGGTCGTTTCGGCGGGTCAGGGATCAATGAAGGCACTGAAGCAAGCTGGACAGAAGCTGATGGCACCCATTTAAATGAAATGGGATTGGAAGGCATTGAAACACAAAATATCGAAGGTCTGCATGTGCACAGGATGAGAATGACCGAGGACCTGGCAGATCAACTTGGTTACAAAGACTTATACGACGAAGCATTTCCTGAGTTTGATGAATCAGAGAGATACTCCGTAATGACAACTTCATTCGCGATTTCAGCGTACATACGTTCATTGATCACGGATAAGGCTCCCTTCCAGCAATGGTTAAGAGGTAATAAACTCGCATTGACAGATGGTGAGATAAAAGGTGCCCTTCTGTTCTTCGGAAAGGCGCGATGTTTTACATGCCATCAGGGACCTGGTCTGAGCGCTGTAGAGTTCCATGCTCTCGGTGTCAAGGATCTCCATCAGGCCCATCCTAATCCTCTGGCTACTTCTGCTGATGATATCAGAAATTTGGGTAGAGCGGGCTTTACTGGAAAAGAAGAGGACATGTTTGCTTTCAAGGTGCCCCAATTGTACAACATGAAGGACAATCCGTTCTACTTTCATGGAGGAAGTAAGACAAGTTTGGAAGAGGTTGTTGACTACAAATCCAAGGCAGAAAGCGAAAACCCAAACGTGGATAATTCACAGCTGTCTCCCAAGTTTCAACCTCTTGATCTTTCTGATAAAGAAAAAAAGCATCTGCTCGAATTTCTCAAGCATGGTCTTTATGACGAAGATCTTGACCGCTATGTGCCAAAGTTCATCATGTCTGGCAATTGTTTCCCCAACAATGATGTTCGCTCCAAGCAAGAACTTGGATGTAATTAACATCTGATTATATTTCATTTATTATAATATTCTACCTTTGTGGCTCGATTGATATCAGGACAAGATATTTCTGTCATTATATCAAACAAAAACACTCCTTGAGACGTCTTCAATTCAGTATAAAAAGTTATTCATGAAGGAAGTATTTATAGCCAGCGCAAAAAGAACACCAATAGGAAGTTTCGGTGGACAACTCTCGAAATTCAGTGCTCCACAACTCGGATCCTTTGCCATTGAAGGGGCCCTCAAAGAAGCAGGGATCGACCCATCATTGGTTGAAGAGGTATTTATGGGGAACGTATGCTCCGCGAATTTGGGCCAGGCTCCAGCAAGGCAGGCTGCTCTAGGAGCAGGAATACCCGATAATACACCATGCACTACCGTCAATAAAGTTTGCTCGTCCGGAATGAAATCTATCATGTTCGCCGCTCAGCAAATTCAGCTTGGATTGATAGATATAGCTGTGGCCGGAGGAATGGAGAGTATGAGTAATATCCCTTACTACCTTCC
>JAWVZH010000075.1:0-14579 GCA_033722295.1 Saprospiraceae bacterium
GTCTTACAGGATCAGATTGCTGAGCTCCTTCGCTTTTTCGATCGCTTCCTCATATCATTCTATTCGTTGTATCCGATAATTGACCCCCGGGGTTGTAATTCCAATTATAGCCAACAATTTCATTGAAATAGACGATAAGTGCTTGCGTACCAAATAATTATATGAATATTTTGATGTTTTTTGAGAGATAGTAAGCGTGCTAAAGTGTTAAGAAAACGTTAAGGCGACCCCCGGGGTCATTTTCAAAGAGCCTGAGATGACTAAGTTGTCATACCTTAAATTCAGTTGAGGATCATAACGTAACAACATCTCCCGTACCGCGATATTCTCATTCCGTCTGTAGTTCAAGATCCATGTTATTTTGGTCAAGCGGTCTTCCGTGGATATCAGGGCACTAGTAAACTCCCTTGTGCGCTTAATTCTATCCATCCTTTCTATTGCAAAATCAGGTAACAGGATATTTTCACCGGGTTCAGCGTATTTTATTCTTTGCCTCGGTTGTCCAGCCGACCTCGGTAAGGCATTGGCTCGGAATATCGGTTCAAAGTATTTTTCTTTATAGTTTGTAAAGTCATGGTCTAATGCATCCAGATTCAGCTTCATTTTCCTGCAACGATCCAGCTGCTCTTCCGATACGGAGATATCCCAGGCATCCACTTCCTTTGCCGCATGCAAATGCGTATAGATCTGTTCTATGGTCGTCTTGAAGGCCTCGTCTTTTTCTCGATCCTGATTCCAATTGCTCAGCTGCAGAGCGATGAGGATACCAATCACGATTAGAATGATCTCGCCAATGGCATAGGGTAGGTATTAGTTTAAACTGTTTTCGGACAGCAATCTTTGTCTGATCTTTCTGAAGAAGTTCGTCATCGCCAATCTTTGATAATACTCCTATTTGTTTTCTTTTATTCGCTCAACAAACCACATGTCGATCTCGCCTTTCCCCTTTACCTCTACCTTGCCGCGTTTTTCAAATTGGAAACCAGGCTCATCTTTGATAAGCGTATATGTGCTTTCGCTGATATTCACCCTTCCCGCTTCACCCGCACTTTCCATTCGACTGGCCGTATTAACCGTATCGCCCCATATGTCGTACTGGAATTTCTTTATGCCGACGATGCCCGCTACCACCGGCCCGGAGTGAATGCCGGCTCTCATATCAAATGCTGTTTCTCCTTTGGACTGTTTTTCCGCTTTACGTTGTTTTATAAAAGCCTGCATTTCCAGAGCTGCCAGTACAGTATTTTTTATTGAATCTACTGAGGGTGCGGGCAAACCACCGGCGGCCATGTACGCATCGCCGATGGTTTTGATCTTTTCGATCTCATATTTTCCCAATATCCCGTCAAAGGTCTCAAAGCAGGCATTGACCTCTTCTACCAATTCGGAGGCCGTGAGGCTCTCCGCGGTCTTTGTGAATGAAACGAAATCCGTAAATAAGATCGAGACCATATCGTAATCCCTGGCTTGAGAACGACCTGTTTCCTTAAGTTCCTCTGCCACTTCTGCCGGAAGGATATTGAGCAATAGGTTCTCGGATCGATCCTTTTCTTTCTGTATTTCCGCTCTCGACCTTCGTATGTAACGCATACGGCTGTACAAGCCACCCGCAACCAAGAGCACTATAAAACCAAGTCCGAAAGCA
Organism: Saprospiraceae bacterium; assembly: GCA_033722295.1. Taxonomy (GTDB): domain Bacteria; phylum Bacteroidota; class Bacteroidia; order Chitinophagales; family Saprospiraceae; genus JAWVZH01. The sequence goes on from JAWVZH010000075.1 coordinate 1,646, forward strand.
ATATTCCTGTCTCTCTTTTTCTTCTGAACATCCAGCTCGTATTGCATTTGCATTTCAAGACTGGCCTTTTCCTGGGCCATACTATCGGCCAACACAGCCTTTCGGAATTCCATTCTTTGAAGGCTCTTGGTCGCCTTTTCGATCTCAAGACTATCCTCCAGTACAGATGTCCGTTCCAGATAGACAAAGGCACTGTCAGAGATTCCCAAACCCTTGTAACCTTTATAAAGACACTCGCAAGCCTTTTTCTCGTGCAATAATGCGGCCATCGATCGTGATTCTACCAGGCCCCGCTTACAAGATTCAATGGCCTTTTCATATTTCTTCTTCTTTAAATAAATGCTTCCGGCATTTATATGGGAAATGGATAACTCATTGGTAATTCCATATACTTTTAATCTATCTATTGCCTCGAGAGTATATTCCAGGGCCTTATCATATTCGGCTTTGCTCAGATAAACTTCCCCCAGATGGTTGTACGTGATGGCAGCACTTCTCTCATCGCCAATCTTTTCAAGGAATTCTACGGTGTTCATCAGCCCTTCCAGTGCTTTGTCCAGTTCGCCCTGGCGGTGATAAATAACAGACATGTTGCCTAATGCGATTGAATAAAGACTTGAATCCCTTGTGTCCAGAAATATATCCCAAACTCTGTTAAAATACTTGAGGGCATTTGAATAATCCTCCAGCTCAAAATAAATTAGGCCAATATTATTGAGCGTTCCGGCCGATGCCAGGGGAAGTTTTAGCTCCTCTCTTATTTTTAGGCTCTTTTGAAAATAAAACAACGCGTTGCTGAAGTTGCCTTCGAAGTAATATGACATACCCTTCAAATTGTCAGCTGCTGAAATACCACGAATGTTGCCCAAAGAATCTGTAAATGTATAAAGCTCATCGATCCATTTGGTCCTCTCTTCGGCATTTGAAAAGAGCTTGTGTTCCCATATATAGGTATTTAACGCCAGTATCCTTGATGTGTCGGATTGTGAAGTGTCCCTCCACAAGGCCAAAAGTGAATCGGCTTCTTCTGTCATTGGAGATCCATCCTGACACAATCCGAAAATTGGTATAATTAATAGAAATATATAGACTAATATTACTCTCATAGGTCAATAGAAATGGTCACCAGAAACCTTTTTAGTTACTCCAGATCACGGACATACATCAGGGTGATGCCGATGAAAGGGGCCTTCGCTCTTCTCAAGGTACATAATTTTCGAGCTATGACAGAAGTAGACATGATCCTTTGAGACATTAATTAGGATAAATGTTTAATACCTCCGTCTGGTAGTAATAAAATCAAGAAGTACCGTTCTGTTTGCTCCTTGTTATCAACTTCCATAATAAGAAACCGAATAAAAGTCCTCCCGGGATCCACCAGAGAAGACCGGTGAGGACTTCTTGTGTTTTGAGCGCCTGATCGTTTGAAACGGGCACGATGATCTCCATGATGGCGAACAGGAAAAGGCCAAAGAACAATCCGGTCAATATCCAATTATTTTTCATTACGTTTATAACTTATTGTTTTTTTATCTCGTATCCAAGACTGCAGCCATTCTGGAGGTGCAATAATTGAGTCCCAGAATATTAGAATTGATTACCATGTCAACTTTTCTGTGCAGAACCAGGGCTGTAAAAATTTCATGATCCCATCACAACCGATGCCTCTTGATCAACAAGCAAAAAAGAATTGGGAAAAAAAGGATATCTTAGGCAGCGTTACTTTATAATTTACTTCTAAACAACTAATCATGAAAACAAATTATTTTTCACTCTTCACTTTGGTGCTGCTTTCAGGCCTTTTGTTCGCCTGTAATTCACCTGGTTCTTCTAATGAAGAATCTGCAGAGGAGGAAACAACTGAAGACACCGTCGCTCAGGAAGAAAAGACCGAGAAAGTAGCTTCACCCAGAACTGCGATTATTATAACCCATGAAGTGGAGGATTATGATACCTGGAAAGAGGCTTATGATGAGCATGCCTCAGCGAGAGAAGAGGCCAACATTTCGGAATGGGCGCTTTTGAGAGGACGGGATAACCCCAATATGGTTACGGTCATTGGCAAAGTGGGAGACATGGAGGCTGCAAAGGAATTTACAAAATCGGAGGACCTCAAATCAAAAATGGAATCAGCGGGTGTCATAGGAAAACCCAATATTCGCTTTGGGAAAGTAGAGGTCATAGATCAGGAAGCCGGAAAATCTTCAGATGTTCGCCTGTATGTGCGACATAAAGTAGAAGATTACGAGGCCTGGAAAGAGTTTTTTGATTCAAAATCGGACATGCATGAGGAAGCGGGTGTTTCACCCGTAGCCGTAGCTCGCGATGTGGAAAATATGAACGATGTTACAGTTGTTTTGACAGCAACTGATTTTGAAACTCTTGAAAAATTTAAGAATAACCCAGACCTGAAAGAGGCTATGAAGAATGCTGGTGTGGTAGGTGAACCAACATTTACTTTCATGAATATTCAGTCATTACAGTTTTAGACGATTACGCAGGAGGTTCGTGATTTGCGTCTCAGTGCGCCTCTGTTAGAAAGTACTGCGAACGGATCTGATCATCTTGTGACGAAAGCTTTTATATTAAAAAGAGCCGGTTGAATTCAGCCGGCTCTTTTTAATATTTCAAGTATCAATCCAAGATACAAGCCCGGCAGGCATAAGATCAATTACGCCCGCAGAGCTTGCTCTAATTCATTTTACATTCTATCCCTATCAATCCCTCAACTGGAAGAGAACGTCGGAGATGTCTACCTGTGGGGGACCGGTCACCTTATATGCCTGACCTATGGTTTTAGCTAATTCGGATTCTTTGAATTCCATCAAAGAGGCTTTGGAATTCCAGATATAAACGCCACCGTAAGTGCCTGGCTCATCGTGACGGATATAGTACTTTTGAAGCAATCCGGGCAATTCTTTGAAACTATCAGCCCGATCTTTGGCTATCTCGATCAATTCCTCCTCACTGAGGTCAGACTTGATCCTGATCACCTGAACGACCATGTCTTCAGTTGTCACTTCTGCGTCTTCTGCAGCCAGGATGTTCCTGTTGGCCGCCTCGATGATCGGTGTGCGGTCGTAGTATGTATAGATACCGTCGATCTTCTTGTCTGCATTGAAATGGAAGGTCCAGTTCATCCGGACCCTGGTCTCCTTGTCCCCGAATCCCATTTTGGCGGAGAACCAGGTGATGTCAAATACCCCCTTCATGCCGATGGTCTCCACATTGCCTTTGACATTGACCGGCACATGGACCACATCCTCGATGGCCAGTTTGTCATTGCCTGACTTCTCAACGTAACTGTTCCAGAAATCCATGACGGCTGCTTTTCCATCGACAACTGTTCGGGTGCCTCGGTCACCGTCAGGAAGATGGAATTGAACATCATCGGCCAGCAGGGCATAGGAGTCTTCCCATTCGAAATTGGCAACATGCTGGAGGTAGCTGTCCGTCAGTTCCTGGTATTCCGAAGAAGCGATCTCGTAGGGACCATTACCGGAATTGGTGCTGCAACTGATCGTATAAGCGGCGAGTGCTACAGTAGCACAGAGCTGGATTAAATTGGTTATTGATCTCATGATTTTTGATTTTTTAGGTTAACGATCGAATGAACACCTCAAAGTAAAGGCAACATCTTCGGTCCATTGTTAGGCAAAAAGCTCAAGTCCTTTTTCAATCGGTTCAAGTTTGGAGCTGGAAGTGTGTTGGGGCCATACCGAAGTGTTTTTTGAACTGCGAACTGAAGGAAGACAGGTTCTCATAGCCCAGTTCGAAATAGATCTCAGAGGGCTTTCGCTGATTTCTCAGCATGCGTTCGGCTCTTTTCATTCTTTCGGAGATCACGTATTTGCGCGGTGAAGTATTGTATATGTCCTGGAACTTCCGTTTGAAAGTGGAGAGGCTCATGTTGCATAGAAAAGCCAGTTCTTCCGAATTGAGATTCTTGAACTTGTGATTCTGGACGACCTGGACGAGAGAATCGTTCTGGACCTTGGCAAGGGCGGTGGAGATAAAGCCCATCATCTGCACAGGGTATTTCTCCAGGAGGTAAAGGAGCACCTCTTCGATCTTGGCTACGCGGAAGGCACGCTTACTGAAATCCTTTTCGAGGAGCTTCATCGATCTCTGAAAATTCACCAGGTAGTCATCCTTCGAAAAGGCCAATACCGGCCGATCCTCTTGTGGGGTCTCTTTCAGGGTGATCTCGTATTTCTTCAGAAAATCCTTGAGAAATGCATTGGAGAAGAACATGAGCAGGCTCTCGAACTCCTGGCGGAGGGTGACCCGCTCGCTCATGAGCATATTACCAGAAGACACCAACCCGATCTGTTCGCTGTCCATTCTGTACCTCTCATTCTCATCCACGATCTCCTTGGTGCCCCTGATCATGAAACACAGCATATTCTGCGAATAATTGAGTTTGAGTTTGATCTGGTCCGGGCCTCGCTCGCGGATATAAAAGAAGATATTGAGCGAGTCCATATTCTCACCGAGGAGAGCGTCAGGTATGGTCAATACGTTCATTACACCTTACAATATAGTGCATTTGATTTTTATGAGACGCAGGTCTGCTCGGTCGATGAGCGAAGGCCGAGTATCCGCAGAAAGGAAAGTTTATCCCAGTAGCCCTGTTAAAATGCGATTTTACCATCCTCGATCCGGAAAAATCCGTATCCGCGCAATCCCAGGGAATCCTTACATTCCAGAGCCGCCCAGTCGCTGTCCTTGGAGAGGTTCTCCAGTATGCAAACGTTCCCTGTTGTATCGAACTCTTGTCTGAACATCTACCGGATGGCTTCTCTGCCCCGGATAGGCGCCCGGTTGACCTGGTGGTTGATCGCATCCTTGTTGTAGAGCTCACCCAGGCCATCAGTGTCGGTGGCATTGAAGAGCTCTATCCATTTTTTATCACTGCTTTTGGACTCATGTTATTCGAAGGATTCCACACGGACCAAACGCCTTAGATAGCGGGCTCCGTTGTCCGGACGGATATCGATGGTCAGCGTATCATTTGAAATTGAGAACTCCCGCTCGCGGTCGGTATCTACATAGTTAGGGTTGAGAGCGCCGCTGACCTCATGGGTCACAATGCCTTTTTCGTAGTCGACGCTATAGGTGCCGTAGTAGCCCAGATAGGCCCGCGCAAATTCTGCGATCTCCGTGTCGTCCGGCCGTTCGGTAAACTTCGGTACCGCCGGCCTGCGCATGATGTGGATGGACATGTGTCCGTCTGGTGTATAGATGAATTTCCCGTCCGGCGGATCGCCATAGGGCTGTGATCTCTCTCCGTCCGCGGACCAGTTGGTCAGTTCGACCAGTTGCCAGACGCCGACAATGGAGGGGTTGTCAGCGGGAATTATAAAGCTTGTAAAAAGCGGAAACAGGAAGACGGAAAAGAAGGCGAATGTGCTGGCAGTAAAACCGTGTCGATCTGGTCTCATTATTTCATTTTGATTTAGGATGATAAATATATGTCTATCCCATTCAGGATGTGGCCTGTTCTTCTCGTTGATCTACAAACCACATTCTCATTTCCCCTTTTCCTTTGACAGTAACTGTGCCTCGGGACTCAAACACCAGATCGGGCTCATCCTTGATGAGGTGATATGTATGGTCGCTGATATTGACACGATCAACCTCACCCATTGATTCCATACGGCTGGCCACATTCACGGCATCCCCCCACATATCAAATTGAAATTTGGAGTCTCCCACCACTCCCGTCACCACGGAACCGGTATTGATACCCACCCGCATTTTGAAGTATGGTAGATCCTTATTCTTTTTCTCTTCTTCCATGCGCGAAATGAACGCCTGCATTTTGAGCGCTGCGTTGACGACCAACCGAGCTGACTTATCCTTATTCGACGTCAATCCACCGGCTGCCATATAGGCATCACCGATCGTCTTGATCTTCTCGATCCCGAGCTCACGCATGATCCGGTCAAATTCCGTGAAATATCCATTCAATTCTGATACCAGATCGGACGGAGACATTTTGCTGGATATACCTGTAAAGCCAACAAAGTCGCTGAAGAGAATGGTCACGTCATCCACCTGGCGGGCAGAGGCGTGTCCGGTCGCTTTTAATTCTTCGGCTACATCCTGAGGAAGGATATTCAAGAGCAGCCCATCCGATCTGTCTCTTTCTTTCTGAATGACTTTCCTGGCCTTTCTGACGACCACCAGGCGATTACCCAGGGCGAGCGCCGCCAATAAGATGCCGATCCCACCATACATATAGAGATTCCGTGTCCGGGCTAGTCTGGCTTTGCTCAGCTCGGAATTGAGGTTCTCCACTTTAAGCTCTTCGATCTGTCTTGCCTTTTTTTCCGCCTCGTACTTTTCCAGCATGTCGGCCACTGCGGTGACCCTTTTTGCATCCAGTATTTTTTCACGAGCATTCACATATGTTCTAAGGAATTTAACTGACTCCTGATAATCACCAAGTTCATCATATGCAAAGTGTTTCGTATAATTCAAATCCGCTCTAGTCTCTATATTCTCAATGGTGTCATGCGTGTAATCAAGCGAATCAAGCAATCTCAAAGCTTCCCTTGGTTGAGCCCTCATCAGAGCGATATTGGCAAGATTAATAACATCCCTGATCTGGTCCGTTCTATCATTGACTCCTACCCCTACGACTGTGGCTCTGTGAAAACAGATATAAGCACTATCCAGATTGTTACTTGCCGCATAACAAGTTCCTAAATTGGATAATCCTTTTTGCATCCAGTCCTGTCGATCATATTCTTTGGCCAGATTGATCGCTTGTCTGAAGAAAGACTTAGATCTATTTATATCACGCAGGAAAAAACCAGCCTCTCCAAAATTATTCAGCAAGTTCAAGTAATCATGAATATTTCTCTCATCATAATCCAGTAGTGGTTTGTATGTTTTTGCTATTGAGTCTACTCTTGAATAATCCTCAAGTAGTATTAATGTATTAGCCAATTTGGAAAGAAATTTTTCATAAACGTGAGAATCACAATTCTCTCTGACAGGTCTCTCCAGGTGAAGAAGGAGAGATAACGAAGAATCAGCCTTCCCAATACTATTCAATGGCAGGACACTAATAATTTGTGAGGTCAGTGATCGGCAGGTATCTCCCTGTAAAAGAAAATAAAGGGAGATAAAATCCAATTTCGCCAGACGCTCTTTTACTGGTAATGAGTTTGACTGCTCAAGTGTTACCAACTCATTATATACTTTCTGGACTTCACTTATAGTAACCAGATCAACTTGTCCGGATAACACCTCTATCGCTCCTATCAGGACAATAAATATGACAAATCGGATCATTTTTAAGTCAGTATAACAACTAAGGAACTATTTATTGTCCTTCTTAAATTGCCATTTCAAGTACTTTTTATCATCATCAACATTCGTCATTACCTCTACCACCATGTACTGGTCACCTTGAGGTGGTGGTCCACCCACAAAGGTACATATAAACCAATTCTCACCACTTCCATTAACTGCCGGCTGACTTCTAATGACCGCAGTACCAGTATTACTATTTACATTAGCAGACTTCTCGTCACCGCCATCCCACGACAATTTCATATATAAGTTTTCATTGCCCGTAAAAAACTCAGGATCATTTTTAAGATATACTGTGGATGGATTAGCACTACTGGGGTCCTCCTTTACCACTATGCCAGCATACTCGGCAGATTGGATGTGCTCAGGTGCGGTAGTTGGTATTAATTGATCAAATTGAACTTTATTATTCATTCCGTCACTCATAATTGGGTTTTTAGAGGTTATTAAAATAATTAGGTTAGAACTCCTTTAATATACAGACTTTCAATGACATAGCTGTTACCAAGCAGAGATCAGGGTCATAAATTTTTATGTATAATATGTTGAGATTAAATGGGCGGCTACATCTCTAAAATGAAAATATCTTTCTCAAAAAAGTTTACATGAGCTCAAATCACATAAGCGAACTCATACTTTATTCAGTCCATTACCGCTTAAATGCGATGTGCTACTTATCCGAAAGCAGATCCTTGAATCTGATACGGTAAATGTTCCCGAAGCCATTCTCAATGCCGCTGGCATAGGAACGCAGTTGATCCAGATGACCGATCGAGTCTTCCAGAGGTGCCATTCTTTCGCTGGTGAAATACAGGTAGTCCGCATCCACGAAGGGGCAGTAATCCAGCGCGGAAGAATTGACCGGCGCCTCCAGATGGCGGGCCGTGCTCCATTGTCCCGAAGTATCCTTTTCACTGACATAGAGATCACCGCCGCCCAAACCATCCTGGCGGCCGTATGAGGAAAAGATGAGGTATCTCTCGTCAGGGCTGATGAAGGCATTGAACTCATAGTATGCCGTATTGATCTCACCAGGTAAGGGAACAGGGGCACTGAATTTCTCATTTTCCCATTCGCACCGATAGATATCTTCGCGTCCCGGGCCTTCCTCACGGGTGGCGGTGAAATACAAATGACCGCTCTCACTCAGGGAAGGATAAAATTCGTTTCCTGTTGAATTGATCGTGGAGTCCAGGGGCACAGGCTTCGACCATCCGTTTTCTTCACGGTCGCTGTACCAGATGTTATAATCCGAGCGCGTGCTGTCTCCGAAGATCGGCCGGTCGGAGGCAAAGTAGAGTCTTTGGCCTTCCAGATGGAAGAAAGGCTCTATGTCCTGGTATCTTCCTGAAATGTTCAGGATTTGAGATTCACCCCATCCCTCTTTTCCCTTTTTCACCGACACCAGGCATCTTCTGGTCTGTTTCTGGTCACCGAGCGTATAGATCATTTCCTTTCTATCCGGTGTGATCGCCAGGTCACGTTCGTAGAGGGGTGTGGAAATAATGTTCGGCTTGAAGATATGAACGGCATCCATCTTTTCTTCAGGATTCTCCTTTGGTTGAGAGTCCTCTTCATTTTTGTACACGCAGCCATTCAGCAAGCCAAAAAGAACAGCCAGGAAAAGGAAATATTTCAGGAGGGATCCAGTATTGCACCGTCGAAATAGCATGGAAGCAGGTTTGATGCCATACAAGTTAGTGGTTTCAGGTGATACCTGGCTGCATCACCTTTTAACGAGTGCCAGTCCGCCCACCAGAGCCCACACCAAGCCCGCTCTGATGAGGATGCAGATCAATAATTCCTCACCTTGCAAGACAGGATCCAGGATCGCCACACTGGACACCAGACTCGCGTTCATCATGACGATCACCACCGGTATGATCTCACGAACAGCAAAGAGCCGGTATTTGCTGAACCTATTCTCGGACAATAGTTTTTGTTTTATTCGTCCGAAGAATTTTATCATCAGTTATTCTATCGTCAAGGGCATTTAGCTCCGAGAAGAGCTTTCAAAGAATGGATCTCCTGCAGCATTAAATTATATAACTCCACTTGTCTGGTATTGGCTCCAACGTATTCAAGGGATTCGTTCAGCAGCCGCCACCTCATCTGAGGAGATAGATTTGCTGGAGCCATGTCCTTGACACGCGCTCTGAGATCTTCGTCCAAACCCTCCTTGAATCTGCCGCTGGCGACAGATGCCAGGACAGAACCATTGGCAAAATAATCATTGTGTGCGAATGAGATATCTACCGCATGCCTGCCATTGATCATTATGATACTCTTCAATTCTTCCACTTTATTGAAATACCGGTTGAGTGCCTTGGTGACCTCCTTATCACTTATAATATTAAGGTTGGCTCCCGACTTCAGGTCTTCATACGCCGAATTATTCGGGGCAAAATCAGAGTAAATGGCCTTAGTCGAAAGAGACACTTCCGTCGCGATTTGCGTGATGCCAACCTCTTCATCAAGGAGCATCCTGACCGCATGGTTTGAAGAGATCAGGCGATCTTTTGCAAGGTCCAGCAAACTCTGTATTTGCTCTTCATCCAGCGTGGCATCCTCCAGCAGCCTACAATAATATTCATTCTCCAGCTTGAGCTGTTTCCGATGATCGTTCCAGTCATTGAGTTGCAGGGCGATCAAAATACCGATGACCACCAGAACGATCTCACCGACAGCATAGAGCAGGTACTTGCTGAATTTTTTGTCGGACAGCAGCCTTTGTCTTATTTGTCTGAAGAATTTTATCATGAGTATTCAATTGCGAAGTTCAAAACCAGAAACCTCTTATTAACATATATCCCGTTTTCACAAAGCCGTGCATCATGTGCCATTAATTTGGATCCAGGCTAGCTACCGCTTTTGTTATGAGCGCCATTCTGACCGGAAAACTATTACATCTTTGGTAGATCTCCTTGGTTTTATTAGCCGGGACAATGTCTTTCTCCGGGAATACCACAATGGCCTGACCCGGATATCCCAATGCGGTGTACGCATTATTGAATGCCGGAACATCCATGTCTTCAAAGAGCCACCACATATATCCATAACCTAAGCTTACGTCAAGATCTTTGAAATGCGGGTCATTGTTATCTATCTCCTCTGAAGTTGTCCTGTGCCTTAGCATTTCGTCCACCCAGTGTTCTGATATTATCTGCCCTTTGTTCCATTCACCTTTATTCAACATCAGCTGGCCGATCCTCGCCATATCCCTTGTCGAAAACCAAATCGGAAAAGCCAGATATTTTGAGATCGTTGAGTTACGATCTTTTTCCTGGAGACTTATGTCCCAGTCCTTCATACCCAGCGGTTTGGCCAGTTGCTCCTCCACCGCATCGACGATATCCCAGTTCGCTCTCAGATCCATTCCAGTTATCAAGGTATGCAAATGTGAGTACATCACGGTGAGATGAGTTACCCTTGTTGAACAATTGGACTTTAGAATCCTTTATTCAATTTATATGAATGCTATAAAAATCCTCCTTCTTCTCTTTTTAGTACCCACCACTTCCAATATTGCGATCGCGCAATCATCCGACACCTTGAAAACTTCAGACCAACTCAGTCTGCGAGCTGTAGCCGAACTCGGTTTTCTGGCCGTGGCCAGCCACCAGGTGCAGTTCGGCGAATCTGGCACTTACTTCGATTATCGTCGGGACGGTGGGCAAGATGTTTTGTTTCCCGTCTCCCGTTTGTCCCTGGAATTGCAATTTAATGAAAGGAACACCCTTTATTTTTTATATCAACCTTTACGTCTGGAAACACAGGTTCTTCTGGAAGAGGACCTGATTGTAGATGATCTGACATTTCCCGCCAATACTGGAGTGAGACTTCTATACAACTTTCCATTCTATCGTCTGAGCTATACCCGCGAGCTATTTTGGAGAAATGATCGATTTGACCTGGCCATCGGAGGATCTTTACAGATCCGGAATGCTACTATCTCCTTCGAGTCCAATGACGGAACTCTCTTTCGGAGTAACAGGGATATAGGGCTGGTGCCCGCTCTCAAGATAAAGTCGCACACAGACCTGACTGAACGATTTTTTGCTGAACTTGAAGCCGACGGCATCTATGCACCGGTCAGCTATCTTAATGGGAGTGATAATGAGGTGGTTGGCGCCATTCTGGATGCCAGCTTACGCGTAGGGGTAGAATTCGATCAGCCAGTGACTGCTTTCCTCAATCTTCGTTACCTGGGCGGTGGCGCCACGGGCGACTCAGAAGAGGGACCGGAAGATGATTACACCAAGAACTGGTTGCATTTTATGACGGTGACCGCAGGGTTCAGTTATGAATTTGGATCCTGATATCATCGCTTCAAATATTCATATCCTCTCATCTAATATCACGAGTGGCCGTGTTTACTATGTGCTGATCATTTCAATTCGATGTGATCGATAAGCAGACGAAATTGCTCAGGCTTTTTATTCCCTATCAGTAGCCCAAACTCTTCCATATTAATGATCGAAATTAGGGTTAATGTGCATTCACGAAAATTTGCCAGTTATTTCATTTACATTCTTTAAATGAAGAAGATAGATTGAACTATTCAAGCAAGGCAAATAATCGATATTTTTCATCAATGCCTTTGAGAGTGAACTCACCCAGATCATCAAATTCCAATCCCGTGCCACCGAGTAAGTATCTAACGGTCATCGTTATAAGTATTTGACTTGGCTGAGCCTTACTCAAGACCCTCGCTGCAATATGAACAGCAAGCCCTCCAATATCATGTGTATCATAAATTTCACATTCTCCAATGTGAATGCCGGCAGTTATTTCAATATCAAGCTCTTTGACCTTCTCCTTTATGGACCTTGCACAGCGAATGGCTTTAGTGGGTCCATCAAAAGTCATTAAGAATCCATCGCCAGTACTTTTTATTTCTTTGCCACCATACCTTTTTAATTCTCTTCGTACTATTTGGTTATGCCGGTTTAAAACTTGCATCCACTTTTTATCACCTAATTGAGAGAGGTGCACGGTTGAAGCGGAAATGTCGGTAAAGAGAATTGTGGAGAGTACACGATCAAAAACTTCAATTGGTCGAACACCCGTAATAAATTCTTCAATTTCGGCAATCACCGAATAGGTGTCACCAACCCAGAATAAATGATCAATACCCGGAAGTTCAACAAGCCGAGCATCAGGTATTCGCTCAGCAATGTATCTTGCTTCTTCGATCTTCGCATCCTTGTCTCCTGTTCTGTGAAGAACCAGGGTAGGCACCTTTATTGAACTCAGGATATTTGTAATATCAGCATCGGTATTCATACGAGCCAGGGCAAGTGCTGCCCCGGGACTGGCGGCAGAACGTAGATATCGAGCCAACGATGCGTAATAATCCTTGTTGTCAGCCATTGATGGCATGATCCACTCCAATTCCATTTTTTCGGGATTTCCCCAATGCCTTTCAATAGTTTGGTAGAACTTTTGACGTTCCTGATCTTTTGGTGCCCATGGGTAATCAGCGGAATATTTTCTTTTTGCGAATATCCCAAAGGTCACCAATGCAACCGTTCGTTGTGGATAGGTTGCTGCAAAGAGCGCAGAAACAGTTCCTCCTTCTGAATGACCAAAAATGACTGCCTTTTCA
>JAWVZH010000076.1:0-14568 GCA_033722295.1 Saprospiraceae bacterium
ACGTTGAGTAGAATGGATAATGTAACTACTTTAAATGTTGACCTCATGATTTTCAATGTCATCTGGAAATTTGTACAAATATAGGTTGAATTCTGCTTTAAAATCAGCGGATATTAGTGTTTATTTTAATACGACGAGCCTTTCAAATTGGCTCTCGTTCGTTATCGTCCCTCCTGAAACGTCAACACTTGCCTTTATCTTGTATAAATAAATGCCTTTTGGTATCGCTGATCCATTTTGATCTGTACCGTCCCAGGTGATCTCGTCCACATTAAAACCTTCACTAATGGTTTCATGTGTTATTCTCTTGATCATCTTGCCCGATACGGAGTAGATCTCTATCTCCACAGTCATTGGTCCCATAGGCATAGCATGCTCGAATTGAAACCGGGTTTGTGTCATGAAGGGGTTAGGATAACTCAACACCTTTCGCAATCCATCCCTTGGATCGCTGACCACCACGAACTCTGTATGTCCTTCTGAAAAATTATTTGCGATATCCCAAACAGTAACTTTTACGGAGTGCCTTCCTTCTTCAAGATTGCTTAGAGGATATCTGACGACTCCTTCCCTATAATCATCCACTTCAGCCTCGTAAAAATCATTCAGAATGATGGTGTTCTGAGTGTTGTCATCCAGTACAGCGGTAAGGTCGTGACCAATACTGTTACCTACCACGTTTATCCCGTTATCATCACTCAGGTGAAGCAGGAGTATCGGATCGGGAGATGTGATCCCACCGAAGACAAAATTGGTATCGTTCATATATACCTGCACTTCCGGAGCTTTATCATCCTGCAAGGTATCGATGCCGAGTCCTCCGATGGTAATGCCATCGTAATATCCGTTGGCATCACGGGAGACATTGTCCGTAGCGTAATAACTTATCTTTCCACTACCAATTTCAAAATTGATATCCTTCGGAACGACAAAAGTAAACTCAAACCTGCCGTTTTTAACGCTGGCTGATCCCTTGAAAATGGTGTTCTTCCTCAATTCGAACTCCTTTTCGCGACTCCTTCGGTCATTCGCCTTGGTCTTTAGAGTCAAAGCCTTATCGAAAACAGTGGGAGAGATGATGCCATTGAAATCTGTCAGCAGCCTACCATCGTCATCGGCGATAAAACCTTCCACAGTGATCTGCTCGAGTGCACCAACTGTATCCTGGAATTCATCCGCAGGCTGATCATTGATACTGGTTGTAACGACTTCATATCGCGGTAAGGCAAGTGTCATGCTGGGATCGCCGAAAAGTGAAAATTTTCGGTTATTGGAATCATCAGAACCGGATTTGACCGCGTTCTTGGCCAGTCTCATTACCTCGCCGATCGGGATGGGTTTCCCATTCTCCCGCATGTACAGAAAATCATGAACGGCATTGGTAAGGACAAAGTTGTCCTGAGCATATACTGCGCGAACTGTTGATAAAATCGCCACAGCACCACCATTTGGATTGAGAACACTGTACTCGCCGGCAGTAGTTATTTCAGGATTGTCAAAGCCGGTAAACGAACAGGTTGCTGTCATAATGATGGGCATGTTATAATAGTTATTCCATGACCTGATATCCGTGGTCTGCAAGACACGCTCCTGTGCAAGACCAGTTGGGCCGCCGTGACCGAGATAGACCATGACAAGCCCGCCTTTAAAGACTGCCGAATTGATAGAAGCCTTGGCTTCAGGATATCTTGCGCCTCCCGGCGTAGCTACCTGCTCATAGGCATCGAAGTATATTTTGTCCTGATTGTATTCCGGATGACGCGTAAGTACATCCCTGGCAATCCTGTCCATATCGTCGATATGTCGATTACTGTCTTCATCATCGGCCAGGTAGATCTGCCGGTTACGCCAATCCCCCATAGACCTGGGATCTGAATCATAGCGAATGATCTTGTCAACCAGTACTTTGGCCTCTTCCACATTCCTGCATAGTAATCTTCCGGTTGCAATATCAAGGGCGCCTCGGAGTCCCTCACCTTCATCATCACTTAATAAGGCATAGTAGTCATCAGTAGGATAAGCGAAAATGGGCGCCATACTTTCGTCGGTCTGATAGACAGGTATGAAATTCTGATCATCTACTGTTTTGACCAGATGCTTCCAGTCATAAGATCCGTCACCAAACAGTAAAAGATATTTAAAACGTGAACTGCGATCATACAGCATCTTACAGAAATCTCGAATCGCCGTGGGATCCTGTCTTCCTGAAGAGAACTCATTATAGATCTGACTTATTTCGACCAATTCCACATTAAGATCGCTGTGTTCGGCACGATGAACCTGCAGTCTTTTGGCCTCATCAATGAATTCTTCAGGTGAGATGATAACCATGTCGACGTTGTCCAGAGCATGCAGATTTTGATTGGGTATCTCCTTTACAAATATGGGTTCTGAATTGATTTGGGACGGATCAAAAAGACAAAACTCTCGTTGATCAGGCGCATAGGTAGAAAATCGCAGACGATCTCCGGATCGTACTGGAACGATCTCATAAGGATCATGATAATCGCTGACTTCCCAAATCACCATATCGGGTTGGTCGGGGAGGTCGAATCCTCCAAGGTCAGTGGAGAAAGTGTCTCTGAATATAGATCCGTTGTCCAGGCCTGAAGTTGACTTTCTCAGATTCAACGTAACAAAATCTACCCAGCCTTCTGAGGGCACGCCAACTTCTGGATAATCGATGATCACTTTGTCTGCCGATGCAGGCAATGTGAAAGACTCTTTTATTATTCCAGGCCTGGCATATGTGCTTTCCACATCGTAATCCGTGCTGCCCATGCTCTTTTCGAATCTGTTGGGGCCTATTTGTATGGAGTAACTTGTTCTGTTTTCCGAACGACCGTAAAAATGAGACTCGACGGATGCCAGGGCATTGTCAACAAGATGATCAAAGTCAAAGACCGCAGAGAGATCTATTGATCTTGTATTCGATATTTCATCTGAAAGCCAATTCTTGCCAGAACCCTGATGGCTGACAGACCTTCCCAGCAGATTTAATGTCTCTTTTCCGTAGAATTGATGGTCCAGGTAGGAAAGTCTGAGATTATCCAAAGACTCAGAGGAGAGTTGGTCGATCTTCTTTCTTTCATCATTACCGACCTTGACAAAAACATAGTTGTTGTTATCGTATATGTTGGGTTCGTATTGCCACGAAGCCCCGTTTCCCTGCCACATTCCGGGGCCATGGGCAAAAAAGATAAGATAGTCACCGTCATTAAAAACACCATCATCCAGTCCGACGTCGGCTGTTGGTATCTCGCCAAGATCATCTGTGCGTCCAACGGCATTAGGCTCGGGAAGTCGACCACCTCTATTGCCGAAGATCTGTATCCTATCCGGATCAAGGTTGGAAGCATCCATGCCAAAATGATCACGGATAAATCCTGCGGTCAATTTGAAGACACCCGTCCGGTCTATGGCAAGTTTGAAAATATCACCATCCATCAAGACAGAAGAGGATCCATTGCCCCCGCGAAGTGAATTTTGTTCTTTTTGAGTGATGTTTATGAAAAGATCAGCGGATCTTAATTTTTCAAGCTGTCCGTTATTTTGTTTCAATGCGCTAACAGTAATAAATCCGTAAATGTCATCTCGGGACTCTTCCGTCCATTTGTTGATCTCAAAACTTCCCGGAAGATCATGACTGACCGTGTTATCTGATATTTCTGATCGAATATTTGTGAGTGATACCTCAAAGCCTTCATGATCTGAAAGTGCGAAACGGAACAAGTACTTTGGAACACTCTCTCTTTCAGGGGAGAATACAGCTCCGGGGAAAATATCGATACCCTGATCATCCTGTGCCCATTCCAACTCGATATGATGTGTAAAGGATTGGCTTGACAGTGTCAATTGGCAAAAGGTCAAAATGAGAACCAGGAAGTATTTCATATTTTCGTTGCTTGTCCTTTTGATTTTAATATAATGATGATGTAACAAAAAACGTTAGTAGCAAAAACGTATTGTTACGGGGATTGACCAATAAAGTTAAAACAATGTGTCAGTGATAAGTTGCAAAGGTAGGATAATATGGACTATTCTGGTCGCTATGGGGACACTCCTGAGCGTACAAGCGCAGGACCCCATATACAGTCAATTCTATCACGCACCTCTTCAACTCAATCCAGCTTTGGCGGGTATTGGTCATGCGCCCAGATTCACAGCATTATACAGGAACCAATGGCCTTTGGCAGGAGAGGCCTTTGCGAGTTATGCCACATATTCGGTGTCTTATGATCAGTACTTTGAAGAGTACAACAGTGGTTTGGGTTTGATGATCCTCGCCGACGATGCAGGCGGCGGCCTGATCAAATCCAATAAATTGAGTGCTTTTTACTCCTACAACCTCAGGGTGAAGGATGACTTGTATATCAAAGGAGGACTCGAAGGCTCCGTGTTGCAAACGAGGATCGGTTGGGACCAACTTACCTTTGGTGACCAGATCGACCCGATAAATGGCCCGATAAGTCCAGGCGGCACGCCATACCCCACCAATGAAACTAGACCTGATGATGATGCTTCAGTGGTTTTTGATGCTGGCACAGGGATAGTCTTGTACAGTCCGGCATATTATATAGGAATTTCGATCAAACATTTTAACTCACCGAATACAGGCATTATCGGTGAGAACACCAATGCTTATGATGGACTACCGTTGCGTTTCGGGATCCATGGAGGCATGGAGATCTCGCTGGGCAGCCCGAATGCATTCATAGCTCCCAACTTTTTATTTGTGAAACAAGGTGAATTTGCACAATTAAACGCCGGCGCCTACGTTGGTATCCATGCGGTGTATGCCGGCTTATGGTATCGTCATGCTCAAACCAATCCAGACGCAGTGATCGCATCTTTTGGTGTGAAGAAGGGCGTCTTTAAAATTGGCTACAGTTTTGACTACACCGTCTCTTCTTTTGGAATAGTGAATGGAGGCAGTCATGAATTCGGCTTTATCGTTGATTTGAAGGATGTTGTAAAGAAAAAGTCGGTTTATAATGATTGTTTTCAATTGTTTAGATAACTTTGGCGTTCTCTTTGATGTATAAAATATGATTTGGTTGTTATTTACTATCAAAGAGTCGAAAAATCGATCCGGATATGTTCAATAAAATGAGATTATTCTTAACATTATTTGTTGCCTTCGCCATGGTGATGGGTTGTAAGAATTCCGAAAAATCGTCTACTACGGGATGGAATTACAATGACCCAGAATGGGGAGGCTTTGAGAAACTTGATTATGAAGGTCAGATCACCGGCCCCGGTCTAGTGTTGATCGAGGGTGGTACATTTACTATGGGTCTGACTGAAGAGGACGTAACTTTTGAATGGAATAATATTCCTAGAAGGGTTACCGTGTCTTCTTTTTACATGGATGAAACAGAGGTAGCTAATATCGATTATAGAGAATACCTCTATTGGATTCAAAAGACATGGGGAAGTACATATCCTCAGACCTACCTGGACGCATTACCAGATACGCTGGTATGGCGAGATGAGCTTTCGTACAATGAGCCATTCGTAGAGACCTATCTGCGACATCCGGCTTATGACGATTACCCGGTGGTGGGTGTCAGCTGGAATCAGGCTACGGATTATTGCACATGGAGAACTGACCGCGTGAATGAAATGATTCTCATTGAGCGAGGCATACTAAACCCTAATCCTGAGCAAAGAGATTCTGACAACTTTAATACGGAAGCTTATCTGGCAGGACAATACCAGGGAAATGTACGTAAGAACCTTCCTGATCTTGCAACGGATGGAGAGCGTCCGGTGAGATTTGAGGATGGAATATTGCTTCCTGAGTACAGATTGCCTACAGAGGCAGAATGGGAGTATGCGGCATTGGCCCTTCAGGGTAATCTGGCTTCTCCAAAGGATGAACTGATCACCGACAGGAGGATCTATCCATGGGATGGTAATACAGCGAGATATCAGAAGCGAGACAAATATCAGGGTGATATTCTTGCCAACTTTAAAAAGGCAAGGGGTGATTATATGGGAATGGCAGGTAATCTGAATGACCATTCTCACATTCCCGCTCCGGTCAAGTCTTTCTTCCCCAATGATTTTGGCCTTTATAACATGGCCGGCAACGTTAATGAGTGGGTCATGGACGTGTATAGACCATTGACTGGCTGGTTCCTCGAAGATGCAGATCAACACGATCTCAATCCTTACCGTGGTAATGTGTTCATGAAAAAGGTGCGTGATGAGTCAGGCAAATCTATTGAGAAAGACAGTCTGGGACGCTTACAGTATGAGCTTGTAGATGATTCCATAACGGCTCTCAGAGACAATTACAAAGTGCCGGATGCCAGGGATTATAAAGATGGTGATGATGAGTTCATCACTTATGAATACGGCAAGCATACACTTGTGAATGACAGTGCACGTGTTTATAAAGGAGGATCATGGTCCGACAGACTATACTGGTTGTCTCCTGGGGCTCGCAGGTTCCTGGATCAAAACAAGTCAAGAAGAGATATCGGTTTCAGATGTGCCATGACGAGAGTCGGAGGTCCATCAGGTAACCAGGATGCTGGCGGAAACATCTTTGATGTGAATACACCAAAGCCGAATCGTAAATACGATTAAATTAAAGCTAATTGGCCTTTGAATTCTTTAAATTTCAAAGGAAGAAATATTAGAAGAGCCCATCGGCCTGCCGATTGGGCTCTCTTTTTTAGATGAATGTCGAGAAAATATACAGGGCGTACGAACGCACCCAGGGAGTTTCTACTGATTCCAGGACAATGAGACCTGGTGAGACATTTGTCGCACTGAAAGGGGAGAGGTACGATGCCAATGAAATGGTCTCTGAGGTGCTTCAGGGAGGCGCTGGCCTCGTCATTACACAGAATGATGAATTCCGTGATCATGATCGGGTGATAGTGGTGGAGGATACGCTAATCACACTTCAGGAACTGGCGCGTTTCCATCGGCAAAAAATCGGTATCGAGATCATCGCCCTGACTGGTTCCAACGGAAAGACCACGACGAAGGAACTTCTGAATGCCTTTCTTAGCGCGGAATTTGATGTTGGTGTGACCAAGGGCAATCTCAACAATCATATTGGTGTTCCTTTGACGCTATTGTCTTTCAATGGTGATATGGATCTTGGAATTGTAGAGATGGGCGCCAATCATCAGAGAGAGATCGCAGCCCTGAGTGAAATTGCACGACCTGATTATGGATTCATCACCAATATCGGCATGGCTCATCTCGAAGGTTTCGGTGGTATCGAAGGAGTCAAAAAAGGCAAAGGGGAGCTGTACGAACATCTCAAAAAGAATGAAAAGCTCATTTTTCTGAACCTGGATCAAGAAAAACTTGCAGACCTGTTGGGTGATTACAGTAGATTCATCAGTTGCACGGACCGTACTCTGGAATATGACGGCATCAAGTATGAAATCAACCCTGTGGTTGATCATGGACTTTGTGGTATATCACTACGTGGAGAGGCGATTGAAGAAACAGTTATGACTGCCCTCGTCGGTATTTATAATTACAGGAATATTGTTATAGCATTGCTCGTAGCTGGTTATTTCAAAGTTCCACTATTCAAAGCACTAAAAGTATTGAGAGGTTTCGGGATGTCCTTGAACCGCTCCCAATACCTGGAACGTGGTGGTGCCCACTATGTGATGGATGCATACAATGCGAATCCTACGAGTATGAAAGCTGCTCTTGATGCATTTTTGGTCAGAGAAAGCAGTTCAAATAAGTGTGTACTGCTGGGTGACATGCTGGAACTCGGAGACCTGTCGGCCGAAGCCCATGAGGACATATTGAAAAGATTAATGAATGCAGATCTTGACGAGGTAATACTTGTGGGCCATGAGTTTGGTATCTTCAAAAGTAAATATCCCTTTAAATTTTTCAATGATGTAGATGAAGCAGCGCGATACTGGAAGGAGCAGGAGCGCCAAAATTGGACCATTCTCATAAAAGGGTCACGAGGAATTCACATGGAGAGGATACTTTCTGAGATTTAACCCAGGAGTTTGATCAAACGACTCGGGATCTCATCCCGGCAGGCGGACAGGTATTCATCATAGGTACAAGGCAAAAGATTTTCCATCGATTCAGGATTAGAGGGATCTGCCATCCACCATCGGCCCGATATCTGACTTTTGAAGAACTTTAACGGGGCTTCTACCAGCGTTGTCGTTACTATATATTCGATCATGTGCTGTGAAGTGGCCGGAAACTCCTTCATCCTGCTATTGACGCCATCTATGAAATACCAGATCATCTGAGCCATCAAGGTGGCTGACTGTTCGCAATTGTTCACATCATGATCTACATCATAGATCATAAAGCTTCTCATTTGCTCATTTATGCCGGCATAACGACATATCTGACAAGCCTCTTCAGATTTGAGACCACTTGGATTATTTCCGGACTTTATAGGGGCTTCCGCTTTTTTCATGGAATTCAGCGAAAATGAAAGACTCGTGCAGTCACGGATATATGGTTCCATGGCTGCCGCATTACTTCTTATCTGGCCTAATCTTAGGGTGTTGATATTTACATCACACTGTTTCAGCATCATACTCGGATCAGAATTATGTCTCTGATATCCCATCACGGTAATCGAACGCAGATTGGATAGTTCTGCTTCAATGATGCTATTGAGATAGGAGCGCTGAAGAACCTTGCCATAGGCGATCCTTTCGTCTACAAAAAGAGGATGGCTGCGATCCAGACTCTTATGAGATATCACCTGCTGCACAATTGACTTAGCTGTACCTCCAATAATTATTGGAATGATATCAGCACCATGGAGATCATCAAGTACCGGTCTAACGGCTTCAGGTTCTGAATTGGCAAAATTACCTACGTCAGCAACTTTCAGATGTCTGAAAGACCAAGACATCTGATATAATTCGCTTCTGACCAGATCAGCAAAAGGACCTGACCCGATAATAGCGATCTTGGTGTCTGTGAGTGCGGGGAATTCATCAAAATACGTTTCGATCTGACTGCCGAACTGATTTGAATTCAACAAAGTGCGTTGTTCGCTGATATCCTGACTGATGACGCGCATCCAATGACCTAACATAAACCATTATTTTACACGAATCTACACATTAATATATTATTGGATATAATAATATATATTATATTTTTCTAATATTTCTTTCCCAGGTGCCTCCTTTATCCCAATTTTTTCCATGTCCTGTACGTTTGGCTGAGTTTTTGCTTGTCATTAAGTAGAAATGACCAAGAAGGTCGAGTTTAAAACAATAAGAGTCTGCAGAATGAAGAAGTCAGCCAAATACTTCTTACAGAATACATTACCCGTATTAATGCTTTTGACGTTGGTGCATCTTGCATTCGGGCAGGAAGCAGATACTGTTTCGAATCAAAAGGAGACAATGGAACTTCGGGTGGCAGACACTCTTGAGGAGACTTCTGAATATAACGCGTGGGAAACGCCGGTCATCTCCGATGAGATGACCAATAATCCCGAAAATCATAAGAAATGGAGTAGTGGCCAATCAAAATATCCTTCGAAACCGAAAGACATGGTGGAGCTGGGTATACATTTTGGACACTATGCGCTGGCCGGGGATGTCAACTTTACCAATCCATCAGGTTATGGTGTGGGTATCCATCTCAGAAAGGCCCTTCATTATGTCTTTTCGATCCGTATAGACGCATTCTATGGACAGACCTGGGGACTGGACCCTCAGCCCTGGTATCACAAATCACAGGGAGGAGGACTTGTAGAGGAGACCTTTGACGCTTATGGTGATCCCAACCTGGAAGGTGCCTGGTTTCCGGCACATAAGACGACATATGTTTACGGAGCGGTGCAGGCTGTCCTTAACGTTGGAAATGTGCTGTTCCATAAGGAAAGAAATAAATGGAACTGGTATCTGACGATGGGCGCAGGAATTGATCATCACAAAGCCATGTTGGACTTGTTTGATGATAACGGCAATCCTTATAATAACCTTGTCGCACAGACCGGATTCTCTGTGGAGCGGTTTGATACCAGAGAAGGAAGAATAGAGATCAAAAAAGCACTTCGGGACATATATGATCAGAACTATGAGACGGAGGGCTTTCAGAAAAAAGGAATATTTCGTATAGGTGATGAGACCAATGTACATATCGTCTGGATCGCTGGTATGGGTGTCTCAAGAAAATTGAGTAAGAGAATAAATATAGGATTGGAGCATCAGGTGATGTATTCGGACAATGACTACCTGGATGGTATTAAATACAGAACTGCGCTGGATCAGACCAACAACATGGATGTAGGCCACTATACCTCTGTGCGACTGGCGATCAACCTTGGAGACTTTTCAAAACGCACCGAGCCATTATACTGGTTAAATCCTATGGACAATATGTTCAATGATATAGCAGAATTGAAGCGGAGACCTGTATTCGATCCTACTGATACGGATGAAGATGGTGTCATCGATATTTTGGACGAAGAGCCCGAAAGTCCTCTTGGGGCTCCTGTGAATACGAAAGGACGTGTCCTTGACAGTGATGGAGATGGTGTGGCTGACTATCAGGACCAGGAACCTTACTCGCCTGGTGGTTTTGAGATCAACGAGGAGGGAGTGGCGCAGGTTCCTGCCTATATGACAAAAGAGGATGTTGATGGTATAGTGGACAGGAAGGTGGGTTCTGCAATTGCCAAAGGTCAGCGTGATTGGTTCTTACCAATGATCCATTTTGACCTTGACAAATACTGTATCAAACCCGAATACTATCCTCATTTACATCACGTAGCTACAGTCATGCAAAGCAGTCCTGATCTGAAGATCACCGTGTGGGGACATACAGACTATAGAAACAATAACGAATATAACAAGGTGTTGTCCTACAATCGATCCAAAGCAGCTATTGACTTTCTTGCCACTAAGTATGGAATCGAAAGAGACCGTTTTAATCTCATGTATGGCGGCGAGGAACAACCGTTGGTCACCGATGAATATACAAGTGACCTCCGCGACAGGCAACAATATCTCAACAGGAGGGTAGAGTTCACAGTAAGCAAAGAGGGAGACAAGAGCATGTCACGACCTGAAGGACCTGATGCCGGTTATTGTGGTGATTATAACCCGACCGGCGACACCTATTCTGCTCCTCACCATTCGGAACCAGGACAGTCACTAAATAAAGGCTCTGGATTTTAATTCAGGTATGAGTTATTAAAAAGGCCGGAGTATCGATCCTTGTCAGACACCCTTGGAGGGTAGTTGCTAGGAGATATTTTATGTTTAGCTTATTCGCCCCAATACTTAAACAAGTAAATTGTATGGTGATTCGAGAAGTTGCTGTAGTGTCTGTAGAAAACGTGCACCCGTAGCCCCATCAACGATCCTGTGATCACAAGAAAGTGTCACTTTCATCATCTTGGCCTTCGTGATCTCACCATCTTTGACAACAGGTTTTTCAATAATAGCTCCTACGGCCAGGATGCAACTGTCGGGAGGGTTGATTATGGCTGTAAACTCTTCAATTCCAAACATTCCAAGATTCGAAACTGTAAAAGTGTTGCCCTGCATCTCTTCAGTTGACAGTTTACGGTCCCTTGCTTTTTCGGCAAGCTCCTTAACCTCGTTCTTGATTTGTGAAAGAGATTTTAGATTGGCATTGTTGACCACCGGCACCATGAGACCTTCGTCAATTGCCACTGCTACGCCGACATTGATCTCTTTATGGAAATCGATGGCATCTCCGGTCCAGCTCGCATTGACCTGGGGATGCATTTGAAGTGCAAAAGCAGCAGCTTTGACGACCAGATCATTAAATGAGATCTTTACTGGACTGAATTCATTCATTTCGCTTCTTGCCTGTGCCGCATTGTCCATGTTGATATCCATGGTCAGATAGAAGTGAGGTGCACTGAACTTGCTTTCGCTCAATCTCCTGGCTATGGTCTTACGCATTTGCGAAACCGGTTGCTTTCCGTAATTAACCTCTGGCCGCAGAGGGCTCGGTTCGGAAAGTGGTGCCGCTGCGGATTGTGACTTTTCTGCTTCTTCGATGTCTCGCTTGATAATACGCCCGTTATCACCTGATCCCTGTATCCTGGACAGGTCTACGCCTTTTTCTTCAGCCATTTTTCTGGCCAGCGGTGAGGCTTTTATCCGACTATCGTCTTCTTTCGAAGGTGCCTCTTTGGCAGGTTCGGCGCTATCACCTTTCTTCTCGTCTTTGTCCTTGCCCTTGTCTTTTTCTTTACTGTCCTCGGCCTGCTCTTTCGACTCTTTGGCGTCATCTTCAGATTTCTCCTCGTCCTTTTCCGTTTTGTCTTCGGCTTCCTCTAGGATCTTTTCATAATCTTCGCCTTCTTCACCAATCACAGCGATAACGGCATCTACGGGGACTGCTCCTTCCTTTACACCTATATGCAAAAGGGTCCCTGAATGAAAGCTTTCAAGCTCCATCGTTGCTTTATCTGTTTCAACTTCTGCAAGGATATCACCGGGCTCAACCTTGTCACCTTCGTCTTTCAACCATTCCACGATATTGCCCTCTTCCATAGTATCGCTCAAGCGGGGCATTCTGATAATTTCTGCCATAGAGTTTATGTTAGATCACGAAGTTATGAAATTCGTTTGGTTCCTATTTCTATATTAATTCTTCTAATTCCTGACAATTATACGGTCGTTTTGTTTTAATCATATCTTAATGAGTGGTAACCAGGTTCCAAAATCGCTCCGGCAAATGCCTGTCTTGATCGAGGGAGTTATTGTGCGCCATTTAAGTTAATTTTGTGATATGAAGTATGGTTCAAAACTGGTAGAAGAGGCAGTTCAGCAATTTTCAACCCTTCCGGGCATCGGTAAAAAGACCGCGTTACGGTTGGTTCTTCATATTCTGAATGAGAAGGAAAGCTATACCACCAATTTCACTTCGGCACTTGAGGAGATGCGTCAGGGGATCAAACGGTGTAAGACATGTTGTAATATTTCAGATGAAGAGATATGCGGGATATGTGAAGACAAGCACCGTGATAAGAACCTTATTTGTGTTGTTGAGAGTATTCGGGATGTGATGGCTATAGAGGCAACCGATCAGTTCAAGGGTGTTTATCATGTTCTGGGAGGAGTTATTTCACCTCTGGAAGGTATTGGGCCCTCCGATCTTTTTATTGAAGAGCTCATTTCGCGGATCTCTCAAATAGAAGAAGATCAGCCTGAAGTTATCCTGGCTATCAGCCCAACTATTGATGGTGAGACCACCAGTTTTTATCTGTTCAAATTGCTTGCAAAAGAAGGTGTGAAAGTGAGCCAGATATCGAGAGGTATCTCGTTTGGCGGAGAATTGGAATATGCAGATGAATTGACGCTTGGAAGGTCCATCCAAAGTCGATTACCTTACGATGTGGGAGGCAAAGTCTCGATGTAATGAAGTTGTCTATCGTCATAGTCAACTATAATGTCAAGTACTTTCTGGAACAGTCCTTAAGATCTGTTTATCGTTCCAATTTCCATTATGATTATGAAGTGATCGTCGTTGATAACGATTCTGACGATGGCAGCATGGAAATGGTTGAGAAGTCATTTCCGGATGTCATCAGAATCAGGAATAGTGAGAATCTCGGTTTTTCCAAGGCTAATAATCAGGGCATCAGGATCGCCAGAGGGCAATATATTCTATTGCTCAACCCTGATACGATTCTGTCAGAGAACACACTAAAGATTGCCGTGGACCGGATGGATGAGAACAAACGGATAGGCGGTCTGGGGGTGCGAATGATAGATGGCGGTGGTCATTTTTTACCTGAATCAAAGCGAGGCTTGCCAACTCCGTTTGTAGCTTTCTGCAAGGCCTTCGGGCTTTCTCGCCTTTTCCCACGATCCAGAACATTTAACTACTATCATCTTGGACATATTCCGCAAAATCGATCTTCAGAAGTTGATGTGCTAAGTGGCGCCTTTATGATGATCAGAAGGTCGGTCATAGATGAGATCGGTGGATTGGATGAGTCCTTTTTTATGTATGGGGAAGATATCGACCTGAGTTACCGGATCCAGAAAGCAGGTTATATCAACTGGTATGAAGCAGAAACCTCCATCGTGCATTTCAAGGGAGAGAGTACGAAACGAGGCAGCCTCAATTATGTTAGGGTGTTTTATAAGGCCATGATCATCTTTGCCAATAAACACTTCGTCGGCAAGGGTGCGATGTACATATCTATATTTTATAAGCTTGCAGTGGTTTTTCGGGCAGCTTTGGCATTGGGATACTCAGTTTCTAAAAGAATCGTTCCGATTGTAGCGGATGGGGCGATCATCTTTTTGGGATTGCAATACATAACTGGAATTTGGGCAAGGTATTACTTCGGTGATCCTGATTATTACTCCACCGTTCCCTTGGTTTCTCATCATATCATTTACACTCTGGTCTGGCTCTCCACGCTATATCTTGGAGGGGCATACGACAGATATTTTAAATTAAAGAATTTGTGGAGATCTCTTTTGTTAGGGACGATCATACTGTTGGTTGCTTTTTCTCTGGTCTCTTCCGATTGGCGTCCATCACGTGCCATAGTGGTCCTCGGAGCGATTTGGAGTGTTTTGGCTTTAT